>JACOWY010000007.1 GCA_016176555.1 Candidatus Chisholmbacteria bacterium | reverse complement strand
GAATGGGACTATGAAAAAAGAAATTAAAAAGGGAAGTAAACTAGCAATTTTTGAAGGAAAACAAATCCGCCGTCACTGGAATGCGGAGAAAGAACTCTGGTATTTTTCTGTGGTTGATGTAGTTGCTGTTTTGGCTAATAGTACAAGCCCTAGAAAGTATTGGAATAAACTTGCGGAGCGGCTGCGGAAAGAAGGTAGTGAGTCGGTGACAAAATGTCACCAACTGAAAATGCGTGCTGCCGATGGAAAATATTACCTGACTGACGTGGCAGACACGGAAACAATGCTTCGTCTGATTCAATCCATTCCATCACCGAATGCAGAGCCATTCAAGCTTTGGTTGGCGCGCGTGGGGTATGAACGGCTGGAAGAAACAGCCGATCCGGAGCTCTCCATCAATCGTGCCCTAAAAACTTACTTGTAGAAAGGATATAGCCCGGAGTGGGTAAATCAAAGGTTAAAGAGCATAGAAATTCGCAAGGCATTGACTGATGAATGGGAAAAAAGAGGGGCAAAGGAGGGTGTTGAGTTTGCGATTCTCACGGACGAAATATCCAAAGCGTGGGCGGGATTAACAACCAAACAAGATAAGAATCTCAAAGGTTTAAAAAAAGAAAACCTGCGAGATAATATGACCAATCTGGAGCTGGTTTTAAATATGCTGGCTGAAGTGAGTACAACCGAAATATCTCAGAAAGAAGAACCCGTTACTTTTGAAAAAAACAGGAATGTTGCCCGGCGGGGTGGTGGTGTGGCGCGGGTAGCTCGAAGAAAAATAGAAACAGAAACAGGAAAGAAAGTTATCAGCAGATCAAATTATCTTCGGCAGGGGCGAAAAAGATTAAAGTAAATGAATCGTTGGGTCCGCCACTTTCGGAATGCCTGTCTACGCAGGCGGGGTTTTCTTGAGACATTCGAGGATTTTAGGTTAAGTTATCTAAAGGTATTGTTTTTGAGGTGGGGGGATTTGAGGCGGGGAAGTTTATTTAAATTGGATTTTGAGGGTGGTGTCCAGAGCGGAGGCGAGTTTTCTTAAGAAGTTGAGCGAAGGATTGGCGTGACCCGTTTCCAAACGGGAAATAACCGATTGCTTGGTGCCGATCTTTTTGGCGAGTTTGGCTTGGGTGAGGCCTTTTTTAATTCTGGCTTCGATCATGGCCCCGATCACGGCAAATTCGGGCTGGAGGCGATCATATTCAGCTTTATATTTGAGGTTTTTTAGCTGTTGCTTGTGCCAGATCTCAAAGTCTAAATGTTTTCGATCTTTTGGTTTTATTATTTTTTTATTCATATTCATAATATAGCTACTTATAGCTTATATGCTATATAACTTCCTCCAGCCTGTCAAGAGCAATTTGAATTTCTTTGGCTGGGGTCTTATTACTTTTCTTTTTAAATGCATGAAGAAGATAATATTTGTTGTTTTTCATGGTATAGAAAATTCTGACAGCCATTTTCCCTGAGGTCCTTAATTCGTAGAGTTTATCCTGAAGCTTCTTAATGTATGGAGGTTTTAGAAAGGGGCCATAGTTTACAAGTAGATTGATGCGACTGTTAATTTTTGATTGCACTGCGATTTCTTGCTTAGTGATAAACTCTTTCACTGGGTGATTACCTCTTTGGGTTTGGAAGAACTTTACTGGCCATGGCATATTTTGGCTAGTATAGCCTGGATTTGAAGTCCTGGGGGGATTTTCCGCCTCTGACGGCGGATCCGACTGTGGCGGAGAGGCCGAAGCCTAAAAATCTATTGGCGGTGAGGTGGGTACTTAAGATCAGGCCGTGGGGTGGTAAAATTTGACGGCGATGACAGGAGTGGAAGAAGAAGTTTCTGGCCAAAAGATAGTGTGCCGTGATCTTCGCGACCAAGAGTCGGCGGAAAAAGCAGGGCAACCCCCCGGCCGTTACTTGTTGGTTTATGGTATCAGCGGGGAGCAGGTGGAGGATAGAGAACTTATACCTAAATTGTATCCACGACTCGTGATAGCGATGTTTGCTAGTGCCCAGTCTGCTGAACAATTCAGGGGATGGGAATTCATCCCGGTGGCGCACGACGCGGAGCAAAACATTTTGCTGTTGAGGGCAGAAGAGGCAGACTCAAGAGGATAAGGCACAAACTTTTTGATGAGTTGAGTCAAGCCTGAGAGTTTACTACTGGAGTCTGATTCTTCTTAAGGCTTTGAGGATGTCTTGGTGTTCGGGTGGGCCTTTGGTGACCCTCACACCGACAGAGTCGATGAGGGGGAACTTCTTTTTGACCAGGGCGCGGAATTTTTCGCCTAATTGCATCGAAAATTTACTAAACTGGCCTTTTTCGGTAGAGGCGCAGAGGCGGTTTTCGTAGTCTTGGACGATGGCGACGATTTGTTTGCCGAGGCTATTGAAGCGGCGCTGGTAGTTTGGTTGATCTAAAGAGTATTGAGCGTGGATGAGGTCGAATTTCTTGAACAATTCCTGGTGATCCTCGAGCATTTTTTGGAAGTATTTTTGATATTTAGTCATGGGCAATGGAGCCTCCCCGGGCATGAAAGCCCGGGTTCCTGTATATTCTGATCCAGGAAGCTCGGCTTCGCTAAGAGGCTGCGTTACGCCTGCATCCCTGGTCCGGCTGAGCCGGACCTGCGGCTCATCCCTGGGCCAATGGCCTAGGGTATTCGCCTTGATGCAGTTGTAATACTGTAACCTAGGGAAATTTCATTGACAAGATGGAGGGGGCTTTTGGGGCAGAGTGAAGTCTCCCCGAGTCAGACTTGGGGCTTCATTCATGTACGAGACTGCTTGCCCCGTACCGACTGGTATTGAGGAAACCACCTGCCTGCCGGCAGGCAGGCGTACAGCCCCGCTTAGCGGGACTGGTACTGTGGTAAACCCCCAAAGAATGTGGTAAAGTGAAGCAGAATGTTGCAAGAAACGATAGAAGAATTGCTGGCGAGATTTCTTAAAAGCGGGGGAAAAATTGATAAGTATTATCTGAGGCGCGATAAGCAGACCAAGCAGACTCTGGTGCATTTAAACGGCTGGTTTAGTGGCAAAAATATCCGAGAGGCGATCACCAAAGCCTTTGCCGGTAAATAAACTTATTTCCATTTTGAGTTGTTATGTATAAACTATCCCCTTCAGACTTCGTCCTTCGACTCGCTCAGGATCTTTGACACTTCGGCTCCTTCGATTTCACTCAGGACAGGTGCGCTCAGGACAAAATCATCCTACGTTATAATAATATTATGTATAAATTGTCGCCGTCTGATTTTGCGTACCTTTGGGAGGAGTGCAAGCTTTGTTATTACCTCAAGGTCAAGCACGGGATTTATCAGCCTTCGATGCCGATGCCGGGGGTGTTTGGGGCGATTAACACGAGATTGCAGGGGACGCTGATTGGCAAGGATTTGCGGACTCTCTCGAAGGTTTTGCCAGAAGGGATAGTGGAAACGCAAGAAGGTTGGGTGGAGTCGGTGCCGGTGCCGGGGACGAGCGTATTTATCAAGGGCAAATATGATCTTTTGGCGCGGCGGCCAGATGGGAGCTATCTTTTAATAGACCTTAAGATCAGCCAGCCCCATGAGGATAAAATTGCCAAATACAGAACGCAGCTCGGGGCATACAATTTTGCTTTAGCCAATCCAGCCCGGGGGAGATCGGTGAAAGTGAGTGGGTCGGGACTTTTAATTCTTTATCCTGATGCGGTGAGCTTTAAAGATGGTAAGGCGGTGTTGGACTTTCCGCCCACGTGGCTTGAGTTACCCCAAGGAGAGGATGGATTTTTGAGTTTAGTTAAAGAGGTTGATAAGCTTTTGGTAGGGCCGATGCCGGATGAAGGGAAAGAATGTCGGTGGTGCCAGTATCGGCACGTGGGCGAGAAGCTGGCTCACGAAAAGCAGGAAGGCGTGCAGCTGGATATTCCTTTTTAATTTATCAATTAGGTAAAAGGAGGTGGGGAAAAATGGCAGCAAAGACAAGGGAGAAAGCAGCAAAGAGGATAGCAAAGAACGAGGCGTTCAAAGTGAAGGGTGAGGAAGTCCTCAAGAAGGTGAAGCAGCTTATCCATGAAGGGAATGTGCGGAAAATCTCGATCGTGGATAAAAAAGGCAAGACGATTGCTTCTTTCCCGTTGACTTTTGGGGTGGTGGGGACGGTGATCGCACCGGTACTGGCGGCAGTGGGGGCGATTGCGGCTTTGATTACCGAATGCACGATTAAGGTGGAGCGGAAGTAATTTTTAGTTGTATCTCAAAAGTAATGCGGCGTTGCCGGAAAATATCGTTTGGGGGGCGCCGGTTTTTTGGTACTCGGTGAGAGCGGTTTGGACTTTTGGAGAGCTTACCAGCGGTTGGGGTAAGAGGAGAAGAAACGGTCGTTCGGGATTTTCAGGCATTTGGGGAGAATCGATGGTGTGGGGGGCATCGCCATAGTAATTGAGGGTTTCGTAAAAGTTCCAGCGGTAGGCGTAGAGGGGCAAGCTGTTTTGAGCCAGATAGTGACCCATTATTTTTTCTTCTTCGGCTACTTGGTAACGGGTGATTTTGGGTAGGCTCTGGAAGAAAAAATTTCTTTCTTTTGGGGAGAAGATGTGAAGTGAGGTGTCGACTAACCCGATCATAATAAGAGGCAGAAGAATGGCTAATTTAGTCGAAAAAGAAAATCGGGTTACGAGCTCTTTTAGGGTAAGCCCAAGAAAAAGCGCCATAAAAGGCAGGGCAGGGACGTAGTAGTACATGAAGCGAGTTTTGGAGAGGGAGAAAATGACTAAGAAAAAGAAGGCCGAGAGGAGGGTGAGCCAATGGCCAGGTGAAGGTTTTTTGCCGGAGAAACTTTTGACTCCAAATAGGATGCTGATAGTGAAGAAGAGAATGAACCAGGGCTCAACTTCGGCAAGCAGGCGGACAAAATAATACCACACTGAAGGTTGGTCGGCGACGAAGGAGACGGCGATGCGATTGAGAACAAAGAAACTGTAGCTCTGCCAAAACTCTGGGCCATAGTAGAGGTGTTGGTAGATGTGCCAAGGGGCGCTAATGAGGAGGGCGAGGGGGAGGCCGAGCCAGAAGTATTTATTCTTGAGCCAGGTCCAATTTTTGTAGACAAGGGAAGTGAGGAGGGCGAGGGGGAGGGAAAGAAGGCCGACAATGCTCTTGGTGAGAATGCCTAAAGCCAAAGCGGTGCCAAAGCCAATGTACCAGCGGGGTTTTTTGAGACCTTTGATGAAGCAGTAGAAGGAGAGTAAGAGAGTAAAGGTAATGGGGATATCCATGCGGGCCTGGCGGCCGGCAAACATAAAAAAGCCGCTGGTGGTGAGGATGGCGGCGGAGAGGAAAGCTGTCAATTTACTTTGGGAAAAAAGTAGAGCCGTGTGCCAAACAAGGAAGACGGTGGCGACGATGAGGAGCGCTGAGGGAAGCCGGAGGGCAAATTCGGTTTCGCCCAAAAAGGCGGCGGTGCCCCCCATGAGCCAGAAATAGAGCGGTGGTTTGTCGATCCAAGTGCGGCCCAGTTTGGTGAAAGTTAAAAAATTATTGTTTTGCCGGCTTTCGTGAAGGACCCGGGCGTATGTCGCTTCGTCAGAATCGAGCAAGGCCCAGGAGCCGAGGCGATAGAGGGAGAGAAAGGAGGCGAGGGCAATTACCACCCAAAAAGCTATTTTCCATTTATCCATGGTAGTTGATGGTGCGCTTTTACCTAAGATAAATTTATTTAGTTTGATATATAGCTCCAGATAAAGTTGAACTTTGTTTCAGTGATCTGGATTGGAGTGCTTCAGATAGGGAGAGAATTTGGTTTTGAGTTTTTGGATTTTGGGGTCGATGACGATGCGGCAGTAGGGAGCGGAGGAGTTTTTACGGTAGTAATCATGGTGATAGTTTTCGGCCACGTAAAACGTGGTAAACCGGGTAATTTCGGTAACGACTTTTGAAGGATGATCTTTTTGGGCGAGCTTGATGGCTTTTTCGGCTTGTTTTTTTTGCTCCTCGTCGTGGTAGAAAATGGCGCTTCTGTATTGGGTGCCGCTGTCAGCGCCTTGCTGATTTAAGGTGGTGGGGTCATGGGTAGCGAAGAAGACGTGGAGCAAATCCGGGTAAGCGATTTTACTAGGATCGAACTCAATTTGAATGGCTTCGGCATGACCCGTCGTCCCCATTGAGACAGTATAGTAATGAGGATTTTCCATGGTGCCTCCGGTGTAACCAGGGGTAACTTTAGTCACCCCTTTGAGCATTTTGAAAACTGCTTCGGTGCACCAAAAACAGCCGCCAGCAAAAGTGGCTTGACGCAGGCGGGTAGATTCGGTTGCAGCCCGATTCAGAGTCATAGGCCGATTGTACCTGTTTTGCTATAAGAGATGGTATTGCTATTGGCGGTAGAAGTGTTACTATGACGACATTTTGACACAGCCACGAGTCGATTTGCCTGCTAAGAAAGGGGGTGAGAACGATGGACGAGGAAGATAAAACCAAGAATGGTTTTGGCCAACCTTTAGTCGCGGTAGTCTTACTGGCACTTGGTTTGGTGGTAGGCTTTTTTGTGGGGTCGACCAGAAACAAGACTGGTGGAGAGGCTCAAAAGATGGCCGGAAGCGGTGAGCCGATGCAGCTACAGCTCGTGAATCACATTCAAGCTGGCTTGCCTGAGCAAGACGTGTTTGTGACCGGAGCGGATGGAGAAAGTGGAGTCAGGGTCGACGTAACTGAGGGCAAAGAGGCGACAGCTGGAGCTCAAGAAGTGTTTAGCGCAGCGGTACCTGTTGAGCATGACCCTTTCAAGCTGGGAGAAAATCCTCTGGGCCCGTTTCCTAAAGGAGCTAGTTTGGGCATGACTTTAGGTGAATGGTTGGCGGCAGCGGGGACGGGATCTTATCAAGTGAGTGACAGTAAGGCGACTTTGAGCTTGAACATGACCAAGTTGGTGCCCAGTGGGGTCTACACAGTTTGGTGTTCGCGGATCAAGTTACCTCCAGAACCGTTGGTGGTGGACACGCCTTGCGGCGCGATCGATGGCGCGGAGAATGTCTTTTCAGCGGGGCGCGATGGATCGGCCAACTTTAATTTGACGATGACGCCTTTGCCAGAGAGTACTCAAAGTACGGTGAACGTGGTGGCAGTGGCTTATCACAGCGATGGCAAAACGTACGGTCCTAACCCCGGACCTTTTGGGCAAAAGACCCACGTGCAGCTTTTTTACTTGATGCCAGCGCCGGAAGCTCAGTAGCCAGCGGGAAAGGTGAATCACTGAAGCCAGGAAGGGCGATTTGCTCTAGTGCCTAGACGATAAGATATCGCAGCCCAACCAGGAAAAGAAACAGAGCGATGACGAGGCGAAAGGATGGTTGAGGGATGCGGGTGACGATGGTTTTGGCGACTCTGGCGCCGAGGAAGGAAGCGGGAATACAGAGCACCAGCGCCGTCATCAGTGGGCCGAGGCGGATACCGCTGATAGAGTATTGAACCAACCTGGAGCTGTCGATGAACAGGCCGATGACGCCGGAGGTAAAGAGGAAGACGGATTTTTCGAGGTTGAAGGCAGTGAGGAAGCTAGAGCGGATGGCGCCGCCGACGCCAAAGATGCCGGAGAAGAAACCTGAGAGAGTGCCGCCAAGAAGGGCGGTTGGGGTTGAGGCCTTTAGTTTCCAGTTTGGTTTTAAGAACAAGAAGGCCACATAGGCGGCTAAAAATAAGCCGAGGGAGCGAGACAGTAGAACTTGCGGTAGTGTCAGGGGAAGTTTGGCGGCGAGGAAACTAAAGATAGTGCCGGGGATGCCAAACATCAGAATAAGTTTGAGGTTAAAGCCTTTTTTGAAAAAGATGATTTTCCAGATGTCACCAAACCAGTGGATGATGCCGACGAAGAGGAGGGTTTGGGGCAGGGGCAGAAAGAGCGAGAGCGTCGGGACCATGATGGTAGAGGTGCCAAAGCCGGTCATGGTGCCGATCGAGGCAGCGATAAAGGTGAGGAGGATCAAAAACAAGCCATCAGCCATGTTTTCATCGTAGCATTAGTTGGTGGATTGTGAGGCGGGATGAGAAGAGGTGGTTTAGTGGGTTTGGTGCCAGCGCCGCCAGGCCAGAAAAAGAAGCAGGAGGAATAGGACGAAACCCAGGAACGCGGGATTGGTGGGGCTAAAGGGATTGTCGGCTTCGACTTTTGCCCAGTCGGCCTCTAGTTTTTGCCAATGCCAGAGAGAATCGGGTGAGCCGACGCCGCCATTGTAGATGGCGATGGCTTGCCCCGAAGGATCGTAGGCGGTAATCTGCCAACTTTGGGGGTCGCCGGGAAGATCGGTGGGGATAGGGATTGAGCAACCAGTGGCATCTCGGCAGGCAGACGGATCATTGGGGATGGTTTGCTCGCGAGTAACGCCGGCTGATTCGAAAGCAATCTTTAGCGGTAGTTTGGTGGAGACATCTACTTCAGCCTTGGCATCTCCCGTGCTTCCAGTGAAAGTGAGAGTTTCAGCTTTGGCACCCTTGGTTTCGGGAGAGAATGTGATAGAAATTGGTAGGATATCTTTAGCGATTTCTTTTTTGGCCGTGTCTACGTCTGAGATGTAGCCGACATTGCGGCCGTTGATAAACGTCGTGGGGGTGCCTGCGACGCCCAGAGCCTCGGCGTCAGCTTGGCCTTGGGTGATAAGCTGGGTAAAATCAGCCTCGAATGTATCGGGAATTGTCAGGGGCCCAAAAAGTTTGGCATATCTTTCAAAGTCGGCGGTGGGATTGGGTGAGTTCGCCCACTGGGGTTGGTTTTCTAAAAGGTGGGAATGCATTTCCCAGAATTTGCCTTGGGCAGCGGCGACCTCGACTGCGGCGGCAGCTTTGAGAGCATTGGGGTGTTGGTTGGTGAGGGGGTAGTGACGAAAGACAAAGTTTAACCTGCCGGGGTAAAGGCGCATCAGCTCTTTGACGACTTTATGATTGTGGGCGCAGGCTTCACACTGGTAGTCCTCAAAGGTGACGATGGTGACCGAGGCGGAGGGGGAAATAACGACTGTGTTAATCCCGGGAGGAGCGAGGCGGTGGAGATAATCAAGTAATGGTTCTTTGGCCGCCACAGGCTCAGGGCCTCTCGCAAAAAGCAAAAGGGTGGCGAGGGCCAAAATGATGAGGTTGAGGAAATGAGAAGCAAAGGAAAACAGTTTTAAGGTAAAGGAGTTCTTTGGGGCGGCCATAATCGAGCGAGTTTCTAGACGAGATTATACGAGGAACGCGTGTCGACGTATGGTTTAAGCTTCCTGTTTTAGTAGCTAGTTGTCAAGCTAAGGTGCGCGAGGCTTTCACCTTAAAGGAGACGGTGAGAAGCTGGCTCTGCTGAAACGTGTTACAGTTAACTAATGGTGTTGCCAATAGAGGCAAGTTTTCGGCGAGTGAAAGTGGGGCGAATTTTAGCTTGTCTACCCGTGGCGGTGATAGTTTTGACTTTGAATCTGCGTGTCTGGGCGCAAAGCGGAGTCGATGTTAGGTGGGAGAAGGTGGAGCTAAGATCAGGCGAGGTGGCGGAGATTGCCATCGCCCCCTCAAATCCCAACATCATGTATGCGGGTTTTGAGGTCAATTCTCATTCGCTTTATAAATCTGAAGATGGCGGCAAGAGTTGGCGCAGGGTGGAGGGCGGGGGAGATCACGCTAAAGACGTGGCGGTATCTCCCCAGGATCCCCACCGGGTTTACTTGGCCATGAGTCATCCGCTGGAGACGACTGATTTATCTTTTAGGTCATCGGCCAGAAGTTTATACGGCGGCGGACCCCCAGGGGCGATGAGGGAAACGCAAACAATTTTGACCACTGGGGTACCGGCAGGCGGTGCGAGTGTGTCTTTATCCAGCGTGGAGGTGGCTGAAAGTGATGACCGGATCCTTTATGCCGCCAGACGTGGCGGTCCGTATGGTCCGGGTGGAGCCGTAAGGCCAAAAATTTACCGCAGCCTGAACCGGGGACAGACTTGGACAGAGACTGACGTCGACTTGCCCGAAGTCAATGTGGTGGCCATTGGGCCGCAAAATCCTGACCTTATCTTTATTGGCTCAAGAGACGGCATTTTTAAAAGTGAAGACGCGGGCAAAACTTTGGCCAAGCTTAGCAGCCAGCGTCACGTCATCTCGATTGAATTTCAAATTTCTGCCCCCGACATAGTGTATGCGGCTGCGGATGCCCAGGTACTAAAATCAACCGATGGCGGCGGGAGTTGGCAGGACATAACCGGCCAACTAAAAGACATTCACCGGGTGCGGGTTTCGAGGTCTCACCCCAATATTTTATACGCCAGCACATTTGAGGGAGTGTTTAGAAGTGATAATGGAGGGGTTAGCTGGAGGGACATTTCCGGTAACTTAAAGGCTAGAAACATTCAGATTGTTGAGATCCACCCGAATAATCCTGACATTGCTTTTATCGGTCACTCGTCGCTGTGGAGCTCGGTGAGATCGGAAGACAGATATAGAACTGGCTTGTTGGCGGAGCAGGGCATTTTTAAGACAGAAGATGGGGGCAAAATGTGGGTGAGAGCTGATAATGGGATTGAGGAATATCGATTTGAGGAGGTGGCGGTAAACCCGAATAAGGCCTATGAAGTTTGGGTGGCCTCGCCGGCTTCCCGAGGCGGGTATAAAACCGAAGATGCGGGGCAGAGCTTCCGCCTGTCGCAAACACCGACTTTTCATTATCCGATGAGAATCAAATATTCGCTAGAGAACCCGGAAAAAATAATTGCTTCTGGCTGGCAAAATAATGCGCCTTTTTCTGTCAGTCAAGATGGCGGAGTGAATTGGGAGCTGGTGAGCGAGCGGTCATTTTTTGCGGGATTAAATAGGGGGAAAGAGATGCTCAGTGGCAGAATAGAAGCGATCCATATCCACGGCATCGCCATTGATCCCACTAACGACCTGGTGATGTATGCGGGGTCTGTCCATGATACTCAAAATCCGGCCGGGCTGATGAAGGGGGCGCATTTTTTTAAATCAGTTGATGGCGGGAAAACGTGGACAGAATCAGACGAGGGTTTCCCCCATGAGCAGAAAATCGCCATTCACGACGTGGTGGTCGACCCGCAAGACACGAGCGTCATTTACTTGGCGACGACCAAGCACGAGTCAGAAAAAGGTGTGGGCGTGTATAAGTCAACGGACGGGGGGACTAGTTGGCGGCAAGTCAGCCGCGGCTTAACCGGTGAGGGCCTAAGCGTTAATACTCTGCAGGTTCAGCCTCAAAACACGAGCCAATTGGTCATCGCCACCTTCGGCGGGCTCTATACCTCAGCCGACGGTGGTTTAACTTGGCAGAAAACCTCTGGCTCAAGGTCATTTGACGTCGAGTACGTGAGCGATGAACCAAGTACTGTTTATGCCTCGACCGATGACGGAGTATTAGTGTCAGCTGACTTTGGGACTACCTGGAAACCATTTGGGTTCGGTTTGCCTCAAGGCAAAGGCCAAGGCATTGGAGTGGATAAAACTGGCACGGTGGTGTATGCGGCGGTGGAGAACAAAGGTCTGTTTGTGGCTAGGCTGACGGACATCCCGGCCCAAGATCAAGTGTCCGAGTGGGGTCAGAATCCTTATGGGTTTGGGCCGTTTGGGCCGGGCGGCTGGGGCCGGTTTGGTCTGTTTGCCGGCGGGCCGCGCTTTTTAATGATTTTGTTGGGCGTGACGGGAGTGTTGGTCGGTTTGCCACTGGCAATTTTGGCGCTAGTTAGGTGGAGGCGAAGGGGGTGAGGATGGGTGGCTAAACTTAATCAAATACTCGAACTTTTGTTTTACCTTATCTGGATTCCTTTAGGGTTGTTGCTGGTAGCTGGAGCCATCTTTATCATTTTGGCTAACCCTTTAGCGAAGCTAGAGGGAGCTTTTCCGGCTGGAGGCTACGGCCAGGGTGGACCGCCACCGGGGATGAGCCATGGGAGTGAAGATTTGGGTGACGAATCAGGTCAAGGCTTTGACCGACAAGGTGAGTTTGGTGGGCCAGGCCCTGCAGGTGAATTCGGCCAGCCGCGCTAAGTCGTTTTCAACGGCTTTAAGATGAGTAAATGTCATTAGCTGACGGCATTGTATGATTGCCAAAAGTGGGCAAGAGCACGCTGTTTAACGAGCTGCTGCAGAAATAGAGGGTCTCTTGACGTGTAATTGTATATAAGATAGTATGTATTTATGATTTTACCCAAAACAGTGTCGGCGCGGGATATTCAGCGGGATTACCGGCGAGTTTTTAATGAAGCCAAGGCGAGTAAAAAGCCGGTGGTAGTACTGACCAATAATAAGCCCGATGTGGTGATTATGGATGTGAAGGAAATGGAGAAGCTATATGAAAGGGCGCAAAAGGCGGAATTGGAGGAAGCTTTGGCGGCAGTTGTTGCTTACAAAAGAGAGAAGTCGGTAGGGAAACTTCGGAGATTGAATTCGCTGCGTGATTTGAAGTGAAAATAACGTCAGTTTACTATACTTCGGTTTTTGCCAAACACTTTAAGAGGTTGCCAAAAAGGATTAAGTTAGCTGCGGTGAAGCAAGAAAAGCGTTTCCGTGCCAATCCCTTGCAACCTCGGCTTAAAACCCACGTGTTGGGTGGTAAACTCAAAGGTTATTATTCATTTTCGGTCACCTATCGCTACCGAATTTTATTTGCTATTGAAAAAGGCGGAGAGATAACATTTATCGACATTGGGACGCATAGTATTTATTAATAAATTTAAAAAATTCAACATGGGCCTATCAGTCGGCATAGTTGGTCTTCCCAATGCTGGAAAGAGCACGCTGTTTAATGCTCTGCTTTCGAAGCAGCAGGCGTTGGCAGCTAATTATCCGTTTGCGACGATTGAGCCGAATGTTGGAGTGGTGGCGGTGCCGGACAGCAGGCTCGGCAAGCTCGCCGAGGTAGTGGCCAGAAGCGGTCCTTCGACTTCGCTCAGGATTTCACGGCCGCCGGTTATACCGGCTACCGTTCAATTTGTGGATATCGCGGGGCTCGTGAAAGGCGCGCACAAAGGTGAGGGACTGGGGAATAAATTTCTGGCTCATATCCGCGAGGCAGATTTGATTTGCCATGTCTTAAGAGGATTTGAAGATCCCGATGTGGTGCACGTGGCCGGGGGCGTGGATCCGAAGCAGGATTTGGAGGTGGTGGAGACAGAGCTCATGTTGGCGGATTTAGAGACTTTGGAAAAGCAACGGGAGCCCTTTGGCTTCGCTCAGGGCAAGCCCCAAGGGCAAAGTACAAAGGAAGACTTGCAGAAGTGGGAGATTATTTTGCGACTCAAGGCAGCTTTGAACCAAAACAGGCGAGCCATAGACGCAGTGACGGATGAAGACGAGAAGGAGTTAGTTAAAGATTTGAATCTATTGACGATGAAGCCGATCCTGTATGCGCTCAATATAAGTGAGAAAGACTTAGAACAGTCTGTCATTCTGAGCCCTTCGATTTCACTCAGTGTAAACTCCGCGAAGAATCTCGATCACAGACGTTTTAAGATAGGGGATCCTTCGTCGGCTGAGGCTCCTCAGGATGACAATGTGGTTATTGTTTCGGCCAAAATCGAGGCGGAGTTGGCGGCGTTGACAGATCAAGAACAAAAAGAATATTTAAAAGAGTTGGGATTGGAGCAATCGGGGTTGGAGAGATTGATAACTAAAGCGTATGGGCTTTTGGGGCTGATTTCATTTTTGACAGCGGGAGAAAAAGAAGTGCGGGCGTGGACGATTAAGCGAGGGACGACAGCCCCGAAAGCGGCCGGGGTGATCCACACTGATTTTGAAACAAATTTTATTAAGGCCGAAGTGGTGAGCTTTGGTGATTTTGTGAAAGTGGGCGGCTGGGTAAAAGCGCGCGAGCAGGGGAAGGTGCGGCTTGAGGGGCGAGACTATATAGTTAGAGATGGTGACGTGATTGATTTTAAAGTTGGAGTATGATGGGGACCCTCCTTCGCCAAGGCTTCGGAGGGCAAGTGTGGTTGATTTTAAGATTGGGACGTAGTGTTAAAATAGCTTTCCAGTTAATCAGAATGATTATATATGGTACTTAGAGAGCAGAATGGTGAAGCAGCGAGCATTCTCGAATTTGCGCCGTTAGTGACAGTTGATCCAGTTGAGCTAGTGCGCAATAACCTAGCTTCTTTGGTTGTAAACCAGGCGCGCTACAGAAGTTTTGTCGAGGGTGGGTTTTCGCCAGCCTTGCTTGATCCACCTTTAGTGGCGCGGGTATTAATTCCCTCGGGAGGTGTTGATGAGGGTACTACCCGGCTTTTAATAGTTGATGGGATGACGAGGGCCAAGTATATTGCCGATCATATCGGTCAGAGGTTGCCTGGTTATGTGAATTTTGATTTCAGCAGATTGACTGTGAGGGATGGAACGGAGGCACTTCTTAGAGATAGCCTCATTTGTCCAGAGGGAATTTTCGCCGGCCAAAATGGATTAACTATGGTTCAGTACCTCAGAGCTGTGCTACCGGTTACTGTGGAACACGAGAAGATAGCTGATCAAAGAATAGCGGCGCACCTCATTAATGCTTGGAGAGTATTGGTTGGCCTAGATATTAATGAAAAGTTTTCGGCGATTGCAGCGTTGAGTTTGCTCTCTCAGGGATATTACACCTTCAATGCGGTTGACTTACACGCTGCACTGAGTAGTAAAGATCAATTTTTCACCGGTGAATCTGTGGAAGAGAGACGGGTGACAATAGAGGCGCTGGCTACAGTAGCTAAAGTAATCCAAGAGGCTCAATTAGCTCCTTGGAAAGTGGCGGAGGCTGCTTTTATGCTCGTGGGTGACGCAGGAGAGATAGTGGGAGGAGAGGCCGAGAGTAGAAAACAAGTCTATGGGTTGCTCAAAGCTCATAAGATTGACGAGAAATTAATTAAAGCATTCAAGTCAAAGGGAAGGATGGAGGCGGCGCGGGAGAAGCTGGCGGAGGCAGTGCTGCGGATTTATAGGACTTTGTCTGCCCATAGCGACAGGCAACAGGTGTTGGTTGATGTACACGCAGCTTTAGAGCACCCTGATTTAAGTTATGAGCAGACTCTTTTGATCCTCAAAGATCGGGATCCGAGTGCGGCTTACAGGAGTGCAGTTGAGGACACCAATGCGATGAAACTAGAGATGTTTTACCGGCAAACTTTTGACAAGTTGGGTGCGCCTTTATCCGAATTAGAAGCCAGATTTTTTTCCGTAATGGGAGGTCAAGAGCGTTTTGATCCGAATGGCATGGTGACAATGGTTCGGGTGATTCATGAGGCTAGCACATTTATCGAATCAGAGGTTCGGCCCCATTTTGCGAGTTTGAAGATGAAGGTAAAAGGGAGGGACGCTCAAGCTACAAGAGAAATGTTGCAAGAGAAAGAGAGGGTTTTAATAGAGGGGTTAGTTCACTATCAGCCGGCGGTGGTGACCAAGAGGCTGCGGGCATTAAAGGAAGTGATGGGTAGGAGGAGAGGGGTTGGTGAGACTCTCGCAACTCAAATGAAGATGGGAGATACTGAAGCGGCTAGGGGAAAGAGTGCTTCAAAAAAGACACCTCAAAACGGACGTCGTTTAAGGAATTCTTCAGATCCTGATGATATTCCAGTATTTTCAGGAGAGGCGCAACCGAGCAATGACAGATTAGCTGATGAAATAGAGTATTTTCACCAATTGTTGGATGAGGAACATTTTTCGAGAGAGACGATTAGCGCTATTAACAAGGAACGAGTACAGGAGTTGATAAGAAGATTAGGACGTTTGATATCTGATCAGCCTGGTTAATTGAGATTATAAAGGACCATAATTAGAACCTCTTAACTTTTGAGAATCTGAGAGAAAATTGCTGTTTAGAGGGTCAGAATCAGGCACTAGAATACTGGTTGTAGTTTTGAAAGGGGTTTGTTATAATCGCAACCAGATTACAGGAGGAAAGAGGTAGAGATTTTTTGCCCGAGAAAACTAGATGAATGGCACGTACGAATTGACGGTGGTGTACCCCGCAGATTTAGGTGAGACAAAGAATAAAAAAGCGCTGCAAGCGCTCGAAGGTTTGGTGGAAAAATCTAAGGGGAGGATTATAGAGAAGCGCGACTTCGGGCGGAAACCTTTAGCCTACCCGATTAAAAAAGCGACCGAAGGTTACTACGCCCATTGGTTAGTAGAGTTACCGACTACTGGGCCGCAAGCTTTGACAAAGGCGTTTAGCATGGATGAAAAGGTGCTGCGGTACCTGGTAGTGAAACCCTATGGTAAGGTGATAGACATACCCAAGAAAAAAGTAATCAAAAAGAAAATAATTACAAAGAAGATAAGCTGATTATTGGTTTTAGTAGAACCCTCCTTTTCCGGCTGAGCCGGATTCGGAGGGCGAAGGAGAAGTATGTCGGCTCGATCGCTTAATAAAGTACAACTGATTGGGAATTTAACCCGCGACCCGGAACTACGCTATACCCCCCAGGGCACGGCAGTGTGCACTTTTGGCGTGGCGACAAACAGAAGTTGGACACCTACTGATGGTGGGGAACGGCAGGAGGAAACGGAGTTTCACCGGGTGGTAGCGTGGAGTAAACTCGCGGAAATATGCTCGCAGCTTTTGTATAAAGGCCGGAGGGTGTATTTAGAGGGGAGACTGCAGACCAGAAGCTGGCAAGGGCAGGATGGTCAGGAGCGGACGACCACGGAGATTGTGATCGACAACATGATTGCTTTGGGCGCTCCCAAAGGGGGAACAGGAGAGGAGTATGAGTACGAGGCGCCCCAGGCGGCCTCGGCAGCGGGGCGGCCCCAAGCACCAGCGAGCGAAGAAGTAGCGGCCGAAGAGCCAGAGGCTCCCGCTGAAGAAGGTACGAGTGAGGCCAAAGAAGAAAAAGGAGCCGCAGAAACCTCTAGTTCGGTTCCGGCCTCGAAAAAGGGAGGGAAGAAAACCCCGAAGCAGCCTGCGGATGAGGATGTGGCTGACGACATTCCGTTTTAACCTTTGATTCACTACATTAAGGAGTACTGATGGCTTTTTCGCAAATGCGGCGGATGCGCCCCAAAATTAATACCGGACCTTGTCCGTTTGATGTCTCAAAAACCGAGCCTGATTATAAAGACCCCGAGACATTGCGGCACTACATTACTGATCGGGGTAAGATCATGGCTAAAACTCGGACGGGGGTGTGCCAGAAGCATCAGCGCAGATTAACGCGGGCGATTAAGCGAGCCAGGCATTTGGCACTTCTCAATTACGCTGGGCAGCAATTAGGGTAAGTTAATTTCCCCAATTTTCTCTTCATTTTCAAAATGGGTTAATTATTCTTTTGCTCGCGCAAAGGGGTTTTGTTCATTTCGATTTCGCGAGAAAGATCGGCTGAGCACCAGCGAAGCGTAGATATTTCTTTGCGTGCCGCAAAGGGATTTTGTTCACTTTCTTGCGTGCCCAAGAAAGCGAACCGAAAGAAGGGCACGGCCTTGAACTCGCTTTCAGGACTAAAGCCAATGAAAGCGGGATGCGCTCAAACTCTCCCGATGTGCATCGGGATCGCACCTTTAAAAACTAATTGATTAAAGAGTAAATCTGCCTTGGCAGATTATCTGACCATGAAAGCTGGTGACAATCGCGCATGGATCTTGATTAGCTTTTGCCTTGACCACTCGTTCAAAAGCGGTTTTAGATAAATAAAAATGGCGCGGCTTTCAAAAAGGGGATATTAGTCATTAGAAATTAGGTTAATTAGAAATTAGAAATTTTGTGTTGTACTTTTTGTACCTCTTGTACTTTTTGTACTTCTCGTACTTCTTAATTCACACTTCGAATCTTCGGGTGTTCTGGAAAAGAAAGTTGTGTTACCATGATTGACATGGTTTCTGAAGTGGACGAGACAAAAACAGACTCTTTGGACAAGAGTGGTAGTCGGGCAGGCCCGCCTGCCGGACGGGCAGGCTTGGTGCGGTGGATAGCTTATTCGCTTGGATTACTCTTGGTAGGGGTAGCGCTGGGGTCGGTGTTGACGACGCGGGGTATACTCCCAGCCCTATGGCAGGGAGAGGTGCGAAAAACCCTCATCAATCGTGATGCTGTGCCTAATACCATTGACTTCACTTTGTTTTGGGAAGTGTGGGATAAGCGTCATAGCGATTATTTAGATGCGGATAAGCTCAATGATGAGGCGATGGTGTATGGCGCAATCGAGGGAATGACGGCGGCAATTGGCGATCCCTACACGGTATTTTTGCCACCGACACATAACCAGCGAGCCAAGGAGGATTTGAATGGCGCATTTGAAGGCGTGGGCATCCAGCTGGGGTTTATAGACCAGACGCTGGCGGTGATTGCTCCGTTGGAAAAGCATCCAGCCAAGGCTGCAGGGATAATGGCGGGT
>JACOWY010000013.1 GCA_016176555.1 Candidatus Chisholmbacteria bacterium | reverse complement strand
TTAAAACGAGCGTAGGGTAAGAATTCGTTGTGTTCGTCGCGACCTGTTTTGAGAATCGAATAGGCGTTATACCCTAGGGAGACTTCATCCCAATAGAGGCCGGGGGGGTTTTGGCCCAAAAGACTTAAGCGGAGAATAGCAGCGAAAAAGACAATGAGCACGAGCCAGCGGGTGGACGTCATGGGTTTATTACAAGACAGCCGAAATCCCGGTGCAACCGGGGTGAAGGCGTTTTTAATGGCATGAGCGGAGCGAATTCAAAGCGTAACATACTTCTCCCGCGTCTGACGCGGGACCTGAGGGCGAATGCCCTCGAAGTTTATTTTAATTCATCTTGATGCGCTCGAGAAGGAAGGCTTGGTTTTGCTGCCAGCGAATGCGGTAGTGCCCATCCCGAAGAAGGTCTTGCACGAGAACGTTGAGGTCCTGGGGGGGTGGGCCATAAAAATCGTGAGGGTTTTGGGCGGTGGTGAAGGCAATGTAATCCGCATCCCGGATTTGGGGCAAGAGAGAATAGCTAACTCTTTGGGAGAGATGGGGCAGGAGAAAGTTTTGCGTGGCGAGGGACCCAGTCTTAGGTACTTGGGCGATAAGTTCGTGCGCGTCTTTTTGCCAGGTTTGGAGCTCCTCGTAAAAGGTGGGTTTAAGTAGCGAATTAATGGGGCCATGGAAGAGAATGTTTTGCGCTATCGTCATAGTCACAAGCGGTGTTGTCGATAAAACGGATGAGGAGTGTTTGACTCACGGGGATAAGATACCACGGGCTCAACAAGGGCAGGGAGGCGAAGGAAACGAGCGAAGTAAAGAGCGTGTAGCGTTTTTGGGGATGATCGATAAACGAGCTGACAATAGTAGTGGGATGACGGATAAACCGGTTGAGGACGAGGCTCGGTCGATTGGTGTCTGAATAGTGAAGATAACCAGATGGATAGAAGCTACCCACGTTAAAATGAGGCATGACTAGTTCAATGAGGATGAAAAAAGAAACGAAACCGATCAGTATAGTTGCCAATCCGATTCTGACCGCTTTTTGATTCACGATGACAAAAAGACCGATAGCGGCAACGAGTAAGCCGAATTCTTCTTTGGTGACTAATACCCAGGCAACAGTCAGCCAATAGCCAAGCCAATTTTTTTTGTGAATAAACCAAAATGCTAAGGTTAAGGGCAACGTAACCATGACATCATCGTGAAAGTCGTCCAATACCATGGCTTGAAAGCCGACGGAAAATAGATACATGGCAGTGAGTGCACCGGAAATAAGTAGGCGCTTGATTGGACTTAATCTCTTTATTTCTTTTAAGACACTTTTAGATAGTACATAGATAACAGCGGCTGAGCTAACCGCAACCCCCACTTCCAGCCAGAGCAACATGCGAGGATCGGGCCAGAATTTATAGAGCAGAGGCCCAATCACAAGGAGAAGAGGATGAAAGTGATCACCTAAGGTGTGGGTGTTATGAAGTGAGCTAAAGGGGGTAATACCGCGACTGGCTAAAAATATTGGCTGGTCGAAAACACTTAAATCCCAACCGGTGGTGAGAAACTGAATGTGTCTTTGATGTTGGATGAAGGCAAAGAGAAAAAACGCCAGCAATAAACCGATGATGACTATAAATTTTTCGTACTTGAGGAGACTCTGCTTCACGCTTTGAAAAGGTTACTGAAACCCTTGGTCTTGCACTTCCAGATATTCGGCGTAAGCCTCCGCAATGGCCAGGTTGCCTTCGGGGGTGAAGTGACGATCCTCTTTGTAGACATACGTATCCGAGATGAGGGGGTTACCCCCTTTGCCCCTCATACCTTTAAGAAGGTCGAAATACGGCAGTCCTTTGTCGTCCAGAATTTTAATGAGGCGTTTTTGGGGAAAATTGTTATTGGTTTCCTGGGGCTGGGGAATTTCGACGCTTAAATTGTAGTCAATTTCCTCTCGCTCGCGGTGGGCGGTGAGTTGATACTGTGGCGCCATCAACGTCATTATGATAGGGGTACCCGTGCTGTCACTTAACTTTTTAAAACCGGTGAAAATTATTTCGAGCCTTTGCCACTGGCCATTGAAGCGGTCACTACACTGGTTGAGATAGAGACACTTTTCTTGTTCTTCTATAGGAATATCATCGAGAAGATCGGGGGCATTAACCAGCCAGCGGAGCAATCTTTCGACGGTGGGGAGTTTTTGTTCGACAAGATTTAGCGCCAAAATACCGACGTGCAGATCACGAATCAGAGGAAACCTATATTTCCAGTCTGTTTGACGAAAAACGAGTCTGCCCTCGCGATCGATTTGCCGCTCTTTAGAGACAACTTTTAAGGGTAAACCGCTTTCATCAGTTTCAGCCCAATCGTTTTCGAAAAGGTCGGAGATATCATTGGATAAAAATAGATTGACAAAGACGATGTCTGGATCGAGCGCAAGGCCTTTTTCTTTGAGATAGAGATAGTAGGTATCGGGGGACAGGCCGCTGGTGAAGCCGGCATTTAGGACTTCGATATTCCCTTCATCTCTTGCCTCCAGGAGTTCTTGGAGTTTAAAGGGGAAGGTTTGGTCGTCATTGGAGCCAATGCCAAACGTGGTCGAATCGCCGAGCATGAGAATACGAAACGTGCCATTAGGTTTGGTTTCAGAAAACTCAGGTCCGCGGTAGCCAAGATTGTTGGTAGTGATGTCGTTGGCAAATTCGTGGGTGGGGGCAATGTGATGGGTAAAACCACGCGACTTTAGCTCAAAGGGAATGAGGTCGCTTTTTTTAAAGACGCTGACGACGCCGGTTTTGGCAATGGTGTACGTGTTTTGGGGGTAGAGGCGTCTAATGATGAGCTCGGCGACGCCAAAGCCAATGAGACTTGATAACACAAACGTGGCAATAGTAATAGTGATGGCGATTTTTTTAATGGACCACTGATTAGACGCTTCAATTTTCATCATTTTGGTTTTTACACTGGGCCCAAGGTTCGGGGTTAATTGTCTCATAGATAGCCTCTGCGGCAAGGGAGTGACCAAGCTCGTTGGCATGAAAATCTCTTCGGCTGACTAAAATATCATCGGGACTAAGCCCAGCGTAGACGTCGAGCAAATCAATGACAGGAATATTATTGGCTTTAAAAAAGGTGGCAACGTTTTGGTGAATGTCTCGCGCCGAATAGTCTTCTCCCAAATCGACAATGTTGGGAAAGATGACTACGGCCAGACCAAGATTGTTTTCTCTAGTGTAGTCAATTAGGTTTTTGAGCTCCTGAAGGTGGCGAATCCAAATCTCGGGATCACGATAGAGGGCTTCAAAGGTTTCGGTCCAACAGGTTTGGGTGAATTCGCGAGCGTTAAAGAGGTTGTAGGCTCTGACATAGAGATACTCAAGAGCGAATGACTTCTGTAGTAACCAATTGAGGAGCGGGTTATGGCGATAGCTAAAAATGCGGTTATAGCAAATGTTGGTATGCAGCGCAGTTCTATTTGACCGGGCATCGTCGAAAGTGTAACCGAGGATGATGCCATCGACTTTATAGTTTTGAGCCATTTTGAGAATTTCGAGTTCTTCGCGGGTATTCATCCCGGGGCGAGCCATGTTATAAACCTTGACCGTACTCCCTTGAGGGGCGCAGGTGGCGCTCAAGCGTTTTTCGAGGAGATTTGAATAGCGATCGTTCTCATTTTCAATACCATAACCGTAGGTATATGAATCACCAATGGCAGCGAGGCGAAGTTCTTTGGGGTCTTTGTCAGAAAAAAAGTGGTCGTTACGAAACGATAAAGCATTGATACGGACGTGACGATCAATCCAGCGCTGCATGGTTTTTATCTGGAGAGTGTTGTCGGTGGCGTCAAAAATGTAGCGATAATAGATCTCTAAGCCATAGAGCAGGTGAACGAGAAGAAAGAGAAACAAGACCAGGTTGACGGTGAGAAGTTTTAAGAGAGACTCTTTTTTCCAAAAGCGGATGAACACGAAGCCAAGGCCAACCGAGACGGCTAAAAATACGATATAGGCAAAGATAAATTCATGGAAATCGAGCCAGAGATAAGAAGTAATGCCTTTAATGTTAATGAGGAGATTATTCATCACGTGCTATCATTGGTAAGATGCGGTGGTTAGTTTTTTTTACTATAGATTATCAGATTGTCTCACATTCAATTTGGCGACTCGTCTCAAGTTTTTTCTCTTATGAGAGTGTACATAGAACAAATCTATAACGCTTTTCGGCTGGCGCCGAAAATTTTAAGGATTTGGCCACCTCGCAAAGCGAGGTGGCTATCTTATCTTGTTATAGCAGGTTTAGTGCTTTTCGCTTCCGAGGCCCGATTCTCCCCCAAAGAACCAGTGCCTGAACCGGTCCAGGGATTTTTTTCTTGGGCTGAAACAATTAATTCGTTTCGAGCTGGATCCTTAGTGCTTGATACTCAGAATCGACCTATCGGGACGACGACTTTTTATTGGCAAAGTCCTGAAGTTTGGGAAATGATCATGGCTGAGGGGGACAGCGTCGCGGCGCAATGGAAATTCGTTGACGACAGCCTCTACGTGCGTGATTTTAGCGACGACAGTTGGTGGGTTGATACCTCTTCACGACCAGTTATCACGTCGAGCGTTGATTTTCGGTC
>JACOWY010000012.1 GCA_016176555.1 Candidatus Chisholmbacteria bacterium | reverse complement strand
CAAACTCGTCGTCTTTTGGGAAATCTTCAAAATCTCCCGCACTCTATCCGGCGACAGCTCCATCTCGCCCCCAATCTCTTCCGCCGTCGGCTCTCTCCCCAACTCCTGCATTAGTCTCCGCTGAATCCGAATCAGCTTGTTAATTGTCTCCACCATATGCACCGGGATGCGAATCGTCCGCGCCTGATCGGCAATCGCCCGGGTGATCGCCTGTCGTATCCACCACGTCGCGTACGTCGAAAACTTATACCCCTTCGTCCAATCATATTTTTCTACTGCTCGAATCAAGCCCTTGTTTCCTTCTTGGATAAGGTCGAGAAAGCTCATTCCCCGCCCAATATATTTCTTGGCAATACTCACCACCAGCCTCAGGTTTGAAGACGTCAACTTGGCCTTCGCCTTCAAATCCCCCGCATCCACTTTTTGCGCTAGGGTAATCTCTTCTTCTCGTGTCAAAAGTGGAATCCGCCCAATTTCCTTAAGATACATCCGCACCGGATCAGTCAGCCCCTTAGTCTCGAGTGTCGAGAGGACCTCAAGCTCTTTCTCAAGCTCAGTCGTCGCCTCTTCGTCTTCCCGAAGCTGCTCCTCCGTCACGCTCTCAAATACATCCACCCCGGCCCTAAGCAGCCGATCATAAAGATCGTCCAAAATCTCCAAATGTCGCTCCGGATATGGAATCGCTTGCAAAATCTCATCCTGCGTCACAAACCCCTCGCTCCGCCCTTTTTTAAGAATCGCCGCCACCTGCTTCTTCAACTGCTCCGCAGTTTCGGCCGTACTCTTCACCTTCTTTGGGGAAACCTGTCTTGGCTTCTTTGTCTTTGCTGTTGCCATCAAGCTCAATTGTACTACGAAAAACCGAATTCTACCAGGCTAAATTAACCCAACTTGGTCAACGCTCTCGACGCCTCCACAAACCGTTCCTGCAACCGACTTAGTTTTTTATCTTCCGCGGCCGTTAATTTTTTCCGTTGTTCTAATGTCTCAATCCTCCCCGACAACTCATTCAGCCGTCGCCGCCAAAACCTCCGCTCTAGCTCCGCCACTGTCCGCCCCCACTCTCTCTCCGTCGTCTCCTTATCCTCACCCTCCCCCAAAAGCCACACTCTCTCCACCACTTCCCTTAGTTCCGCCGGCAAACTTTCCACGAAGCCCCCAATATCAAATTTTCCCTTCTGCCAAAATCGCTCACTCGCACTATTGCTCAAAAACTCTACTACCCGCCTCACCGCCGGCGCTAAAAACCATTTCTCATCAAGTTCTCGCGCCGCCGCAAACATGCGCCTACCTTTCCTAAACAGTAACCCCAACACATATTCATCCATCACCTGCCTCTCTTCTCGCTCTTTCTCTCCCTTCTCCACTACCTCTTTTTGCCCCAATTCAACTCCCACTCGTGCCACTTCCCGCGCCACTACCTCTTCTGCTACTCCCAAAACCTTAGCCACTTTACCCATATAATGTGCTTGCTCCACCTGATTAGAAATCCGCGCCAAAATGGGAGAGAACTCCCTACTAATGAGTCTCTTCCCTTCTCCACTCTTAGCGTCGAAGCGCCCTAGCGCACTAGCGAGGTAAAAGTCATACACACTCACCGCTTTCCCCACCAGCGTTTGCCACCCCGCAGCATTTCTCTGGGCAATTTCATCCGGGTCTTTGCCGCCCTTGAGTATCGCCACCCGCACATTCACCCCCATCCGATCCGCTGTCGCGATTCCTCGCTTTACCGCTTCTTCCCCCGCCCTATCCGCATCCAAAGCCAAGACGACATTCCGCGTGTACCGAGAAATCAAGGCCAACTGTCCCTCAGTCACCGCCGATCCTTTGATCGCTACCACATTTTTTACTTTTGCTTGCCACGAGCTTAGCGCATCCAGCTCCCCTTCCACCACCACTACTTGATCCGCTGTCGCGATTCCTCGCTTGGTCACCGATAACCCATACAAAAGCTCACTCTTGTGATAATAAGCCGTCTCCGGCGTATTCACATACTTTGCCTCTTTAGCTTCTGCTGCGAGCACTCTCCCCGCAAACCCCACCACTTGCCCCCGCTGATTCGTCAAGGGAAACATCACTCTCCCCCTAAACCGATCATAATACCTCGTTCTACTTGCTCTACCTGCCTGCCCCGTAGCGAAGCTTTTCGGGGTACTACTTGCACTACTTGTTTTTACTACTAACCCCACCGCCTCAAGATCACCCATGTCATACTTCTTCTTGCCCACCAGATATTTGATTAAGCCCTCCCAATTATCCGGCGCATACCCCAGCTGAAATTGCTTGATCGTCTCGAGCCACATCCCTCGTTGCCGCAAGTACAAAAGCGCCTCTTCACCCACTTTGTGTTCCAAAAGAAGATAGTGATAAAACTCCGCCGCTAAAGATAAGATCGCCAAAGCCCGTCGTCGCGCTGAGTCTTCTTTGGTCAAACGGACTCGCTCCAACCTCACTCCCACCCGATTCGCCACATACTCCAACGCTTCAGGAAACGTCATCCCCTCAAATTTCTCCAAAAATGAGAAGACATCCCCCGCCTCACCACAGTTTGCCACCGCAAAAGTATTAGCTACATACGAATGATCCTCATCAACCGTCAGATTGTAAACTTCACCTCTAAAATCCTCGCTCTTTACCTTCCAAACTGGCAGGAGCCAATACTTATTTCTCTCCCTATCCTCATATATATGTCTAAATTTTGCTGCCTCCGGCTCTTCACACCAAAGCACAGTATAAGATTGCTTATGATGTACGCTTTTGCGGTCTATCTTCTCGCTTTCCACATTAACCGAGGGAAAATAACTTAGTCTTAAAAGTAAATCTCTCAACTGCTCTGCAAGTATTCTTGATGTAGTCACAACAACTCGATACAACCGATCTGATCTTGAAAATCTCCTCTTATAGCCATCACCCTTGTAAATCGCATTAAGCAGTATCCGCTGTTTATTAAGTGGCAGCTGCTGCAGTAAAAACGGAATATGCTTATTCTCAGCCCCTTTACCACACAAATTCTCAAATACGTTAGCCAAAATCGAGTTGCAGCAGCTAACTTCTATGCCGCTCTTACTCTTCTTGCTTCTCTGATGAATTGAAGCCGGTAAACAAAAGATCTTATCCAAAAGCGAAACTATTTCGCGAGCAAAATCTCCTTCGTGACTGCCAAGGCTAAATCGCACATATGCTCTATGACTGCTTCCCTCAGCAATGTAATAACCTAACAAGCGTAAGAAATCTCCGTTTACCTTAATCTCCAAATCGGGTACGAGTGGTCTTGCCCCGTGAGCCGGCCACTCCTTAGTTATGTAGTCAGTTAAATCGATCTTCAACAAGTCACGAACACCTGATTCTATCGGATACAAAAGCGTCATCCCTTTTTCGAGGCTTCCAGCTTGAAGTTTCTCTATCGGGAAATACTTCCAAATTTTAGGCAAGCGTTTCTCTCGAGGATACTTGCTATATTCATGTAACCGTTTCGACAAATACTTATAGTTTTGTGAGTAGAGGGGACTCCCACCCACTACATACACTTGGTGATCGCTAGTCAAACGAACAGGCTCCGACAGTTTTCTCAACCGCAGCGTCACCATCTCTCCCCGATAGTCTCTTTTATGTGTCGCCAATACTCGCTGTATCTCTCCCGCACCAGAGATCACATACTCTCCTTCAACCACATCTTGAATGTGGTGGAGACCGAATGGAGTCTTAACTAATTCATCGGCGGGAAAACAACCAAAACATTTATAAATCCCCAGCTCCGGCGACACATTAAACGACGGCGTCTTCTCGCTATGAAACGGACACAAAGCCTTAAAATTCCGCCCCGCGCGGGAAAGCTTCACCCTCTCGCCGATAATCGCCACAATATCAGCTTTCTGTTTCACTTCCTGCACCTGATCAGACA
>JACOWY010000041.1 GCA_016176555.1 Candidatus Chisholmbacteria bacterium | reverse complement strand
TGATGAAGACAAAACCATTGCCTCTTTCGTCGGCTTTGCTCCCGCCGATGATCCCAAATTTGCCATGCTCGTCAAGCTGGAAGCACCCACGTCGTCGCCTTGGGCCGCCGACACCGCCGCCCCCCTCTGGATGCTCCTTGCCCGCCGCCTCCTCTTATACTACGGTATTGCCCCCGACAGGTAACCTATAAGTGAGACTCCTGCTAAGGTCCTTTCATCTGTCACCTTGAGTTGATCAGCGATTCCAACCCGCGAATCTTACGGCGTTGATATAATACTATCTGCCAACCTATGGGCAAACCATAGATATAGATATAATAGATATAGATATAAAAGTGAGAGACCATTCCTGCCCAATAACCTGACTGATAGGCACTCATCATGAACGAAATTAACGCTCAGGATAAACTCCCTCCCCCCAAAGAGCTCAGCCGACGCGACTTCTTACAACTCTTCAAGCTATTACCTGCAGTGCCGCTTGCTGCCGCCCTGCCTGGCAGCGAACCACGAACCACTGAGACCCCAGACGAGCTGATAGCCCGCTCAATCGAAAACCATCTTGGTCTCACCCCTCAAGACGTTAGTCTTACCACTCGCTTCAGTAATCATCTGATTACTCCCGCCGCCTTAGCCCAGATAGAGAAACTCCAGCCCACCGTCATTATGGGTGAGATTAACCCAGAAGATATCAGTCCAGCCACCCTCACTCTGTTTGGAGAATTACAGCGAGTAATGGCGGAACGAGGCTTAACCAAAATTCCTCAGTCAATGGCTGATCGCTTGCAGCGATTCATTCCCGGTGTCGGAGCCACCCCAGATGAACTGGTATACCATCTCGGCAAGATAAAAGGCTGGCTTGACGCAGGCAAACCTGTAGTTATTCCTAGCGACGTTTCCATCGAGCCGATAATTCAAGAGCCGCGAGACGCCAAAGATTATGCCACCATGTTCTGGCCCGTTTTTGCCGCTCTCGTCGGTGTAGCTGCCCTCCCCCAAAAAGGCGGACTGTCGCGTCGGGACTTCCTTAAGCAACTTGGCATAGGGGTAGCAGCGACAGGTGGGGCCTTGGTGGTCGGAGGTATCCTCAAGTCGTTTATCAGCTTTGACCCCCCTGACGCTGTTGCCCAAGGGGTCAGCAGAGGAGTCGAAGGGTATGCCAGCCTGACCGACTTTGTGTCTCACCCCGACCCAGACAATCCGTGGCTGAGTCTCCTCAGGGCAATCACCCACTTCCGCAATAACGCCATGGCCCTCAACACGTGGTGTGCCATAGCCAAGCGTTGCGCTCCGTCTCACCCAGAGCGTCTCTTTTTCTTCGCTGGTACAGCGCATGAAGGCGTCAAAAAACTATTTATCCAAGGCCCTCAAACCTGTGAGCACAGGGACCAGCAGGCTGCCCAGGAACTGGTGACATTAGGCTCTGAGCTTCTGCTCCAAAAAGCTACCACCTTACCCCTGGCTGAAGGTGAGTCATTAACCAAAGACCAAATCTCCGACCGGCAAAATGATTGGGTTGTCAACCAACTGAGCCTTTACGCCGACATGTTCCCCGAACCCCCGTTTTTTGGCCCAAACGAAAATCCTCTAAACACCTCGAAGGCGACGTATTTTCCTAGAACCCCCCAAACCATTTTTCTCGATGCCCTAGAAGCAGCCATGGCTCATAATGCCGCCTTGCCCGAAAAACAGCGCCACGCGCTCGTTCTTGAGCGGTTGTACCAATACCGAAGATCATTACTGGTTAAAGCGGCTCTAGCTAGAACAGCGAAGGAGACGTACCCTTACGCCGAGGGAAAAGGTTTAGTAGGTTTTCAACCCTCAGATCAGTACATCAGCGCCATCCAGAAAAGTTTTCTAACGAAAGATGATCTGTTAGTTGAAACCCAAGAAGAAGATGACAAAATAGTGGCCGAGTACAGTAGAGATACTGATGCCTTGTGGCCAAAGTTTGAGAATAGGTATTCATATAATCTCCCTTATGAGTTGATTGACGGCAAGTGGTTTATAGGACTGACTTCTTTTCGCGGTAGTTATGTTCCAGTCTTTCGCTCAATTGACCAGTCACCGGATAACTCTGAAGAAATGATCGCCCACGACTATGCCATCATCGCTGGCATACCGGTTCAATTCCGCCAGTATCAGTATCGACGTGTCAGCCGCGCAAACGATACTGCCTGGAATCAGACGTTACAGAGCCTGAGGCAAAAAGCATATAGTAGCCTAATGATGACTAATAGAACTCCAAAAGAAGTTTGGAGAAACTCTCGATTTTATCAAGTTATGGAGGTGTATTCCCACACTATGGACTTTTGGGTACTTGATGTACCAAACAGTGATCCTGATCCGCTCGACGTTATGGTCATTACAGGCTCAACCGCCGGCCCATTCGTCAGAGGTACCTCTATAGCCAGAAAAGAATAACCCTACGAAGTAACCGATTCCCCTTCACCTTCAAGAGGCCTTCGAAGATGTTCAGGGATTTTATCGGTCTTTCCCTTCCTAACCCCCTGTTCTTAAAATTAATCTCCACTTAACCAACCTCTCTGCTACAGAGAAAAATAGTGGCGAAGCGTAGTACACTAGCTAATATAGAAGTAACCTATGTTTTCCCGGCTCAGCCGCCTGCTGCCTCAAAGTTTTAAAAATCTCTACCACCTCTTCGTGGCTGTGGCCGCTAACTTCTATTACTCTTTCCCCGCCCGCAGTCTCATTGTCATCGGCGTCACTGGTACCGACGGTAAAACGACCACTAGCCACCTCATTCATCACTTTTTAGAAGCCTCAGGCTACAAAGCTGCCCTCATCTCTACCGTGTCAGCCAAAATTGGCGACACCGAAATCGATACCGGCTTTCACGTCACCTCACCCGACCCGTGGCCCTTGCAAAAGCTCCTGCGCCGCATCGTCGCCCAAAACTATGGCTACGTTGTTTTAGAAACCACCTCCCACGGCCTTCATCAACACCGCTTTTGGGGCGTGCCGTTTCGTAT
Source organism: Candidatus Chisholmbacteria bacterium (assembly GCA_016176555.1). Classification (GTDB taxonomy): domain Bacteria; phylum Patescibacteriota; class Microgenomatia; order UBA1400; family JACOWY01; genus JACOWY01. The sequence continues at coordinate 2,714 of JACOWY010000041.1, read as the reverse complement.
CGGTGTCCTGACTAATGTTTCTTTGGAACACCTCGATTATCATCACACGCCAAGTTCCTATCTCAAAGCCAAGGCTAAATTATTTCGTCATGCTCGGCACGCCGTCCTCAACCAAGACGACCCCAATTCTTACTCCTATATTAAAACTCTCTTGCCCCCTAAAATCAGCCTCCACCCCTATAGCCTTCGCGCTATTCCCCCCACTCTATTAAGATCCCTTAAAGACCGGTTTAAAGAACCATTCAATCAAGAAAACGGCTTAGCTGCCGCCACAGCCGCGAACCTCCTCGGCGTTTCCGAAGAGTCTATTTCTCATGCTCTCACCGCCTTTCCTGGTGTTCCCGGCAGACTCGAGGAGATCCCCAATCCTTACCACTTCACCACCATCGTTGATTTTGCTCATACTCCCAATGGGCTCAAGCGCACCCTCACCGCCTTAAAAAAACGCCGCCCCAAGGGCAAAAAGCTCATCGCCGTCTTTGGAGCAGCTGGCCTTCGGGACAAAAGCAAGCGCCCCCTGATGGGAGAAATTGGGAGCCTCTTGGCAGATATCATCATCTTAACCGCCGAAGATCCTCGCACTGAAAATGTTGCAGACATCATCAGCCAAATCCGCGCCGGAGCCAAGGGCCCCGCCGGCATCCTCATCGAGCCAGATAGACAAAAAGCCATCGACCTTGCTATCGTAAATCTGGCTCGCCCCGGCGATATCGTGGCCGTTTTGGGTAAAGGCCACGAGCAATCGATGTGCTTTGGTACAATTGAATCTCCGTGGTCTGATCATGAAGCGATTAGAAAAGCCCTCGCCCAAAAGAAATCCCCGGCCTAAAGTTGTCGTCATTGGCGGCGGCACCGGCACGTTTGTCGTTCTCTCCGGCCTCAAAGATAAAGCCCTTGACCTGACGGCCATTATTACCGTCGCCGACTCTGGCGGATCTACCGGCAGACTCCGAGACGAGTTTGGATTTCTACTCCGAGACGAGTTTGGATTTCTGCCAGTCGGGGATCTGAGGCAATCTTTGGCTGCTCTCGCTCCCGAGAATCACCAAAGTTGGATTAGAGAGCTTCTTCTGTATCGCTTTAAAAAGGGCAAGGCCCTCAAAGGCCATAATCTTGGCAATCTCATCCTCACTGCGCTGCAGGATATGGTTGGTTCTACCCCCAAAGCCCTCGAAGTCGCGGGGCGTATTTTCCGCCTCGACGGTCATATTTACCCCTCCACCCTCACCAACGTTCAACTCGTGGCTAACTACAGCGATGGCACTCGCATCATTGGGGAGCATCATTTAGACGATAAAGCCTTGGGAGGCAAAAAAATTACCTCAGTCCACCTCGAGCCCGAAGCTGTCATCTATAGTAAAGCAGCCGAGGCTATTAAAAGAGCCACCGTCCTCGTCATCGGCCCCGGCGATCTCTATGGGAGTCTCATCCCTAACCTCGCTGTTAAAGGAGTCAAAGAAGCCTTTAGGCAATCCCAGGGGAAAATTATCTACGTCGTCAACCTCATGACTCGGTTCACCCAAACCCATGGCATGACGGCCCAAAATCACCTCGATGTCGTCAAAAGATATCTCGGCCGTTTTCCCGACGTGGTGGTCATTAATAACGGTCAGATTCCCTCCTCTGCCAAAAAGCTCTACGCCAAATACCACGAATTTCCGGTCACTGACGACCTGCTCTCAAAGAAAGAGTACCAAGTAGTCCGCGGCAATTTTGTCTCCCACATGGTTATAAAGCAAGTGGCTGGCGACGCTCTCGCTCGCTCGCTCCTCAGGCATGATCAACCCAATCTCACTTCAGTCATCATGTCTGTGATACGCTAGAAAGTGATTAAAAATCAGAAACTCGAGCGACACTCACGCAGAGTTTCTAGTTAGTTTTCTTTTTGTCGTAGCTTTTTCTTTTCCAAAGAAAAAGTACGCTTAAAATCATGCTTCGAGCACGCTTTGCGCGCAGAAGCATACCTTATAGGAAAGGGATAACTTAAGGGAAAACCTGGGTTTTCCCTAAGATGTATGCAGGTTCTCATCCTCGCCGGTGGCGTTGGCCGTCGTTTTTGGCCCTTAACCCAAAGCAAATATCTCTACCCCTTTTTAGGTAAAACGCTCATCGAACATAACTTGGACAAGCTCAAGGCAGCAGGGTTTAACCCCGTCATCGTCGCCTCGAGTCCCGACTCCTCAGCAGCCCTAGAAGCCATTTCTTATCCCGACCTTGATTTAAAGATCGTCATTCAAAAAGACGCCGACGGCATGAGTGGCGCGCTCCTTGCCGCTGCCCCTGTCATCACCGCTGATCCACTCCTCATCATCAACGCCACCGACTTGGTCAGTTCCAACCTCTATAAAAAAGTCATAGATGCAGCCCAAAAAGGCCAAAACGCTCTAGTCGGCATCCATCAAGACAGCTATTTTCCCGGCGGCTATTACACCATCAAAGGCAATCAAGTAGTCAGTGTCGTCGAAAAACCCCAACCCGGCACCGAACCGAGCCAAATGGTGAGACTTGTCTTTGACGTTTTCCAAAACCCTCAAGCGTTTATCGAAGCCGTCCGCACTAAGGGTGGGGATCCTAACACCTCCTACGAACGAACGTTAGATGACTTTCTCAAACAAGAGACGTTTACTTTGATTACCTACGACGAGTATTGGCAAGCCACCAAATACCCCTGGCATCTTCTAAGCGTCACAGATCTCTTGTTTAAAGATCTTAAA
>JACOWY010000006.1 GCA_016176555.1 Candidatus Chisholmbacteria bacterium | reverse complement strand
CAAAACACCGACCATCAAAAAATATTGGAAGATCATTGACCACATGAAGAAAATGCGTCCTGACATTCTGGTGGTGCTCATGGGCGATCACGTGACAGCTTTTCCGCAAGAGTCTTTAGAGAAATCTCAAGTAGACTATGTGTTAACGGGTGGCGAGTTACCAGTGATGGTAGTAGTGGATAGTGTGGTGCGACTTATTCCTGGAGTGTTAGGTGAGGCAGCATCACTTGAAGAGGAGTCTTTCCGTAACTACCACACTACAGAGCGTGGGAGTTACGGAATGTTAGAGTATCCCCAATATACGAGGCCGGAGGAATATAAGAGAAAGAAAGTTCCTGAAATTCTTTTGTCTGGAAATCATGCGGAGATTAAGAAGTGGCGAGGAGAAGAGGCTTTAAAGCGGACTAAGAAACGGCGGCCGGATCTACTTGAGAAAAAGTAGACTTTTACAAGGTACGGAACCTTGTTAGGTAGGATATAGATACCCACGCGTAAACGCGTGGTTCTCTGTTACGCTTTGTACGCGCTAAAGCGCGACTTATTGGTATCGGCTTCATCCACGGCTAAAGCCGTGATTTTCGCCTTTCTTGTAATAGGAGTGGGTAGACGTCGATGGCGGGTTCTTCGTAGGGATGAACTTTTTTGACAGCGGCGATGATTTTATCGAGATCTCCCTGGTAACAGGTGACTTCAATCCGTTCCTCGATGATCTTCTCCAGTTGGCCTACTTTGCCAATAGCTGGTTTGGCACCTTTTTGGGGTAAGAAGCGACCGGTGCCAGTGAGGGTAAAGCTGCAAAAGGAGTATTTACCGAGGTGGCCGGCTCCGGCGCGACCTAAGGCTTGACGGACCTTATCGGCGTGGGTTTTGGGGACGGTGACGACGAGCTTGACAACCTTGATTATAGTCATGACTTTATCATGTAGAAGCAGATTAACGCAGATTTGAGGCAGCGTGATTGGTTTACGCTTTTAAAGTTAGGTGATGCTGCCTACGCGGATTAACGCGGGTTTTCTTGTTGTTGCTCTCTCATTTTATATAATCCTTCTTCGAGGGTGCTCATGGAAACGCCTAAATCGCGTTTGAGTTTGGCGTTAGAGGTAGCGAGGCTTTTTTGGTAGGGCCGTTTAGCAGTTTTGAGAAATTCTTCAAGACTGCCTGGTTTTATTCTGCTCTTATCAAGGCCAAAGATTTTGGCTACCTTAGTCGCAACATCGTAGTTTGACTCGTATGAAGAGCCGACGACGTGATAAATACCCTGAGGTTTTTTTTCACTGATGACTTTGAGCGCATGGGCGATATCATCGATAAAGGTGGGGGTGATGATGTGGTCGGTAAACATGGGGGGCAGGGTGCCATCTTTGAGTTTAGCGATAATGTTACGAACGAAATCCTTTTTTGGCTCGAAATGAGCCCGATAAGGATAGGTAGTGCGGACGATCACCCCTGCTACTCCGCTTTTTTCGACTTCATGTTCGGCCCAAAATTTGGTTTGGCCGTACCATTCAATGGGATTAGGGGAGTCTGACTCGGTGTAAGGAGATGTTTTAGTGCCATCAAAGACAAAGTCGGTGGAGATGTGGATGAGGTATTTACCGGCTGCCTTGCATGATTGTGCGACATAACGGGTACCTAAGACATTGAGTCGGTAACACAATCCATCTTTGTCGTCCGCTTGGTCGTTGGCGGCATCGACGTCGGTGAAAGCAGCAAAGTGGAGGACGACTCCCCCACTCTCCCCTCCCTCAATTTTTTGTTTCGTGTCTTCTTCGTTGGTGATATCAATCCCTGTCGCCAGGTCAAGATTGGTGAAATAATACTCATCTTGAAACAGTTCGACAAACCTTGACCCTACCATGCTGGTGAGTCCAGTGCCGATGATTGTTGCCTTCATACTCATTTTTCTTTGACGTCCTCCCCGGCCGTGGAAGGCCGGGGATTCCGTCCTCCGAGGCTGCCCTACTCCCGCCGACTCGGCGGGAGCGGCGCCTCATCCCCACCCATGGAAGGGCGGGGAATTCGGCTGGCAGCCGGTGGATTAAACCACCTCCGAGGTGACCGCATGGACTCCTCGGATGGTGAAATCCACCTCGGAGGAGTCGAGGTCGTTGCCTCGCCACCGTCCGAGGTGTTTATCGGATGAGTAACCTACCTGATGATTTCATTTGCGGCTTCCTTAACTTCTTCCCAGGAAAAGATGCTGCCGTCTGGAAGTTTGACCTCGCTCATTGATGTTCGACCCTCCTCCTTGGGATCATAGAGCCGGGTGGGAAAATTGCCGAGGATGGCGGGAGTTTGACTTACCACGACGTAGCCATGATGGGTTTGCTTGGGAATAACCAGCATATATTGGCCCGTGTCGTTTTCAGTGTCGCCCATGAGAAATAAGTTGACTGTGCCTTTGGTGGGTGAAGCGTCTCGGTTATCGTAGACGGCGGTGACGATAGTGCCTTGGATAACAAAAAAACGATCTTGCTGGCCTGAAGGGTGTATGTGCCATTGGTCAACGTCGCGGGAAACCCCAGATTCGGTTTCAGAAAAATACATTTGGGTAAAGGGCATATCTTTTTCGCTATAGACGTCTTCCCAGGTGGTTTTGAGGGCTTCGGTGAGCGTGCCCCGGGGATCGCGATTAACCTTAAAGGGGTGAATGATGACGTCGTGGATGAGGGGATAGTTGTTTTTGTTGTCCAGAGTGTAGATTTGATACATAGGAAATTTCTAATTTCTAATAATCTACGCTCACCAAGGTGAGCCGATGTTATTCGCTGCGCTCATAATGATCTAATTTCTAAGTAAATTTACAAGCATCAAGCACCAAATCACAAGCAAATTCAAAATTCCAATGATCAAATATCAAAACTTATTTAGAACATTCGAGTTTTGATATTTAATATTGTTTGTAATTTGTCATTTGGAATTTAGTCATTGATTAGAATAATTAGGTCAATTTTCATATTGCTCCTTGAAGTATTCTTGCTCGCGCTCTTTTAACGGTTTCCACCAGGGTTCGTTGGCTTTGTACCACTCAATGGTTTTTTGCAGCCAAGTGTCAAAGTCGTGGAGGGGTTTCCAACCGAGCTCTCGGTTTATTTTAGACCAGTCAACTGCGTAACGGCGATCGTGGCCAGGGCGATCTTTGACTAATTCCACCGTTGCCTCGAATGTTTTGCCCATAGATGTGGCAACTTTGGCTAAGACCTTTTTATTGCTGATCGCATTAGTCAATCCGCCGACGCAATACGTCTCCCCTACTTCTCCTTTACTGAGGACGGTTTCGATAGCCCGACAGTGATCTTCCACATAGAGCCAGTCGCGAATGTTTTTACCTGCGCCATAGAGAGGGGCTTTTTTGCCTTCGATGATGTTGGTGATGGCGAGGGAAATGAATTTTTCGGGGAACTGATAGGGGCCGTAGTTGTTGGAACAATTGGTGACGATGACCGGCAAATTGAAGGTGCGATGATAGGCCCGAGCGAGATGATCTGAGCCGGCTTTGGAGGCGGCGTAGGGGCTCGAGGGGCTGTAGGGTGATGTTTCATTGAATTTTTCCTGAGAGTCGAATGGGAGATCACCGAAAACTTCATCGGTAGAAATGTGGATGAAGCGCTCGACTTCGTGCTCTAAAGCGGCGTCAAGCAATACTTGGGTGCCAATGACGTTGGTGGTGACGAATACTCCAGGGCCTAAGATACTGCGGTCGACGTGGCTTTCGGCGGCAAAATGAACCACGACGTTGGCTTGATGGATGGCTACGTTGACGGCGTCAATGTCGGTGATATCGCCCTGGAGAAACTTGTAGTGGGGATTGGTTTCGACATCTCTTAAGCTTTCCAGGTTGCCGGCGTAGGTGAGTTTGTCGAGATTGACTATGTCGTCAGAGGGATGGTTTTTAAGCCAAAAATGAATGAAGTTGGAGCCGATGAAACCGGCGCCACCGGTGACTAGAAGTTTCATAGGAAAAATTGTACCAAAACAAAAGGGAGACTGATTAGGTGTGTTTGTCGGCGACGGTGGTGGCGGCAAAGGAGTCGGGCTTGGTGCGCGCTGTGTAGCCATTGCCCGTGACCATGCCGACGACTTCTTTGATCATGTCGCGGGTTTGGCCGAATTCGCCGACGTCGATGTGAATCTCTAACTCCCAATTGCGAGAGCCGTTGAGGCTTTTACGGATATGAGGCACTAAGGCTTCGGTGGTTTCTAACGATAGCTGGGTTTCTTTGTAAATTTTTTGCCTCAGATTAAAAACTTTCTCTTTGGCGCCATTTTTCCAATAGTAACGGCCACCGTGGCCAATACGGTGAACCACGACGGCGGTGATGTAGTTAGCTATTTTGTGACCATTGACGCGGCGCTCGTGCGAGTCGGAGCCGATGACCAAACGGTAATGCGATTCGGGATCATCGTGAAGATATTTGGCAATGTCCTGGACGACTTCATAGAGAGAGAGTTGCCCCAGGGTCGGACTGATGAAGGACATGTTTTTTGGCATGAAGGTAATTCTAGCACAATTTCCAGGCTAATTAGTTATGAGTTTCGCACTTCCTGTCATCCTGAGGAGTGAAACGACGAAGGATCTTTAAGTTTGTTTCAGTCTCGCATTCGAGAGAGATTCTTCAGCTTCGACAGACTCAGCTTCAGAATGACAGCTGCGAAATTCGTGTTAGTGATGACTTGAGCGAAGTTTTTTGACAACGTTGTGGATGACCACGAGCGGGGTGAGAGCCAAGACATCGACAAAGAGGCTGACAAAAAAAACGGCGGTGAGAATGTTGAGGGCGACGAGAATAGGTTGACGGAGAAAGTTAATGACTGAAGAAGAAATACCGGCTAAAGTGGCGATGAGCGCCAGGAGGACAAGTAAGACTAAAAGAGCGGGCCAGGAGCGACGATCGGATTTAGAAACAAACATGGTGTTAGAGATAGCAAAAATGAGATAGAGCCACAAGAGATTGAGGGGCTCGGCGAGGATTCTTTTGCCCTCGATGAGGAGTTGGTTGAGGGTGCCTTCGAGGCTCAAGACGCTATCTATAAGTTGTGGGAACTGCCAAGTGGTGATGGCGATGATGCTGAGGCTACCCAGGAATAAAGGGGCTAAACCGATGAGGCTCGCGCGGAGGACGTCTGATTTGGCGATTTGGACAGAGCCCAAGGATTGCTCACCTTCATCGGAAAAATCAGACGGAAAAATGGTGATGGTGCCGGTTTGGACGCCTAAAAAAGCCGCCACAAAAAAATGGCTGATTTCGTGGATGATGACACCGGGGAGAAAGAGGAGACTGTAGACGATTAGGCCAAGGCGACTGTGGCCGGTTAACATTCTCGTAAGATCTTGGAGAAAAAAGGCGAAGACATTGCGGGCGCCGATGAGGGAAATGAGTAAGATGGCGAAAACGAAAACAGAAAAGAGCATGGTTTGATGTGGCTGAGGCGAATTGTTTTGAGTCATTTTACCATCGCCTTGTGTTAGAATGTCTACGCTCCGCATTGGCGGAGCCGACGTTATTCGCTACGCTCATAATACCGCTATGGGAAGTTTTGTTGAACTTAACGACACCTTGCAAGTAACAACTGAGCAGGGTTTTCCTAAAGAACTTATACTTTCACGGCATCAGCAGAAACCATTTAAAGCTGCCGACTTTAAAGGTAAAGTATTCAACTTTCAGAGTAAACCCAATGCGCGGATCTATCATGCGCCTCCAATTCGGTGCTTTTTGGTGCACAATCTTGACGACAAATGGCTATATTGGGGGCACTGTTTAATTTTGGAACAAACTATTCATGCCTCTTTGGATGGAAAAACCAAAACGACGTCGGGAAAGTTTGTCATCACTAAAATCTACTCGCCCGAGCAACAAAAGATGATGACACTTAATGAGTCACCGGCAGGTTTAAGCTATTTTTAGCGTCGGTGACAAAACTAATGGTCTATGAGTTTCTAGGAGTTTCTAGTGTCATCCTGAGTCGAGTTGATTCGACGAAGGATCTTCCCTCATAAAACAAGAGAGATTCTTCGTTTCACTCAGAATGACATGGCACTTGAGGTGCAATGTTAGAGTTCAATTTATATTAGGAAAATCTAGACGCCTAGGTCGGGGGAGGCGGGAAGGGGGAGGTTTATTTTGATGTTGGCTTCTGCTTTGATTTTTTGGAACCAGGTTTGAAATTCGGCTTGCATTTTGTCGTTTCTAAGATTTTCAGCAGCGGTGGTGGCGCTATCCGCTTCGCTTAAGCTTTCATAAAGCTCGGCATTTTTAGTTAATTCTGCCTGAATCTCTTCAGGGGTGACTTGGATGGTACCCTTGATGAGTTTTTCGAGGCCCAGATTGAGGCGAATTTGGTCTGTAAATTGGGCGCGGGTTAAACCTTGCGCGGCGAGAACCGTGTCGAGGCCGCCACCCTCTTCACCAAATTGGCTTTCGATTTGGGCCATTTGCGCGTCAATCTCTGCTTGGGTGACTTGGACGCCTTGCTTCTGGATTTCTTGCTCGATTAATTTTTGGCTGATGAGTTGATTAATGGTTTGGCTGCCAGCGCTTTTATTGAGTTGGCTGAGATACTGCCACGAATAGATGGGCTGGCCGTTGACAGAAGCGGAGACGACGAGGAAACGGAGAGGGAAAGCGAGAAGGAGAGCAATGATAACCAGAGCCCCGATTAAACCACTTTTAAGTTGGTGTTTTTTGACGTAGTCGAGGCTAAATTGAAGTGACTCCGGGTTTTTGGTAGTGGCAGCGAGGACGTTCGAAGAGCGCCGGCTCCGGCGGGTTCTTCTTCTGGTAGAGCGCTTGCGTGCAGCCATAGGCGATTAAGTACCGCGCTACTATATACGATGTGTCAAGAAAAAACAATAAGAAACTCTTCGGGCTAATTTAATGGTTTGGTGAGCCTTTTGTTGATGACAATATGATCGAGGATCATGGTGTCATCTTGCTTGAGGGCAAAGACTACCACATCTGCAACTTTGTCGGGGTCCATCCAGTCTTGGTTTTCTTTTGGATACCCTGCTTTTTTAAATAGTGGTGTATTCATGCCTCCCGGATAGAGACCCATCACTTTGATATTGGTGTTTTTTAGATCAAGTTTGAGTGAATCGGTGAAACCGCGAACACCATATTTTGAAGCAACGTACACAGCTTGATTTTCTTTCTCTTTGATGCCAGAAGTGGAAGAAATGTTAACGATATACCCATCGTTCTTTTGCTTCATTTGTGGTAGCACGGCTTTGGTCGTATAAATGACTCCTTTTAGATTGACGTCTATGGTTTCATTAATTTTTTCAACTGAGTTGTTTTCGAGAGCTCCTTCGAGCCAAACTCCGGCATTGTTAATTAAGATATCTATATGGCCAATTTTTTTTGTGAATGCAGTAACTTGACTGAAATTACTAACGTCACAAGCTTCGGCTACAAGGTTACTGGTTCCTAGCTGTTTTGTCGCTTTGGTGATGCCTGCTTGCGAACGACCACAAATAACAACTTTGACTTTTTCTTGGAGGAGTTGTTTTGCGATTGAAAGGCCTAAACCACTTGAGCCGCCGGTAACTAAGGCTGTTTTTCCTGGTAAGTTCATGCAAACTTTACTATTTCAGCTTTATTAGTGGATGTGTCATAGAACGCAAAAGTGGCGAGGTCGTAGTCGCCTTTGTCGAAGTTGATGCCACAGACGGCGCCTGGATTGAGGAGGAGGGTTTTACCGATAGTTTTGTTGACGACTTCATGGGTGTGGCCGAAGAAGACAGCGTCGTAGTCGTTGGTTTTGGCGAGAAGTTCGCCGAGCTTGGGGTAGTGGCAAAAAGCAATTTTTCTCCTACCTAATTCAACTTCACCAAACTCTTGCGAGAGGTGAATCCAGGTAAAATTGCTACCGCCTTTTTTAAACATGCCGATGTGATCTTCGTCGTTGTTGCCAAGGCAGGCGTAGGTAGGCAAGTTGGCTTGGGCAAGAATGCCAGTGGTAAAGGGTGAAATTAAGTCGCCACAGAAGATTATGACTTCAACTTTGCCATTGATTTGTTTAAGGACTTGGTTAAGTTTGTCGATGTGGTCGTGGATGTCCGAAAGAACGGCGATTTTCATAGCTGTATTTTACTATTAATTAAAAACAGCACTACCGACGCGGACTAGAGTGGCACCCTCTTCGATGGCGATTTCGAAATCACGAGTGGTGCCCATAGATAAATGCTTCATTGAGATGTGGGGCAGTTTTAAGCGTTCTATTTTTTGGGCTAGATTTTTGAGTAATCTAAAATTTTTTCGGTTGTCTTCAGCGTGTTCAACCATGCCGCCCATGGTCATCAGGCCCATGAGTTTAACAAACCGACACTGACTGCATTGTTTGGCAAGCTTTATCACCTCTTGTGGCGAAGCGCCGAATTTACTCGTTTCGCCAGCGGTATTGACTTCGAGCAGAATCGGCAGTTTTTTGTTGATTTTGGAAAGCTGATTTTCTAGCTCAGCGATTAATCGTACGCTGTCGACTGAGTGAATTAACTTCGCGATTTTGATGACGTGTTTAACTTTGTTGCGTTGGAGGTGACCGATGAAGTGCCAGTCGACTTTGGGGCCATATATCGAGTTTTTTCTCCGTAAGTCTTGTTCTCTGTTTTCACCGATGACTTTGGCGCCCGCTTTGACTAACACACCCATTTGGTTGTCACTAGCATATTTGCCGGCGACCACGAGGGTAATCTTTTTGGGGTTTCGCCCTGCTCTTTTGGCAGCCTTGTGAATACGGTTTTCGATTTGCTTAAGGTTCTGGGCAATAGACATTATTTTTCCACTATACCAGAGGTTGAGTGGTTTTTAGCCTGAACCTCGAGACTCTTCGAATCGTGTCAATTAAACTTCTTTGGTTTCGGGCTGTGGCTCGATGGCTTCTGCCTGAACTTTCTTTTTGGGTTGGGCCAAGAGTTCGATGTGGTCGGCGACGACACTGACGTAGCCTTTGTCGTTGATTTGTAAACGGCCCGAGGCGAAGACCTTTCTGCCTCGGGTGATGTGGTCTTTTAAGACCTCGCCGTATTTGCCAAAGACGACAATATTGTAAAAGGTGGGTTTATCACCGTAGCCGCTGACGGCTAACCTAAAGGTCAGGTAGTTGACGCCGTCTTTGGACGATCTTTGTTCCGCATCTTTGGTGGCATTGCCGATAATAGTGGCAAGTTGGAGACTCAAGTTGACTCACCTCCTTTCTGAACCAGTGGTTCTCGGGCAGAAACTTGGCGACGATAGTTTTACGGGCAGGGATAAAGATTAAGCTAGAAGTATACCGTTGGTTGTTTAATTTGGCGCCATCATAGCGGTTGGAGCAGGCTAAGGCAAGGGGTTATGACTCTGAGACTGTCGAATAACTCGTCATTCTGGCTTGTCCAGAATCAGATCCTGGATGCCTCCACGCTTCGCTTTGAGTTACCAGGATGACGTAGTAGAACGTATTATTCAACGCTCTCATGATTCGAGGCTGTGCCAGAGGGCGATGGAGCCGTAGGATTTGTAGGGTGACCAAGGAGCAATAATTTTGTGGACATTTTTCTCGGTTACTTTTTTAAGTTTGTAGAGTTTTTGCAAACCTTTTTTGAGACCTAAATCACCGAAGGAAAAGACATCTTCGCGGCCAAGGGTGAAGATGAGGAACATTTCGGCGGTCCAACGACCGATGCCTTTGACTTGGGTGAGTTTGTGCACAACCTCCTCATCACTTAAGTACGGCACAGTATGCAAGTTTAGGGAACGGCTAGAAATTTGAAGGGCGAGATCTTTGACGTATTTAACTTTGGCCCAGGACATGCCGACATCACGTAACTTTTGGTCGGAAAGTTTTAAAACGTCCTGCGGCTTAATTATTTTGGATTTAGATAATCCTTTAAATCGGGTGAGAATGATGTCGGCGACTTTGCCCGATAATTGCTGACCGATAATCTCGCGACACAACGCCGCAAAGTAGCCGCGAGCAGTTCTTTTTGCTACACGCGGTTTGAGCCAATCGCTAAAGTCTAAATCTTTCATGACTGAATAGATGATCGGATCAATTTTGCGAAAGTGGTGTTTGATGACGAGGTGATTATTCATGAAGTTCATTCTCTATAGAATTTCTTCCTTTGGTCCTCACTGGTAGCGAGTCTACTTGAAAATGTGTGTAAAATCCCAGTCGCTTAATAATTTGTTGAGAAAAGAATACGAAATTTTCTTCTTTTCGATGCTTTCGAGAGAAACTGCAAGCTTAGGACCACGCCAATCTTGTAATAATTGGGTCAGGAGATAGCGGTAAAGGAACTCTGTAAATTCCTTATCGGAGCCAGTATAGGAAATTTTAGTTTCTGCTAATGCGTCCAATATCTCGCAAATCCGCTGATCTTGAATGAAAATAGCCCAAGAAGTGTCTATGCCTTTAGGTATCTTGATCGTTTTACCAAATGCGTTGAGTTGTTTCAATATAAGTTGACCTTTTTCCAAAGCTTCCACCACTTTGTCACGAAATAGGCGATAATTTTTGATTTTGCCAGTTAGTATCAGTAGTTTGGTGAATTCGTTTCTTTCTGTTTTTGAGGTAACAATGCGGGGAAGTCTCTGGTTTTTAGACAGCGCAACAATTAGGTCGTATATGTGTTGATCTTCTGGCTTATAAAGAGGGTAGAAATATTCTGGAGGATGGATACTCATATGCTTTACGCTTCACTCATGATAATACTTCTTCCCTTTGATTTTATGTGGCAATAAAGACTCTTTGGTATATGGTTCATACCCGCTGCCGTAACCCAAGTCTTTCATCAGTTTGGTGGGGGCATTGCGAAGGTTTAGAGGGATGGGGAGGTTGCCAAAGTCTTTGACGTCTTTTTGGGCGGCTCTCAAGCCATCGTAGGCGGCGCGGTTTTTGGGCGCTTTAGCGAGATAGACGACGCCGTGAGCCAGATTGATGGCGCATTCCGGGTAGCCGATAGTTTCGCAAGCCCTAAAAACTTCGTTGGCGACGACGAGGGCCGTGGGCTGGGCCATACCGATATCTTCGGAAGCAAAGACGACCATGCGGCGAGCGATAAACAGCGGATCTTCGCCGGTATCGACCATGCGGGCAAGGTAGTAGAGAGCGGCATCGGGGTTACTGGCGCGCATGGATTTGATGAAGGCGGAGATGGTGTTGTAGTGTTCTTCCCCACCTTTGTCGTACTGGAGGAATTTGCTTTGGAGAGTGGTTTTGAGATCAGAGACAGAAATGCTAGGTTTCAAGACCCGACCTGTCCGCCCTGGCGGACGAAGGTCGGGTCTCTTTCTGCCATACAGTTTTACCGTGTTTTCTAAAAGATTCAGCGCTTGGCGGGCATCGCCGTTGGCGAATTGGATTAAAAATTCTATGGCGTCTTTACCCACCTCGGGGGAGTCCATACGGCCACCCCCGAGGTGCTTTATGCCTCTGTGGATAATTTGGCGCAGTTCTTTTCCAGAAAGAGAATCGAGAACATAGACTTGGCAACGGGACAGAAGTGGTGAGATGACCTCGAAGCTGGGGTTTTCGGTGGTGGCACCAATGAGAGTGAGGGTGCCGGTTTCGACAAAAGGTAAAAGATAGTCTTGCTGGGCTTTGTTGAAGCGGTGAATTTCGTCGAGGAATAACACAGATGAAACAGATTTAGGCAGATTTAACAGATTGCCTGGAGTGAGCTCTTGTTGGGCTGATGGTTTAACCCTGATGCTATCAATGATTTTTTTGATGTCGGATTTGCCGGCGGAGACGGCGGAGAGGTGAAAGAATTGAGCCTTGATGGCGTTGGCGATAATTTGAGCTAGGGTGGTTTTGCCTGAGCCGGGAGGGCCCCAAAAAATCATGGAGTGAATGCGGCCTTGTTTAATGGCTTGGTGAATCGGTTTACCGGGACCAACGAGGTGGGGTTGACCGACGAAATCTTTGAGAGTTTGGGGGCGGATACGATCGGCGAGCGGTTGCATAACAAATCTCAAATTCCAAATTACAAACCACAAACAAATTCTAAAAATCAAATTCCAATTTCTAAACGTTTAGATTTTGATATTAGAATTTTAATTTATTTAGAGTTTGATGCTTGGTGCTTGGAATTTCTAGCCGTTAGGCTAGTTTGGGTAATGTTAGGTTACAGTATAGCATCACTGGATAGTCCGTGATGCTGTAACGTTTATTAGATTGGTATGGATTTCTTGTTATGAAAGTAGGGCATCTGACTGTCAATGACAAAAAAATCCTGAAACAAGTTCAGGATGACAACGAAGAAGATCCTGGACAAGCCAGGATGACGGAGAAAAATATTTAATTTAGCTGCTCGCCTTGGCGCCTTGGTAGAGCTTGAAGAAGTAGATTGCGCTCACAGGAGAAATAACAAAAACGGAAAGCAGCTGAAGGAGAATCGCCAGAGTTTCGTTTTCAAAAGCAGAAACCAGGATTGAAGGGATCATGGCTATGAGAATGACCACTAGAGCCCTGCCGATGAGGCCCCAAAATTTCCCCCGGGCATAAAATTTGCTGCGGCGCATGGCGGCGGTGCCTGAGGTACCTTCGACAACCAGAATGTAGATACTGAACATAAACCAGACGCTAAAGATAATTCCTGGGATGACGAAGAGAATAAAGCCCACAATCATGGTAAGGGCTACTAAAAGATTTAGCAAGAAAAAACGCCAGACTAAAGGCCAGCTTTCCCGTAAGAGTTGCTTGGTGCCGACAGCGCCTTCGTGTTGGATGGCTTTGACGAGGGCAATTTGAGTCAAAAAACTAACAATTACTGCAGGTACACTAAAAATAATGAGTACAGCAATGCTTGTTGTACTGGATCCGAATACCTCGGTGCCAAGAGTGAGCGCAACCACTAACATCACACCCACTAAAGCAAGTAAGAGAATTACGGGCAGCAAAATGAGCCAGTCGAACAAGAGCCAGTGAGCCTTAAACAACTGCCAGCTTTGGGAAAGAAGAGCGCCGGGGCCGGGTAAGGGGCCTTGTTTCACTGAAGTGTCGACTGAGGCTGACTCCATTGAATCTTCCGCCATACCTTATAGATACCTACGCGTAAACGCGTAGTTATCAGGAACGCTTTCGGCTGGTGCCGAAAATTTTAATTATTAGTACACTCCGATTTATCGGAGTGTCTATTTTATCTTATTAAAGACTAGCACATTTTGAGAATGCAAGTCCAGGAGATACTTTAGTCATTCGTAGTCATATGCGAGCAGACGCTCGCGTCATACGTAGTCATTTTGTTCACAAATGACAACGAATGACTATTTATGACGATTAATGACGATTAAACTGAAACTATTTTTTCCCAGGGGAAGGAGGGGCGGCCGAAGTGGCCATAGCGGGCGGTTTCACGGTAGATGGGGCGGCGAAGATCAAGTGTTTCAAGAATGCCGTTGACTGATAAGTGAAGAACTTTTTTCATAAAGTCTTTGATAGCGCCGTTTCTGACCTTTTCGGTGCCAAAAGTGTCGACTGATTGAGCCACGGGCTCAGCTTGGCCGATGACATAAGCGACTTTGACTTCGCAGCGGCGGGCTAGTTTGTGGGCGACAATGTTTTTGGCTAAAAACCTACAGGCGTAGGCAGCGGAGCGATCGACTTTGGTGGGATCTTTACCGGAGAAGGATCCCCCACCATGGCGGCCCATGCTGCCATAAGTGTCGACCATGATTTTGCGGCCGGTTAACCCCGAGTCCGAATCCGGACCACCCACTTCCCAACGACCAGTGCCATTGAGGGTAAAGTTAGTGATGCCGATTTTGTAGCCAAATTTCCTCAGGGTTGGGGTGACGACTTGGTGAAAGAGATCGGTGCGGATGGTGTTGGTGGAGACCGATGGTTTGTGAGGCACGGCGAGGATGACGGTGCTGACACCGACCGGCTGGCCATTTTTGTAGTCGACGACGACTTGGCTTTTGCCGTCGGGCCTCAGATACGGAATGCGTTTAGTTTTACGAGCTTGGTCAACGGCGCGAGTGAGGGCGTGGGCGATGGTGATGGGCAGGGGCATAAAATCTTTGGTTTCGTCGCAGGCATAGCCAAACATCATGCCTTGATCGCCGGCGCCGCCGACGTCTACGCCTAAAGCGATATCGGGGGCTTGTTGGTGAATGAGGACGTCGATTTTGGCAGTGTGATAATCAAAGTGATAGACAGGGCTATCGTAGCCCAATTCTTTGATGATGTTTTTGGCGATGGTTTTGTAGTCAACCTTGGCTTGGCTTTTGACCTCACCAGCGACGATGAAGCGGTTGGTGGTAGCGAGGCACTCAATGCCGGTGTGGGAATAGGGATCCTGCTTCAGGCAGGCGTCGAGGCAGGCGTCGGAGACTTGGTCGCAGATTTTATCGGGGTGACCTTCGCAGACAGATTCTGAAGTGAAGGAGTTGTAATGCATATTTCAAGTTAAAATTTCAAAGTGAAAAGTTAAAAGTTACAGTTTAGAATTAAAAATTTTTAACTTTAAACTATAATTTTGCACTTTGAATTTTGAATTTTAAACTAAAAAGACCTCCCGGAGGAGGTCGATGATGATTTTCCTACTTCGCATAAATGCTTCGTAGGACTTATCTTTCCTTCGCTTTAGGCGAGACCCTCCTTCGCATAAAGCTGCGGAAGGGCTAGGCTGGAATTAGCACCGCGTCTTTTAAAAAGCCGGTTGCTGGATGGGTCATGGGGCCAGATCCCTCACCATCGCTCTTGATATTAGTTGTTAAAGCTTGGTAGACATTACCAAAATAAACAGGTTAGTGTCAACCTACTCTTTTTTTTTCGGCCCAAAATTTGTTGGCCAGATACAGGCTTTCAAAGGTGCCGGCGTCGGACCAAAAACCCTCGAGCTGCGCCCATTGCATAGTACCCGCTTCGATATAGCGATTGTTGACGTCGGTGATTTCTAGTTCACCCCTGTCGGAGGGTTGGTTAGTGCGAATGTATTCAAAAACTTGGTTATCGTACATATAGAGGCCGATGACGGCGTAGGCTGATTTGGGCTCTTGGGGTTTTTCTTCGATGCTTAAGACTTTCTTTGGATCTTGGGGGTCAAATACGGGCACGCCAAAGCGCTCGGGGTCAGGAACTTTTTTTAAGAAGATTTTGGCGCCCGAAGTGAAGTCTTTGACCGATTCACTAATATCGGCGTCGGTGGTGTTGTCGCCCAAGATGACCGCGACCGATCCTTCGTCGGCAAACGACTCGCAGAGGCCGAGCGCTGCGGCAATGCCCCCTTCTTTTTCTTGATAGGCAAACTCAAGATGGGTGACGCCTAAGTCTTCACCGTTTTTTAAGACTCTTAAGAAATGACCGGCGTGGGGCCCACCGGTGACGACCATGATTTCGGTAATGCCAGCTTTGACCAGCGTTTGGATGGGGTAAAACACCATCGGTTGGTTATAAACGGGTAGGAGGTGTTTGTTGGTGACGTGGGTCAGGGGATACAATCTCGTACCAAGTCCGCCAGCTAATACAATGCCTTTCATAAAATAAGTTAAAAGTTAAAAATTAAAAGTTAAAAATTACCCATTAGACAATAGCTCTTAATAATAAAACTCCGAGTAGAGCCACAAGGAGGTATTCTAGCACCACTTTGAGGCGAAGATGATTAGAAGTCTTGTGGTGGTAGATGCCCCACGCCACATAGGCTGCGGCTAAAGCTAAGATGACGGTGTTTTTAAGAACTTCGTTGACACGAAAGAGAAGGATGGCAACGAGACCAGCCCCGAGAATAATGGCGAGAATGAGATAGTGTTGCTGGTGGGCTTTAAACTCGTCGATCACAAGATGCCTCCGGGACCACTCATGAGTACTATTATTATAAGCACACCGATAAAGGAAAGGTGGGCGAGACCCTTGCCGCTGACTCTTAAGACTTTGGCACGTTTTAGCATGACATAGTCGACAATGAGGGCAATTGAAAGCAAGAGCAAGATGCTCATGGCCACGGCTTTGTTGAGCGACAGAGGAGAGATAACCGGAGAAGCTATTGCTTCTGACTCTGGCGGGTTGACGGTGATCGTTTCAACCACTGGCTCCTCGGGTTCGGGTGGTTTTTCTTGGGCGGAGACTTGGGGAACTAGTTCTTTCGCTTTGCCTAGAGTGGTGGTGGCGGCAACAGCCTGGCTGCCCGTGCCTCGGCCAAACATTTGGACGACCAGGGTCGTTTCGACTCCCTCGAGCGTGCCGTTTACTACGGCGATGCCGATTTCGTCGTAGCGATCGGAGAGAATGTTGACTCGATGTGAAGGGGAGGCTATCCAGGCAGCCATCATCGAGGGGGTGTCGCCAAAATCGCGGGCTAGGTTTTCGCCGGCATACTTATAGCTGTAGCCCGCTTCGCGGATAAAGGCCCAGGGCTCTTTGCCGTTTTGGGTGTTGGTGTGCGCCCAGTAGTTAAAGGTAAACATGTCGGAAGCTTTGGCTTGGGCAGCTTGGGAAAGAAGCGAGTTTTCTTTGAGGGTGGGCAGACCGGCTTTGGCTCGCTCTTCATTGGTGAGCTCGATGATCTCCTCGGGGTAAATGTTGGAGGCAAAGCCTAAGACGTCGCCATGGACAATATGCTCGTCGTAGATGGCAAAGAGGCGAACTGAGGCATTGAAAAATAGATACAAGCTCGCCAGCAGGGCTAAACCTGCCGGTTGGAGTAAGCGGGGGTGATGATTATTGGACGAGCGAGGGGTAAAAAGATGGAGCAGGTGTTCGAGCATTAACTCAACTATATCTAAATAGCACCTTGATGTGAAGCGGAAGGTATTTGTTACTACTTAACAGTCATCCTGAATTTATTACAAAGCGCAAGCGAGTAACGTCGGCTGATCCGGCAGCTGCCGGAGAAGCGTAGACATTTCAGGATCTGATTCTGGACAAGCCAGAATGACAAAATGGATGCTGAAACACTTCGACGTTGCTCAGTGCAGGCGAGTTCAGCATGACGGATACTTGAGTTTATTCAACAATAACTTTAGAAAGGGCTACAGAGTGCGGGGTTCTCGTTGGGCTAGAGCGCGGCGGAGGACGGTGGCGGTTTTGGGGCCAAACTTAGTCAGGAGTATCATGGCAGCGATGATGTAGGGTTTGTAGCCGGCTTGAGTAAAAGTCTCTGCGCGGTAGCGATCAAAGACAGAAGCTGCGACTTCGCCTAACTGGCAACTGACGCCGGTGACGTCGGCGGGCAAACAGTGCATGTAAAGCGCCTGACCGTTCTTGGTGGTGGTCATCAGTTTTTCAGTGCAGGTCCAATTTTTATGCTGGGCGTTTTCGGCGAGCTCGGCTTTTTCGAGTTTCTCTATCCCCGCTTGATCGTTTCTTTGGTAGAGGCTGGCGCGGCGCTGCATGGCTTTGAATGAAGCCCAGGATTTGGGGTAGACAATGTCGGCGTCTTTGAAGGCGGCTTTCATATCGTTAGTTATAGTAAAGGAACCGCCTGATTTTTGGGCAAAATCATGGGCTTGTTTTTCCAATTCAGGAATCAGCTCATAACCCTTTGGATGAGCGAGAACGACGTTCAGGCCGAAGCGAGTCATGAGCCCGATGGTGCCTTGAGCGACGGAGAGGGGTTTGCCATAGCTTGGGGAATACGCCCACGACATGACTAGCTTTTTGCCTTTGAGTTGGTTGAGACCACCAAAGTACGTCTGAAGATGCATTAAGTCTGCCAAACTTTGGGTGGGGTGATCGCGGTCACATTGGAGATTTAATACAGCGGGGCGCTGGGGCAAGATGCCATCCTTAAAACCCTCTGCAACCGCGGCGGCGACTTCTTTTTGAAAGGTGTGGCCAAATCCTAGATACTTATCATCTCTGATACCAATCACGTCGGTGAGAAAAGAAATCATGTTGGCGCTCTCGCGGGTGGTTTCGCCGTGGGAAATTTGGGAGGTTTGCTCGTCTAAATCTTGAACGGAGAGACCCAGAAGGTCGGCAGCGGATTTAAAGCTGAAGCGAGTGCGCGTCGATTTGTCGCGGAACCAGGAGACGGCGAGGCCAGAGCCAAAGACTCTGGGTGACAGGTTGGCGCGCCAGGCAGCCAACAAGATTTCAGCGGTCAATAACGTCGCTTCTAATTCGGCGAGGCTTTTATCCCAGGTTTGGAGAAAGTCGTGACCGTAATTTCTGACATTTTTTTGGGCGAGAGTTTTGAGAAGAGACGAGATATTGGTGTGCGCCATGTGGTGTTGACAGTAGCTTACCATGAGGGTGAAGCTTCAACGAACGAGCTGCCGCCGCTCTTGGTGTTGACTTAATAGAAATAACACAGTCAGCGTGAGTAGCGTGGCAACAAAGATGTATGGGGCCGATTTAGAAAACCCGGTAAAGAGGAGGCCACCGATGACGGGGCCGGCGATGCGGCCGAGGCTGCCCGCTGATTGCATAATCCCTAAGGTTTCGCCGTATTCTTTGGGGCTGACTGTTTCCGAGGCGAGGGCTTGAATGGCAGGAGTGGCGAGGCCTTGGCCCGGAGCGATCAGGCCAACAGAGATGAGCAAGAGGAGTGGATGGAAGGACACAAGCAGGGCAAAAAAACTTACCGCAAATATAAATATGGAGACTTTGAGCAGGCGCCATTCCCCTAGTCGATCAACTAAAAAGGGCAAAACCTTGAGTTGGACAACAATTTGGGTCAGGCCCACAAAGGCAAATACCCAGGCGATTTGTTGTGGGCCAAAGTTAAAGGTACGCTGGCTTTGAGGCCGGAAAAATGTTTGACGGTGTTTTGGGTCGAGGCCACGGTTTCTTTTAAGAATAATTGCGTAGCGAGAGCGGTGATGAGAGCCATAGCAGCAGCGACATAGGCGGGCAACGAAAAGCTGATTTGGGACAGGAATCCTCCGACAGCAGGGCCGATGATAAATCCAGCACCAAACGCAGCACTGAGCATGCCCATGCCTTTGGCGCGATTTTTGGGGGTAGTGATATCGGCAATGTAGGCGTGGGCGATGGAAATATTGCCGCCGGTAATGCCGTCAATAATGCGGGAAAGAAACAGGAGAGGTAAGGTGTGGGCTAGGCCTAAGATGATAAACCCCAAAGCTGAGCCGATTTGCGAGAAGATGAGTAATTTTCTACGGCCGAAGCGATCGGAGAGAGTGCCTAGAATCGGGGCGGCGATAAATTGAAAAAAGGAGTAGCTGGCGACTAAAAAACCGATGGTGGTAGGATTGCCGCCAAAGCTTTCGGCGATAAAGGGCAAGAGGGGCAAGATGAGGCTAAAGCCTAAAATGTCTAAAAAGACAATAAAAAAGATGGTGGTCATGGCTTTTTTCTGGCCACTGGGTGCTATAACCATAGATGGGGCTGAAATTACACCATTGATTGTACTCTTTGAAAAAGCCGTAACAAAATCTGTTTATATATTTTGGTCTGTTTTGAGCATGAATTTTACTTAACTCTGATACAATTGGGTTTTAATAAAAATATCATGTCCGCTGGCGCCCCCTCTGAAACTGGCAATACACCCATTGAACCACCTGAGACAATCAGGCAGTTTTTAGATTTAGTGGCCAGAAAACCTCCTGGGCCTCACCACTCTATAGGGCTTCAAGAGTGGCAAAAGACTGTAAGTGCTTTCCTTGGCGAACAACCAGAAGATTTCCTTATCCAAAACGCCGAGAGCCTTCTTGTTTGGTTACGCAGAGTGCCGGGATTTGTATTGAATGCGATTGTTCGAGAAAGTGCTCTTATTCACCTTGGCCAACAAAGACAGTACGAGCTTATGGTCTTAGCGGTTTCGAGATTAGAAACGGAAGGCATTGATCTTTTAAGAACTCTTATTCTTAACGGCTTTGATACGGAGTTGATTAATAACCCAAAAATTGATTTGAACTTACCCATCGTGTCCGACATCTCAGAGCATCGTCGTCGAGAACAACCTTGTGTTAACTTGCTCTTATCTCGTGCAGCCGAAAGGAGAAATCCAGAACATGATACCGATCCTTTAGAGGATGTAGTTAATAAACTCATCACTATTGAGCGAGTCGTTCCGCTAACGACCCAAACATTAGTTGCTATTCTTAGCTCTTCGGAATTTAAGTTGCTTTCAGTAGAAACTAAAACTAGGTACGCTGAAAGGGTTGCTCTCTACCATGGGCAGGCTGTGGCTGAAAGTAAGGCTCAACTTCGTGAAGCGGCGCCGGGACTTGTAGTTCCTAGTTTATTTGAACAAATAAAGCTAATTACTGGTTTTGCTGATGGACATATTCTGGCTCTTTGTGCAGCAACGCCAGAAGCGTACAAAAAGATGGAACGTATCAGTATTCCTTTTGCTGGTTCTGCACGTCGTGGTATCGGTTAACGAGTATTGGTTCAAAGTACAAGTTTGCTCCGCTTTTATTCACAGGTTTACATAAAGATGCAGTTGACAGGGTCTGTTGGGGGATTGGTATAGTGGCGTCAGTCTTTTTGGGGTTGGCCGCAATCGGAGACGAAAAAGAGACGATCACTTTTAAACGTTGAAGTTTAGAGATGACTGCCTGCCCTATTTTTCGTCTCAGTGTTTTTTATATTGATACCGCTTTCTTAGAGCCTACTGGGAAGGCGGTTTTTTGTGTGGGAGAACCGCTGTTACTAAACTCTTAAGTTTTTATGAAAATACTTTTAATCTCTGGTGTTAAAAATGACTTACTTAATCATTAACAAAGTAGTTGCCCCAGCACTAGTCGCCACAGTACCAGTCGGTACGTGGCAGGCTCGACTTGCTCGCTCGATCATCTAGTCGGGCTTCGCATTCGGGTTCCAGTGCGGGGTCTGCCAGGTCCGATAGATCGGACTTGGCTGAAAGGAGGTGAAATAAAAATGCAAAAACTCGCAACCAAAATTGGCGTGGGTATCATCGGTGGGGCGATGGCAACTTTACTTGCCGTCGGACCAGCTTTGGCCGCACCCCGACTGCGCTGTGTGATCAAAGATAATGGCCGCAGCTCTCACAATAAGTGTGAACTTAAAGTGGAAAAGAAAGTAAAAGTGGATGTGGACAACGATGCCGACATCGATAACGACCTGAGGCTCACTCTCTATACTGGCGGCAATAGTGCCGACGACAATGATGGCAAAGTGAAAATCAAGACAGGTAAAATTGACGTCACCATTACCATCACCAATCGGGTGAACCAAACACCGCCGGCGATTTAATCTGGATTGACTTTGACAGCCTACAACCCGCCTCTAACGGCGGGTTTTAGGTGCTGGATTTGTCATTCTGAGTGTAACGAAGAATCTCTCAATTCATTGAGCGGAGATCCTTCGTCTCCGGCTGAGCCGGATCCTCAGGATGACAGAATGGTCAAGACCAGGGCTTTGGCTACGATGGAGACTTCACTTTAATTGATTGAAGTGCTTAAAAACTCGTTGCACTACTGTGATCGATTGAGTCATGATTTCGCCCACATCATCACACAAAGATCCAGTTGACAGAGCTGATTGAGGCATTGGTATAGTGGGGCCAATCTTTTAAAGTCGGCCGCTCACGGAGACGGGGAAAAGATTGCTACAAGTCTTATTTACGAAGATGAAAAGCCTGCCCGTTTTTCTCCGCCTTCATTGGAATGATATGAATGCTCCCAAGCTGGGAGCTTTTTTGTCTGAACTGTTTCGAAAACTTTTTCTCAGGCACCCTGAATTTAGTTCGGGATCAATCCGATTCCGAAACCCTTCAACCTCGCTCAGGGTGGGAAAGTCTGGCACGACAGTGTTGGAGTTAACCAGAGGAAAAAGTATACATAGAAATATTTGAATGTCTGAAGGGGGGTGAGAAAAATGAAACGAATTCTTTTGAGTGTGATGACTGTGGCTTTGGTGGCTGGTGCGGCTTTTGCCGCCAGCGGAGCCTTCTTTAGCGACACTGAGACGTCTTTTGATAATACTTTTCAAGCTGGAGAATTGGATCTTCAAATTGATAGTACCGCTCACTACGCGGGTCTAACCTGTACTGAAGTTGATCCTGGCGTTTTCGAATGGGTGGAGGATGTACCTAATACATCAACTAGACCGGATTTAATTGGTGAACCTTGTGATGGTAGTTGGGATCTCACAGATCTTTTTGAGGAAAAGTTCTTCTCATTCTCTGATGTTAAACCGGGAGATGCTGGGGAGAATACCATTAGCTTGCATGTATTTGACAACGATGCATGGGCTTGTATGGATATCAGTCCTCTCGAAAATGATGACAACGGACTTACAGAACCTGAAGAGGAAGCTGGTGATACAACGGGAGGTGACGATGAGGGTGAACTGGCTCAAAATCTTGAATTTTTTTCCTGGAAAGACGACGGTGATAATGTCTTTGAGCCGGATGGAAATGATCAAACGCCCAACACAGCCGATGACGAGTTTCCCCTTTTCAGTAACGTAAGCGGTCCAGCTAGCGATGTCTTAAATGGTGTTACTTACCCATTAGCTGATAGTAATGGTAACGTGTTTGATCCATTAGGCGGTGGCCCACTTATCGGTAGCAACGACTACTTCATCGGTCTAGCATGGTGTGCCGGAGGAATTGGAATTTCCGGTGGTGATATTTCTTGTGACGGTGACGTCATGGGTAATGACACCCAGTCTGATTCTTTAACAGCTGATCTCTCGTTTAGAGTTGAGCAATCGAGAAATAACCCTGATTTCGTTTGCGAACCACTTGACTAATAAACGAGAATTTAACTACTCTCTTTTGGCCGTAGAGAACTACTCTCTTTTGGCCGTAGAGCCTTAAGAGGGTAGGCCAGAGCTAATAGAAATAGTGACTAGGCACTAGGCACTAGTGACTAGACAAGAAAATACTGTTGGTTCTGGTCTACGAAATTCTACGTACTAGCTAAACAGGTTACTTGTCATCCTGAGAGAGCTGGCGACCGAAGGATCTCACCCCGGTTACGTGTTCTCTCATGAGATCCTTCTCCTTCGGCAAGCTCAGGATCAGGATGACGGGGACAAATTCAGGATGACAAAGGTTGATAGGGTTGAACCCTGTCAATGCGATAATGAAGATGCGAAAGATTCTCTCAATTAGTTTTCAGGTAGTCCTTTTTGCCGTGATGGCGGCGGGAGGAGCACTGTTTGTGGCCGGGCATTTGGGCTACTCAGTGCCGATTAAACCCTATGTGGTCATGTCGGGCTCCATGGAGCCGGCGATCCCTTTGGGTAGCGTGGTGTTTGTGAAGCCTAAACCCTTTGGCTATGCTCAGGGCGACATTATTACTTTTATCACTGGTAAAGATTTGCCGGTGACGCACCGAGTGAATGATTTGGCGCAAGATGGCGAGGACCAGGAGATTCTCTACCAAACCAAAGGTGATGCCAACAAGTCGGTGGATCAAGGCTTGGTGCACAAGGATGACATTATCGGCGCGGTGACGTTGAGCGTCCCCTATGTGGGTTATGCGGTGGATTTTGCTAAGAAACCACAAGGGTTTATTTTTCTGGTGATAGTGCCGGCGACGATTATTATTTATGAGGAACTGAAGAATTTAGGCAGAGAAATTAAGCGTGGATTGGGGCGACTAAGGCTGTGGCTGAGGCGCAGGCGAGACGTTAGCGTGGCTTTCAAAATTAATCTTCTGCCTAAGAAAGAGCCAAGGGGTTTACCGTTGGCCACTACAGTCGTGCCGTTTTTGGGGGCGTTGTTTGTGACCATGGCGGTGAGCGGGTCATTTTTTCTTGACTCGGAAACGAGCCTGGCCAATGTGTTTGGGGCGGCTTCTTCTTTCGATGACATAGCGCAGACTTTAGTGATGTGGTCAATTTTTGGAATTGTGTAATGGCAGCGGGGCACCAGTGGACTTGCAAAACTTTAAACTCAGCGACGGGACTAACACGTTGGCGATAGCAAACTCAAATACCTCGCTCAATACTGGGGCGTTTGCCATCTTGGTGAAGAGTAATGGAGTGATTCAGCAGTGCTTAAACGGCAACGTGAATGGTGCGGTGACAGTGAATCTTGGGGCTCAAGTTAATTTGAATACCAATTTATTGAGGCTTTTGGATGCTAACGATGTGGTTATAGACACGATTGAGTGGAATGGGGTGACTGGCTTGGAGCCAAGTACAGATGAATCGATTGAGCGGGATCCCACCGGCCTTGATTCGGCGACGGGAACTAATTTTGCACCTAGTGATTTTGTAGTGCGAACAACACCAACGCCAGGATTGTGAAAATTATGAATTATTTCAATAATCACTTTGTCATCCTGAGCGTACGCGAAGGATCTAATGAGATTCTTCAGCTTCGACAAGCTCAGCTTCAGAATGACAAATCTTGAGATTATGAAGAAACGTCTGCTCAAACTCATTATCCCTTCGATCATTGTGGTGAGCTTTTTTGGCTGGGAGTGGTGGCAAGGGAAAAACGTTTTGGGGGCGAATGTACAGGCGGTGGGAGATTTGATTATTACCTATTTGGGCGTACCGCTCGGAGATCCGATTTTTGAAGTGACGGGGATGCTGCCGGGCGATTGCACCGACGTGCACACGGTGGTAGCGGAAAACACTGGGCCAAATAGTGTGGCTGTGGCGGTAAAAAGTGATAACGAAACGGAAAATCCCTTGGGCTTTGCCGAGAGGCTAAACCTGACTATTTCGCAGGATGCCACGGAGTTATTTAATGGCACTTTGGCCAGTTTTTTTACGGCCAGCGACGCGCCTGATGGGGTGTTTTTGTCGACTGTGGGCAGTACCGAAACGGTAAACTACGATTTTGTGGTCTGTTTTGTGCCCGGAGAAGATGATAATCAGTGGCAGGGAGCGGAGACGATTTTTGATCTTGTATTTGGCAGTGAAGAGGGTGAACTTGATTTGCCCGACGAGTGCTTTCCGATCGCTGGGTTTATCACCGAAGTAATCGAGGGCACTGAGGGCGATGATATTCTCCGGGGGACGTCGGCACATGAATTCATTTTGGGCAAAGGCGGCAACGACCGGATTATTGCCGCTTCGGGGCATGATTGTGTAGTGGGGGGTGAGGGTGACGATCGGATTGAGTTGGATTCGGGGAATGACGTCGGTATTGGTGGCCCCGGCGAGGATAGACTGAGTGGCGGTAATGGGAACGACGTGATGCACGGCGGCGGGGGCAACGACCGAATGAATGGTAATTCAGGTAATGACAAAATTTTCGGAGAGGGTGGTAATGACGGACTGGGTGGGGACAGCGGTAATGACCTCTTGGATGGAGGTGACGATACTGATCGGCTGAGAGGCAATTCTGGCGTCGACAAATGCGTGGATGGCGAAGATGTGGGTGGTTGTGAGCTTTAGGTTGCTGTTTCTAATTTCAACATCGGTTTGAAGCGTTTATGTGTGTCGATGAGGTATTTCCGATGAGCTTCAAGGCCGGGTCTGGCCAAAAGACCCGGCCTTTTACCGCAAGATATGTCAACGCGAAAGTTGTAGGTTTAAGTTAGGCAGGTGCGGCGAAGACGAGGAGGCGCTTGAGGGCGGTGCCGATGGGGGTGCAGGTTTGGAGAATGAGCTGATCTTTATCCTGAAATTGGGTGAGGTATTTGACTTCGTCGGGGCGGACGACTTTGATGGCGGTAACTTGGTAGGTGAAGGTTTGAACATCATCGGTGACCATGATGGCGTCGCCGGGTTGGAGTTCGCCTAAGCGAAAAAAGGCTGTGTTGTAGCGGGTGAGATTCCAAGGCAGATCGGAGGAGTGGGCGAAGAGATAGGTGGTACTCCCCTCGCCCGGAAGGCTCGAGCCTTTAGCGTGGGCTACGCCTTCTTTAAGTCTGGTGCGATATTCTGCTTCGTTCCAAGGATCAACATCTTTAATGATCGGGGCTTGGGCATTGATTTTGGGGATGGTGATAGTCAGGCCAGGTTGATTTTGGGGGACGGCGACTGTTTTACCGGGGAGGAATAAGAGAAGGAAAGGACCATAGAGAATGAGGAAAAAGAGCAAGGAAGCGGCGATGAGGACGGTGCCAAGGCGGCTGGCGAGAGTTGGGGTGGATTTGGTCATGGTTTAGGGATTGTAGCAAAACTGAAATTGAACTTGTTGGAACTTCAACCGGTTGGCTTCAAGGCTGGGTCAGTGAAAAGACCCGGCCTCTTACTTTGATTAAAGTGGTTTTTCCTCCAACTGTTTGTCTTCAAGACCGGGTCTTGTACGAAGACCCGGTCTTTATAACTTTAAAGATTTTCGCTAGGCGAAGGAGAAGGTGAGTTTGAGCTCTCGGTTAGGGGGCGTCTTGAGGTAGAGGCCGAAGGTAAGCAGCAAGAGGTTGATAAAGGTTAAGGTCAGCAACAGGTTGTTACCGGTGACGGGCAAAATCTGGCCGCCGCCGTTGCCACCGGCTGCAGCTGCGCCATTGCCACCATCTCCATCGCCGCCGCCGCCGTTGCCTCCACGACCGGGGGGAGGTGAAGGCACGGGGCCAGGAGGAGGAGTGGGGGTGGGTGAAGGTTTGGCCTCACAGCAGCCGACTTCGACTTGGGAATAGTTGACGTCGTTTTGAATGTCGATCCAGACTAAGATATCGCCGGTGTCGATGGAGACATGACCAAAGTTGTCATTAGCGTCGTTGCCGCCAGTGTTGGCTGACCAATGGCTTTTGTTGGTAATCTCTGCCACGTTGTTGACCACGGCGTTGACGAGGGAGACATAGTTATGGGTGATGGTATTGGTGGTGTTCTGGCCGTTGTCTGAGATGCGGGCGGAAACATTGGGGCCTGCATCCTGAGGCAGGGTCATGATGGCTTGATTGACGTGTTTATTGGCGATTTTTTCGTGGATAAAGATGTTGCCGGTGGTGATACTCACAGTGCCATGATTATCGTTGGCGGTGTTGTAGCCGGTGTTGGCATTACCTTGGACGGTGTTATTGATCGTAGCGGTTTGATTGATAATGCCCTCGGCTGAGGTATGGGTAGTGGCGGTAATGGTGTTTTGGGAGTTAGCACCGTTGTCTTTGATGATGAGTGTCGTGGCTCCTTGAGGGCAACACTCGGCTGAAGCCTGGGATTGGTTG
The DNA here is from genome assembly GCA_016176555.1 of Candidatus Chisholmbacteria bacterium. Classification (GTDB taxonomy): domain Bacteria; phylum Patescibacteriota; class Microgenomatia; order UBA1400; family JACOWY01; genus JACOWY01. The sequence continues at coordinate 27,553 of JACOWY010000006.1, read as the reverse complement.
AGATCATTGGTGATGGCAGTATTGGTGTGGATGTCGCCAGTGGTGATACTCGTATCGCCAGTGTTGTCCGAGGCGGTGTTATTGCCGGTGTTGGCGTCAATATTGACGTTGTTATTGACATCTCCCTCGTTTGATTGAGAGATGGAACTTTGCTGAGATTGGGTAACGGTGGCTACACTCTGTGATTCGGCCCCATTGCCACTGATCTCAACGGTCGTGGCCAGTACGGGGAGGGCGGCGAGATCAAGCGCCAGGGTGAGGACAGTGACAAAGGAAACAATTTTTTTGAACACTAACTTACTTCCTCTTCTCGGGCAGAAGGGCAGCAAGTTGTTTGTGATAGCGAATAGCGAAATAGGCGAGCAGTAAGGGAATGACGATGGCTAAGTTGACTTTGATGACTTTTTTGGCCGCAGAGCTGGCAGCTTGGACGGTGGGCGCCGGGTCTTCAGGGTTTTCCTCTTGGAAGGAAAGGAATTGGCCGACTTTATTGCCGAGCACTTGAGCCGGTGAGGTGACAGGTTGGGAGGCGAGCGCAGCTTGGACTTGGGTGTTAGCTGAGTTGCTTTGGCTTGAAGTTCCAGAGTTGTGGCTGCCACTTGAGCTGCCGCTGTTTTCTGTGCCACCGAGAGCGAGAGTCTGGGAATTATTTGAAGCTGTATCCTGTGTTTGGCCTGGGCCGACGAAGTCGCCTAGCCAAGATCCAAAGACGTTGATGACGGTGAGGTAGACACGGCCCCCCACAAAGTTGTTGTTGAGGAAGTTGACGACGTTGGCCACGATGTTGGCGTCGCCGGTGACAATGGAGGTATTGCCGCCGCCGTTGTCTTTGGCTTTGTTACCACCAGTGTTGGCAGAAAGATCGAGATTGTTGACAATGGTGGCGGTGTTGGTTTGAGTGGTGGTATTGGTCGTGTTAGTGGTGAGGTTATTGGTATTGGTCGAACCAGCGAGGTTTTCACCATTTGAGGCGGTAATGGAGCCATCGGGGTTGACCAGAAACTCTGTGCCCGCGGAGCCGGCGTAGTTGGCGCCTTCTCCCCCGCCCACGATGTGGCCGATCCAGTTGCCGGCTTCGTTGACCAAAACTACCCACCAGGAGCCGCCGACGATGTTGGTGTTGGCGATGTTTAAGACTTGAGCGACGACGTTGGCATCACCGGTAATGATCGAGTTGCCGCCGCCGCCAATGTTGTCTTTGGCAGAGTTGCCGCCCGTGGTAGCGGCTAAATTCAGGTTGTTATCTATGGTAGCAGTATTGTTCTGAGTGATGGCATCCAGCGTGGACTGATCGATGTTATTGAAGTTTTGTGAATCAGCCCCATTAGCCACATTGGCAGCGTAGGTGCCGGAGCCTCCACCGCTGCCTTCTTGCTCGGGAAGGATGATGTCGCCAATGAGGTCGCCAAAAATGTTGACCACGCCGACTAAGACATTGCCGGCAAAGTTGTTGTTGGCCATGTTGACGACGTTGGCAGAAGTATTGGCGTCGCCACTCACAATGGCCACGTCGCCCCCAAGGTTGTCTTTGGCCACGTTGTAACCGGAGTTAGAATCTAAGATGAGGTTGTTTTCAATAGTGGCGTCGTTGTTTTGGAAGGTAGCGGAGGTCAAGTCGGTAGTGACGTCGTTGGTGTTAGTGGAGTTTTGACCGTTGCCGGTGTTGGAGAGGTTTAAGGGAGTGCCGGCGATGCAGCCGCCGGTGGCGCAAGGATTGGCAAAGTCAAGGATGATATCACCGACGTGATCATCGACAACGTTGAATTCGACGACCGGAGACGGCGCTTAAGCCGGCGGTGTTGGTGACCTTGGCAGAATTATCTTGATCGAGCGAGGAGGTGCTGGTGTTATCGATAGTATTGGTGTTGGTGGAGTTTTGGCCATTGTTGATGTTGGAGGCGGAAAGGCCTGAGCCGGTGCCAGAACCTCCGGTGGTGCCGAGGTTGGTGTTGGCAGTGGTGTCAATAGTGCCGGTGGCGGTGGCAGTGCCGGTGGTGATGGCGGTATCGCCTTGGCCATCGCCTTCAGTCGTGCCGCCGGTGCTGGTAGTGGTGACAGGGGGTGGGGAAGAAGAATTAGTGGTATCGGTGGAAGTAGTTTGGGAGGTTGCGTTTGGCTGGGGGGTGGGGGTAGGATCGCCCGGCTGTCGGGGCTGACTGGGAAGCTCGGGCTCGTCGGGGAGATCGGGTTGATCTGGCTCTTCCGGCGTATCCGGTCGAGCGGGCACGGCGTATACCAGCCCAGGATTAATCACTGGGCCCACTGAGGTCATCACCAGCATGAAACTAGTAATTAGGCTGACTAATTTTTTAGTTAAATTTTTCATCAATAGCTTGGTGGGCAGTGACTCGCTAGCTTTTAATTACAAGTCTATAGCTACGCCTCGCTTTAGCTCGGCCGCTGTTTCTTGCGAAATGTGTTATGGCTTCATGGCGGGTGGGGGCTCGGTACTTGAGACAAGTCCGTGCCTCCCACCGCACCATATAAGCTTCTAGCTCAATAGATCGAGCAGCTCTTCGAGGAGCTCCATGAGTCCGCCGAAGTCAAGATCGATATCTACTGAGGTACCTCCACCAGGGAGGTCAAAATCTCCGTCACCAAACTCATTGACGTTACCAGAGTTTGAGACTTCTACGGCCACGTCGGCGTCACCAGTGTCGATCGAGGGATCGCCACCACCAGCGCCGTTGTCGTTGGCGTCGTTGTCACCGGTTTTAGCGGTGAGATCAACGTCAGCACATTTGCCGCCTTTATCTTTCTTCCACCACTCACCCCACTCTCCCCAACCGCCTCTTTTCTTGTGACCACCGTCACAGTCGAGGTCGTTGTCTTGGTCAACTTCGAGTTTGTCCTCGAGGTCGAGTTCGATGGTGTTGTCAGAATCGCGACCGTTTTCGCCGATTTTGGCGTCAAGGTCTAAAAGACAGCAGTCTTCGACGTCAGCTAAGTTGAAATTAGCGGCGGTATCGACCAGCACGCCGATTTCAACGTTGCCAGTGTCGATTTCAACAGAGCCGTGGTTGTCGTTGGCGTCGTTGTTACCGGAGTTGCCATAGACGTCTACGTCGTTGGCGACGTCGGCGTCGTTGTCTTGCTGGACGTCGACTTTAGATTCGAAATCGAGATCAATCAAGTTGGCGCTTTTTCTCAGGTTACCGACAATTCGGGCGGAAAGTTCACCATCTCCGCCGCCATTTGAAACCCTAGCAAAGTTAGCGTTGAGGGTGTTCCAGATGGCAACTGGATTGACTTTGACATTGCCGGTGTCGATTTCGACAGAGCCACCGTTGTTATCGTTGGCGTCGTTATCGCCAGTCTTAGCGGTGACGTCAACGTAGTTTTTAACCTTGGCGTCGTTGTCTTGGTCAACTTCGACTTTGGATTCGGCATCGAATTCGATGGTGTTGTCCGAATCTCGGCCATTGTTGGCAATTTTGAATTCGCCGTCAAAGGCACAACCGCCACAGTTATCGACTTCGGCAAAGTTGGTGTTGAGGTTGTTGGAGATTTGCACTCCAACGTCGGTGTTGCCGGTGTCTATCGAGACGTTACCACCAATATTATCGTTGGCTTTGTTGTTGCCGGTATTGGTGTAGACGGTGACGTCGTTTTTAACGTCGGCGTCGTTGTCTTGCTGGACGTCGACTTTTCTTTCGAGATCAGTCTCGATTAAACTCGTCGAATCGCGGCCGTTGCCGGAGATTTCGTAAGATGCAGCCAAAACTGCCGGAGTTAGGGTGCTTACCAAAATGGAAGCACCAGCAAGAGCACCTACGATTTTCTTTTGAAATTTAGTCATGAATTTGTTTTCACCCCCTTTCTTAGGACCTCGCAAATAAAATTCGCGGGCAACGTATAGTTTGCAAGCAAACACGTTGCAAGCAAACTGGTTTTGGCAACAAAAAAGAGGTTCCTTGAAAAAGACGTATCTTTTTCTAAGAACCTCCGGTTGCGGTCGGTTAATAGTGCTCGTACTTTTTCTTTGGGAAAGAAAAAGTTACGGCAAAAAGAAATGTGCGTCGTTTCGCCTATGGCGAAACTTCCGATAATCTAGTTCGCAGTGCTTACTCGATTATGGAGAAACTCTGCGCGCCCGCCCGCCGGCGAGGCAGGCACAGCGTGCTCGAGTTTCTGATTTTAATATTTTCTTATATTCACTTATTGGCTAAGTAGCGGTTTTTTCCGTAGACGGGATGCATGGTTTTGCGAATCTTGCGGCTGGTGATCTGGGTCACGCGGCTGGCTTGGATGTAGATCTCGACACTACCATAGTCGCCAACACTTTGAAAGGCTTGTTCAATTTCCTTGATAAGTTTGTTGGTAACGATGGTTGATGGCATCATGGCTCATAGGCTTGACTCAAGTTCTTATTTCTCTCTGCACTTCCGGATTCGATAAGCACTATACAGAGTAGTTTATCTTGTTGTCAAGCTGTATCTATAGGTTTACTAAGTAATGAATATTTTATTAATCTATGGGTCATTTGTTAATTATCTCTACGCCTCGTTTCACTCGGCCGAGGTTTCTCGCAAGCTCGAAATCTCTACCCTTCTCCGGCAGTTGCCGGATCAGGCGAGGTAGCGCTTTATTTAAAGTTTTAAAGGACCTCTTGCTATAATCTACAGGTCGATTGCTATTGCCTCTTTTTCGCCTTTTATCTCGCCGATGTAGAGGGTGACTTTTTTGATGGTGTCGTTGACGGGGAAACCAATGCGGGTGGTTTTGGTGGAGAGGGGTTGGACTTCCACTGGGTCGTTATGAATATCGGCGGCCAACTTTTCTTCACTGCCATCGACGCTGAGGCGGACGTAATCACGAGTGTCGATTTCAATGCCGACCTCCTCGTTGTTGGTGAGCTTGATGGTGAGGAGTAAAAATGATCTACCGGAAATAGCGGTAGCCCGTTGACCCTTGGCAACAATTTCTTTGGCCAGCTCTAGTTTTTCGAGTTTAAAATGAATCTTCATATCCGTATCTTCACCGGCGCTATTTTTGACTGTGTAACTAAATTCGCGGTTGAGCTCAAGGGTTTTGTAGGGAGCGGCAATATTGGTGTTTGGGCTCGAGGGCGTTTTGGAGGCCACGGTGCGAATCAGGGCTCTGCCAGCTAGACCCACGACGACGAGAGCAATAAGGCCGACAATGATTTTCGTCCAGGGAAGTGATTGGCTGCGACGGTAGTGATAGTTGCCATTTTGGAAGCCGGCGATGCGGGCTTTGACTTGGGCGATAAGAGGCTTAAGAGAATTTAAGAAATTATATCTTCGATGAAATTCTATCGAATTATTAAATAGGGAGCTAAGTGTAGGACTCAGATTTTCGAGGCGGAATTGGAGAGCGGCGATGGCGACTTTATTTCTTCTGTGCATACAAAAACCCCATCTCTGGGGCAAGTGACGGTAATATGTCTACGGTCCGATGAATCGGACCCGACGTAGTTCGCTGGCGCTTACTATACTGTTGCCTGGTTTCTTTGTCAATACTTCGGGTGTAAACAATGAACAACCACGGGCTAACGCCCGTGGTATCCTCAGCCCTTCGACGAGCTCAGGGCTTTCGGAGTTCGTTCTGCCTGGCATTCATCCATGGGCTAAAGCCCATGGTATTCAGCTAGGCTCGAATAAATCACATTTCGTCATGCTGAATCCTGAAAAGAATTCAGGATAAGTTTTAGTTCAGCATCCAGATGAGATCCTTCGCTAGCGCTCAGGATGACAGAATTCACGAGAGGGAGAATGTGATAACTTTACTCTTTGGTGACAGTGATTGAGGTTGAGGCCGAAGGGTTTTCTTGACGAATTGTGACGCGAATATTTTGCCCGTCACCCGCGGCGGCAAGTTCGTTATTCACATTGTCATTGGTGGAGGTACGGACAAAAGCGGTGGTCGAGTAACCTAAACTTTTAATTTTATCTTGGTACCATTGGGTGACAGTCTGGGCGGACGCAGAAGTTTTTAAAGCAAGCGAGGTGGATGACTGACTTTCAACGCTGCTTTCGGGATAGCGGAAGGTTTCGAGGGACGTGGGAGTAAGCGTTGGGGTTGGCGTGGTCGTGGATGAAGGCTCCGGGGTGGGCGAGGGCTCTAATGACGGCTCTGGGGAGGGTTCAGGTGAGGGAGAGACGATGGGCTCGGGAGACAGAGAATCTTCTGGCTCTTGAGGGAGACTACGATTGACTACCACAGTGACGATGACGATAGCGATAGCGACGATGACCCCGATATTCATAAAGGTACGGCTTTATAGCTTATCACACGTAAACGCGTGATTCGCTGTTTCGCTCTGAACGCGCTGGCGCGTGTGCTATTTGTATCGGCTCCATCCAACCCGTCAGACGGGCTTGGATTTCACCTTTCTTGAAATCCTAGACCTTTAATTAAGTCGCGTCAAATTTTAGGGAGACTAAAGGAATTTAGAGGAGTTTAGAGGAGTTTAAAGGAATTTACTTGGGGTTCTTTTGGGCTGGCTGATGTTGGGTGGCTTACCGTACTTGGGTGCTACTGGTGTGCCTAGTTTGTGGCCGTTGACGGGAATCTTTAGGGCAAACGAAAGGGCGTTGGCGACGGCGACGCCGATTCTAAGGCTGGTAAAGGCGCCGGGGCCTGGAGTAACTACGATTTCGGTGAGGTCTGTGACCGTTTTACCTTCTCGTTTAAGCAGCTCGGCGATGACGGTAATGAGTGCTTGACTTTGGGGTGAGGTGTGAGTCTTAATCAATGCTTTCGAATCGAGTTTGACGATGGTTTTTTGATTGCTGGAAGTGTCGATAAAAAGTTTCATGAATTTGCTATCTCAATGGTGCGAGTATGGTTTTCGCCACTCAACGTAATTTTCAATGGTTTGACTGGGAGCTTGAGGCCGGTTTTCTCGGCCCATTCGATGATGATGAGGTTTTGGGGATCGGCGATAATTTCTTTAAGCTCGACTGATCTGAGGTCGGCGGCGGAATCGACGCGATAGAGATCGAGGTGGTAGATACTATTGTATATGTGTTTGGAGTCAGCGATTGGATAGTGGCGCATGAGGACAAAGGTGGGGCTAATGACTCTTTGAGTGACTCCCAAGGCTTGAGCCATGCCTTGGGCAAAAACGGTTTTGCCTGCCCCCAGAGGGCCGTGAAGAGCGATGACGTTGGTAGACAGGTTGTTGAGAATGTTGGCAGCAATGGCTTTAGTCTCTGCCGGACTGTGGCTGACGTACTTCACTAGAGAGTGGTAATAGTTAATGGGTTTTAGATACTTTTGACTTGATGTAAAGGAAGCTTAGGACCATTCCCATAGTATCGTAGCCGACGTCGGTGAGGCGGCCGCCGCGGCCGGGGACAAAGGTTTGGTGCCACTCATCTGAGATAGCGTACAAAATAGTGATTAGTCCTGCGAGGAGAAAGATTTTTGGAGAAGCTTTTTTGAGCCTTGTTTTGGTCAAGGCCCGAACGAGCAGAAAAAAGAGCACAGCATACTCAAACATGTGGGCGGATTTTTTTAAGACGTAGTCCCACCAAATGATTTCAACTTTGGGAAGCGTGGGAATAGACGAGAGAGTGAAGATTAAGACTGCCCAGATGATACTCGGTCCCCAGAGTTTGAATTTGGCCATCTGTCTATTTTACCAGCCTTCAAGTGGCGGCGGAGAAGAGGAAACCCCGCGGCGGTGAGAAAGACGAGGCCCGACCCAGTGAGAAGCCAGCTGACGATGGTCCGGCGATTAAATTGGTTACCGGCGACTACGGTAGCTGCGGGAGAGGCTGCGGTGGATTCACCCAAGGTTTCCCCAAGCTGAACGTTTTTCTGCTCTGGCTCGGTGTCTAAGAAAGCTACCGGCTCGAGGGTGGGCTCGGGAGATTTTTTAGCTGAAGCGGTGGAGGTTGTAGGTTTTGGAGTTGGTGATGGTTTGGGGGTAGAGGTGGGAGTTGGAGAAGGAGATGGGGTTGGTGTGGGTGTGGGTGTGGGTGAAGGGCTAGGGGGGACTGAATTTGCACCATTCTCAGTAGGAGTTGTATCAGCAAAAAAACTCCCGGTACCGTCGGGGTACCTAGACCAAGATCTATCTTCTGAATTTGAGCTATTACCGAAGGACATCGAATCAATGAGGCTGCCGCCGGCATTTTTCAACTCAATGCTGTCACCATCATTGTTTAAACCAATACTCGTGTCAGATTTTTTAAAACTGGCAAAACCACCGGCCGCTAATGTTATTTCTCCTATGGTGTATGTTTTGACTTGATCAGCAAGGGTCCAGTTGGTTAAAGAAACTTGCTCCGATCCTTTGTTGTAAAGTTCAATAAATTCGTTTTGCTCACTGGAGTCGTCGCTGGGGTTTGGCAGAACTTCGTTGATAACAATATCCGTGTCTGCGGCAAATACTGGAGTGAAAGAGACAGAGAAAATACCTAGGCTTATGAGGAGATGTCGCCAGCGCATAGCAACGTTTTTCCCAGCATAGCAGAAATTTCTTCGTCATTCTGAATTTAGTTCAGAATCGATATCAGATGGATTCTGGAGTCGTCGTTTCACTCCTCCCCAGAATGACAGTGACCTTAGAGGGGATGGCTTCCGTCATTCTGGCTTGTCCTTCTTCGTCATTCTGGCTTGTCCAGAATCTGACCGAATAAATTTCTGTACATGGGATTACGTTTTTCGATCATAGACAATTTATTTATCCGATCCATGTCTTTAATTTGCTTTTCCCTAATGATCGCCTGGGTGATGGTTTCAAAAGATTCGAAGTAAACCAATTTATGTAACTTATATTTGGTAGTAAAACCACCCGTCAAGTGATGCTTGTGCTCATAGACGCGTTTGACGAGATTACTGGTTACACCCGTATATAAAGTGGGACGATTATTGGCCATGATGTAGACATAGCCTTGTTTAGACATGGGTTATTAGATTCTGGAGTCGTTGCACTCCCCAGAATGACGGGGGGATGACTAATTCAGGATGCGGTTCGCTTACCAGAATGACGATTGTTTATTTAGTAGTGGCGGATTCTGGATGTCTCCACGTTTCGCTCTGAGTCCCCAGAATGACAAACTCACTGTTTAAATATGCGTCGTTTTTGCTTAAGCAAAAACTTCCGATATTTTCGCTCACAAGTTCGCTCAAATATATGTTGTTTTTGATTTGGCAAAAACCTCCAATATCTTCGTTTGTGTAACTCAGATATAGTTGACGTGGAGGTAGTAGCTGTCGACGTTGTCTTGATCGTGCTCGACGCGGACGTAGCGCAGCGTCCCCCCACCACAAGCGATGGAGCCACGGAAGAGTTTGCCGGGCTTGACGGCTTTGACCATGGTGTCACCATTGGAATTTTGCATGTCGATGCCGGTATGGAAATCGTAGTGAAGATATTGGGTCCAATAGGTGTGGCCATAAATTTGGGTGATGCGAATGGGGTCGTTGACTGGCCAAATCCATGACCCGCCGGGATTAATTGTTTCGGGAATTTGGCTCGTATCATAGGCATAGCTTAAGTTAGCCCCCCCTAAAAGTCCTGAGGGGTCTTGCCGAGAGTCGTCTTTGGTGACTTCGAAGTGGAGGTGAGGCCCCGAGGAACAGGTTGAGGAACTGGGGATATAAGAAGCAATTTTGTTGCCCTCGCCTACCGCCCCCACTTCGGTTTCAGTACCCTTGCCGGCGATGATGCCCTGAATGGCGGCGAGCTCGGCGACAGCCTTAGCTAAGAGATTTTGATAGGTGGCTTCGTCGTTTTTGGTTTGCTGGAGTAACTGTTGCTTTTCGGCTTGTTGGCGGGCGAGGGAGGCTTTCTCGGCGACAAGCCTCGCGTTTAGGGCTTCGACTTCGGCTTGCTTGGCTTCTTTGAGATCTTTTTGAGCGTCATAGTTGGCGCGGGCTTGTTCGGTGGCGAAGATGATGCGGCGGTCGTGGCGCTGGACGAGCCTTAGGTACTCAAGCTTAGTCAGAAAATCTGAAAAACCCCCTGAGGAGAAAAGCAGGGTAATGGGATTGATGAGATTACGTTTATAGGTAGTGGTGATGCGATTGACCAAGAGTTCGGTGAGGCGATCGAGGGAAACGTTGAGGGTATTTATTTTGCCTGAAAGGGTAGCGATATCGGCTTCGATGCCTTTGAGCTCAACTTGGGTTTTGCTTATTTGAGCCTGGGTGAGAGAGATTTTGGTATCGAGGAAAGCGATGGTTGAAGAGAGAGTTTTTTGCTGCCCCTGGAGGTCTGCGATTTTTTGCTCTAACTCTTCGATTTCCTGTTGTTTATCATCGAGCTCGCTGGCTTGGGCAGAGAAGGGCAGGGAAACAGCGACAAGGCTTACAAGAAAGCTAAGACCCAGTAAAATTTTTTTCATCAGCGCAAGAATCGGCGGACGGCTAGGAAACTACCGATCGAGCCGATGCTTAAACCAAGAAGAATGAGAGCGGCTAAAAAGGCGAGCATGAAGGTAACCGGCACCGGTAAGAGGGGAATAGAGCCCAAGAAGGAAACTAAGAAAGGGGTACTGTAGAGCAACAAAATGTAGCTTAAACCCCAAGCCAAAGCCGCGCCAATGACGCCATAGAGCGCGCCTTCGAGAATAAAGGGTTTTTTGATATACCACTGGTTGGCGCCAAATAAATGCAAAACTTCAATTTCGCGCCGGCGGTTGGCGATACTAATGCCGACGATGACGCCGATGGTCAAAATTGAGGTGGCGACGAGGACGGCCACTAAGGCTAAACCGGCCAGGCGAATGGCCCGGGCCCAAGACCGCAGCGTCTCAATGACGTCTTTTTGATAGACGACTTCTTCGATGGCCGGATCTACCCCGAGCATGTCGGCAATTTGAGGCAGGACTTCGGCACTAACCCCGGAAACTTCCAAACTCGCGGGCAGGATGTCGGCAGTGACCATTTCCAAAAGCAGCGGGTCGTTTTTATTTTGTTCGCGGTAGATACTCAAAGCTTCTTCTTTGGAAACGTATTTGACTGAGGCAACAAACTCTTGGGTTTCGAGCTCTCGTTTTAAATTATTGATGGTCGAAAGCTCCGTATCATCTTTGAAAAAGGCGGTGACTTGAGGCCGGGTTTCGAAGTAACGCAGGACTTGCTGCGAACCTAAGGTGACGAGGGAGAAAATAGAGGCGACAAAAAAGGTGATGCTCAAGACGGCTACCGCAGCCAGGCTTTGGTAGGGTGAGCGGCGCATGTGTTTGAAGGTAAATGAGGAGCGTCTGCTCATGGCTAGGTTTCCTTTTCGGGGTGGTCTTTTTTCTTTTTGGTTGGTTTATGTCCTTCGACTTCGCTCAGCCCCTCGACTGCGCTCGAGATCGATGAGATCTTCGCTTTGCTACGAGTGTCTTTGACGAGTTTACCTTTTTCTAAAACAATGAGGCGTTCTTTCGGATCGTTAACGAGCCTCGGATTATGGGTGGCCATGATCACGGTGGTGCCAAGCTTATTAATGTCTTTAAGGAGAGAAATAATTTGCCGAGCGGTGGCATCGTCGAGATTGCCGGTGGGCTCGTCGGCAAACAGCACCTTTGGCTCTGGGGCTAAGGCCCTAGCGATGACGACGCGTTGGAGCTCTCCACCGGAGAGCTGCCCAGGAAAGAGGGGTGATTTGTCTTTGAGGCCAGTCAATTCGAGGAGGTGGTTGACTCTGTCGGCAATCTCTGCCTCACCCTCACCCAGAATTTCAAGCCCCAAGCCAATGTTTTCACCCACAGTCCAATCAGGCAAGAGTTTGAAATCTTGAAAAGCGGCGCCAATTTGGCGCCTTAGCTCGGGGATGCCACTTTTTTTTAGAGTGGAAATGTCGACTTTGTCCACGAAAATCCTGCCCCCGGAAGGCAAAAATTCACGCAACAGGAGCCTTAAGAGCGTCGTTTTGCCAGCACCCGAGGGCCCCGTGACGATGACAAATTCTTTGGGGTCGACGGTGAAGCTGACTCCCTCAAGAGCTACGGTGCCGTTGGGAAAAGTTTTACTCACCTGGTCAAAGATGATCATAGCTTTGGTAAATTCGAAGTACGAACCCTAAATTCGAAATTCTAAGCACGAAGCACGAAACAATCTCTAAATTCAAAATTTTTAAAAATTTTAAACATTAAATATTTGAATTTGTTTCGAATTTCGAGTTTCGGATTTGATGATTTTTATTCATCTTCAGCTGGGACTTCTTCGAAGGGGAGAGGGGCATTGAGCTGCAGGACTTTGACCCGACCGACGTCCATGAGCCAGCCGGCTTTTTGAGCATCGAAGGTTTCTCCCCAGACTTCGACTTTATGGCCCTCGAAGAGATTGAGATCGACGACAGAGGAGGTGAGGTAGGCAGTTTGATCAGGACCACCCTCGCGAAGTAAGTGATGTGAACCTTCGCCGTCGACCCCACCGCGGACGAGGACACCGGTGGCACTATCTTTAAAGGTGCTTTCAGTGACACCGACGACATCGCCGGCCTTGACGCCGGTTTCCCCTGCTTCGGTGGTGGATTTGATACCGAGGCTACCGGAAGTGGCCACATTGAGGCCAAAGCCTGAGGCAATGCCGGCGACGACGATGCCGAGGGCAATGACGACTACTTTCATGGAGAGCTTGTTTTTAGTCAGATCCATGCTTTTGACGAGGGGGGGTTGAGTTGTCTGGCCGGGTGGCGGGGAGATGGGTGGGAGGTTTTGGGGGCGAGAGATTGGGTTTTGAGGTGGCGGGGCAGTGGGTGAACTCATAGGCCCTACTATATCAGACTGAGCTTGGGGAAACAACCGGGGTTAATGTGAATCACGAAATTAAGCTTGAGATAATTAATCGGTTGTCATTCTGGCTTGTCCAGAATCTATAAATTTCGTCCTTGGGAAAATGTTGATTCTGGATTACACCAGAATGACATTTTCCCCTGGAAATATTGTAATTCATTTTTGATTAGAAAGCTCCGCTTCTGACTTCTGCCTCGATAAACTCATCAAGCTCTCCACTTAAAACGGCTTCGGGATGAGGCGACTCTAGTTTGGTGCGGTTATCCTTGACGAGTTTGTAGGGATGAAGGACGTAAGAGCGAATTTGATGGCCAAAGCCAGCGACTTGGTGCTCACCTTTAATGGTTTTTAACGCTTGTTTTCTTTTTTCCTCCTCAAGTTGCCAGAGCTTGGCTTTGAGTAAGCTTTGGGCAATTTTGCGATTTTGCTCCTGGCGGCGTTCTGTTTGGCATTCGACGACGATGCCAGTGGGAATGTGTTTGAGCCTAACGGCGGTGGAGACTTTGTTGACATTCTGGCCGCCTTTGCCGCTCGAACGATAGGTTTGAAACTCAATATCTTCAGCGCGCAAAGTCACGGCTTCGGTTTCCTCGATGAGAGGCAGGAGTTCAACCAGGGCAAAGGAGGTTTGGCGGAGGTTGTCGGCGTTGAAGGGCGATTGGCGCACTAGCCGATGGGTGCCGGCTTCGCCTTTGAGGTAGCCGTAGGCAAAAGGGTGGTTGACCATGATGGTAGCGGATTTGATGCCGGCTTCCTCTCCGGGAGTTTCGTTGACTAGTTCGTGGTGCCACCCTTGTTTTTCCAAGTACTTAAGGTACATGCGCAGTAACATGGCGGCCCAATCCATGGCTTCGGTGCCGCCTTGGCCGGCGTGGATAGAAAGGATGGCTCCCGCTTTGTCGTGGGCCCCCGAAAGAAAGGTTTTGGTTTCGAGGCCGCGGAGTTGGAGATCCAGTAATTTGGCTTCTTTGGCGAGATCAACACTCACCGCTTGGGCGTCATCTGGGGTCTTGGCCATATCGACCAAGGCGAGGGCGGAGGTAAGCTTGGTTTCAATTGCTTTGAGGCTGGCAAGTTCGCTTTGGATTTCGGCGAGTTCTTGGCTGATACGGCGGGCGAGGGTTTCGTCGTCCCAAAAACCGGGTTTCATCGTTTGGGCCTCGAGCTCGCGGTGTTCTTTTTCTTTAGCGGGGATGTCGATCTCGGACGTTAATTTTTCCAGCCGCTGACGAAGCTCTTGGAGCTTATTTCTTATTTCATCCATAGTTAATTTGAAATTTTTACTAGTTATTACTTTCCTGGCAGGCGAGCTCTACTTCTTCTTTAATGACGTCTTGGCAGAATTCGAGCTTAATTTTTTTGATCTGATTTTGGGGCAGATTTTTGACTTCTTGTTTAATGATGGCGACTTTTTCGTTGACGAGAACTTGAGGATCAGTGCCGGTGACTTCGTCCGCAACCCCGGATACTTTGCCGACGGTTTCTTTGATAGTTTCAGAACTTGAACCCAAGACTTGGAGAGCTTTTTTCTGGCCCTCCTCATTGGCGGTGAGGACTTGATTTCTAAGTTCATCAACTAGGGCACGTTGGGCCGGATCTTGGATGAGGGAGGGGCGGGCGAGAACACCGGCAGCGACGCCGACTCCCACCAAGGCGACTCGAAACAAGAGCTGGCGGATCTTTTTGGGACTCAGGAAACCCGATTTTTCAGCGGATTTGTGTCGTCTTTTTTTGCTCATAGACAGCGTTCAAATCGTATCATGAAGTCAAATGCCGGCGAAGAGATCGGTCTCGGGGGTGGGGAAATTGCCGCGGGCGAAGGCGAGGTGGTAGTTATCATCCGAAATCATACTTTTGACATTTAAACGGCGGAGAAGATCAAATCTTTTAGTGTCAAACTCCTGGGTTTGGTGGCAGTGGATGGCTTTAAATTTTTGCTCAGTAAACTGGCGACAATCGAGTGTGGCGTCGATATACGCAGCATCGTGAATGGCGATTTCGAGTAATTCACCATTGAGAGGAATTTTCCCGAAGTATTTGATAAAGCTTGTGGCAAAATCTTTTTTGATGGCGTAATAGTAGAGCTTCTCTACTCCCTTTATGAATCTGACTGCCTCAGTTACCCAGTGACAGACGGCAATGTGGTCGGGGTGACCGTAGCCGCCATCGGGGCCAAAGGTGATGACGACTTGGGGGTTGATTTTTCGGATCAGCCTGATTAGAGAGGCGACGGCGATGTTTTCTTCGACTGCAGGGACTTCTCCATCTTGGTAATCGAGGATGTAGAGATGGTCAATTTTTAGAATTTTGGCGGCGCAGCGGAGTTCTTGCTCTCGCTTCTCTCCTAGTTTTTTGCGGGTAACGCCCAGGTATCTCGGCCCGAGGCTTCCTTTTTGACCGCGGGTGACGGTGATGAGGTTTGTTTTGACGTCCTCATCTTGGCCGTATTTGGCGAGTGTACCCCCAAACATGAGCGATTCGTCGTCGGGATGCGGAGTGATGGCGAGTAAGACTTTGGGGCGCATGTTAAATATCTTACCTCATCAACTTTGAGGGAAGCATGATGAGTGATGGAAAATTCTAAGTACCAAGCACCAAAAACTAAATAAGCACCAAATAACAAGCATCAAATCTCTACGGTCGCCTCCAGCGACCCGAGGTTTCTCGCAAGCTCGAAATCACAAACATATAAACTGTTTTGAATTTGGAATTTTGATATTTGAATTTGTTTGGGGTTTGGGATTTGGAATTTGAGATTTCCAACTTTAGTTGGTGGCGTGGGCGATCATAATCCAACCGGTTACTTGAGGATCGATATCTTCTTCTTTGGCAAGGGAAATTTTGTGAGAGAACTTGTCTGCCTTGATCTGTTTCACTTTCTTTAGACGGGCGTGGTTGATTTTGCTCGGAGTAGTAAATTCGAGCTCGACGAGCTTATTTTTGATGAAAATAGTCGCAAAGGGAAGGCGGTGGGCGTAGGTAATTTTAGTGGCGGATCTTCTACTCTTGACCCCTTCCAGGCGTTCTATTTCCTGGGACAGTTTTTGGACCAAGCTATTCATCGTGTCTTTAACACCTAGGTGTCAAAGTAAACGATATTTTACCACTTCTTACGGGTTTTTTCCAGGTCTTGGTTGGGGTTTGCCAGTGATGAGCCAAATACTGACGAGGACGAGAAAAGCGCCAAGCGCGAGTTCGGAAGAGAGCTTTTCTCCCAAGAGCAGGCTGGCAAAGATGACACCAAATACCGGCACCAGATACATTTGTAGACTGGCGATTAAGGGGGTAGCAAACCTGATGGCTTCTTGAAAAGTGAAGTAAAGAACTATGGTGCCGATGACGACAACGTAGAGGAGGGTGAAAATTGATGAGCTTTCAACGGTGGTAAGCCAGTTACCTGCTTGTGTCATTTCCCAAAGGGCAAAAGGGGTAAGAGTTAGAGTGGCGGTGATAATAAAATACTCGACGATGACAAACGGGGAATAGCGCTGTTGCATTTTTTTAGAGAGGGCGGTGTGGAATGCATAAATGACCACTGCTAGAAAAACAATAAGATTGCCGCTGACACTGCCGGTGTGAAATCCGTTTTGGCTTAAGGCTGGCGTGAGCACTATGACTAGGGTGCCTACCAAACCGATGATGATGCCCACAAGTTTACGACTGGTGATTTTTTCTTGATATATCCAATGCGATAGGATGGCTGTGAGTAGAGGTACTGCGGCATAGAGGATTGAACTCATGCTGGCTGTAGTGCGGGCCAGGCCGACGATAAAGAGACCGATATTGGCGGTGGCTAGAAGTGAGAAAAGCATGAGCTGGAGCTTGTTTTTAACTCTCCAGAGCCTTGTCTTAACCATGATAGGGAGAAGGAAAAGGGCCGAGACTGCGACGCGAGCTGAGACAAAACCAAGAGGGGGGATATTTCTGATACCTATTTTGTTGGCTGCCGAGAGGCTGCCGCCAATAATGGAGCCGAGGACAATGTAAACTAAGGCTTTTTGCCGGTTGGTCATGGCTTTATTACAAGATAGCCGAAAACCGCGGGCTTTTAGCCCACGGATGAAGGCGATCTAAAAAGAATGAGCGTTAGCGAATACAAAGCGTAACATACTTCTTCTCCCGAAAGGGAGAATACCGAGGCCTCTTTGGCCTCGGAAGTTTATTCTACCAGGGGGCAGCAGATGCGATTAAAACTGTCTTCGATTCACAACATGCCTGGTGTATAATGCTGCTGAAATTAACTCGAGGGGAGGTGATTATTGTGCCAGACATTCCTTTGCAGCCACACCATCCGCCACATGAGCCGGGTCATCCCCCGCCTCCGCCTCATCATCACCCACCTCACCATGGACCAGAAGAACATCACCATGATGTGATGGAAGCTTTGAGGAGAATTGAAGAAGGACTCAGGCGGATAGAAGAAAAGTTGGGATAATTGGATTGGTTTAGAGAAATTTGCGAAAAAAAGCGACGTCACGAGAGATGACCGTATCCCAGGCGGGGCGGAGGTTGTGATCGGAGCCGGGATAGAGGTAATAGGTGACGTCGACTTCTTTTTCTTCGAGCATTTTGACGAGTGCGTCGGTCCACTCTTTGGGAACGGCGTCATCAGCAGTGCCTTGGTGGATTTGGATCGGACTTTTGATGCGGTCGTAATACTTGTCGATGGAATAGAGGTCGACGTCGTAGTCTCTTTCAAAGTCGGCGAGGACTTTGCGCAGCGCCTTACCCCGATCGTCGAACTCGTCGGTGTAGTAGAGGATGCTGTAGGGAAAGGGTTTAGAGACGGGGGCCCAAAGCGTGGTGGGGATGGGTTTCCCCAAAACTTCGAGGAGAGAGAGGGCCATTTGGCCGCCGTTGGAGTGACCCCAGATGAATAAGCGACTAGTATCTAGGGTATAGGGTATAGAGTCAAGGGAATTGAGAAGGACTAAGACTTCGTATGGGTGTTTGAGGCGGGCGACGATGGAATTTTCGTCGGGATCATCGGAACCGCCACAGCCGGGAAAATCGGGGGCGATGGTGACAAAACCATTTTGAGCAAAGACAGCGGCGGCGGATCTGGTGCCATCGCCGGTAGAACACGTCTCTGGGTCGATGAAGCCACGAAGCATGAGAATGACGGGAAAGCCATTTTCGGGGACATCTCCCTCGGGAACGTTTATTTGGCCAGTGATGCGTTTGCCTTCAGAGATGTAGGCAAAAACCCGAGCAGTGAAGGAGTCTTCTTCGTCAATAACTTCCTCAATATTTATCTGACTTTTTTCTGGGGTGATGGTGGCAAGATTTTCAAAAGTGTATTTGAGGAGTGGTTTTTGCACCGCCTCGATTTTTTCCGTGACGGGAGAGACAAAATCAAACGACTGGTTGCTTTGGTAAAACCAATAGGCGGTAAAACCGAGGGCAGCCACAATGACAATGCCGATGATAATGCTAATAGTTTTCATGTTTCACTCCGGGAGTGGAACCCAAACTTAAATTATCATAAGAGTTCCACTCCCGGAGTGGAAGTGCCTGAACCACCACGGCTAAAGCCCGTGGTTTTCAACCAAACTCGAATAAGCTACTTGAAGAATGCTTGGAGAAAACCGGGGAGATGCTGCTTTTTTAGTTCGGCCTGAATTTTGGTCACCAGTAAATAGCTACCAGCGATGCCGAGGGTGAAAACCGACCGCTCGAGAATGACGATGGGGATGAGGCTAATCCAGGTGGCGGCGGGAAGATTAAAGGCCCAAATCCACAAAGCGCCGCCGACGGCGTGGGCGGTGAAGGTGCTGCCTAAGGCACGAGCGAGGACATGTTTGTTTTTAAAGTAGGACATGATGAGAGGAATGGTCCAAAAAAGGCTATAGAACCAAACGGTGCGGCCGATGGGGTGGAGGTTAAAGGCGATGATGGCCGCTACAGCAATGAGGGATGAGGTGTGTTTACGGCTGCCAAAGTACCAAACGGCGAAGAGGGTGGGGAAGAAGCGAATGAGGCTGCCGACAGTGAGACTCGCTCCGTGCAACAGAAAATCGACAAGTAAGGCAATGAAGACTCCGAATACGCCCAACACCGGAGCAAAGAGTTTGCCGGCTATCGGAGCAAAGAGGTCAAAGAGGGTAAAGCGAACGTCGGCGCCTAGGAGTTTGGTGAAGGGAATTTGAAGGGCGAGTACTCCTAATAGTACAAAGGCGACAATTGGAACGAGCTTAAAGCGCGGGCCACGGACTTTCATAAGCCTAGTTTAGCACGAGATAAGTATTTTTCAACCTACCTTACTGCCACGGTGGATGAATTACTCCCATAGTTTAATTACTTAAGTACTGTGCTGTATGTAAGTTTTTCCCGATTTAAATGGGTTAAGGTTGGGTACATTATGGCAGTTTTTTCTTTATTTATTGAGCGTAGTGTGGAGCGGTGCCGGGTTTCCATTTGATGCTGCAGCCGATGGAAGGTTTTTGGTTCGGGGAGACGGGTTGGCCGGCGAGGACGGCCTCAATGGCGGCGCGGAGGTCTTGACCAGTGACGGGAACGTTGTTGCCAGGGCGGCTATCGTCCAGCTCCCCGCGGTAGACGAGCTTTCTTTGCTGGTCGAACAGAAACAAATCGGGGGTGCAGGCGGCGGTGTAGGCTTTGGCGACCTGTTGGCTGGCGTCAAAAAGATAGGGAAACTTAAACCCGAGCCGTTTGGCTTGTTCGTCGAGATTTGCGGGGCTGTCGTCGGGATACTGATCGGGGTCGTTGGCGGAGATGGCGACGACGGCGAAGCCTTTGTGGAGATATTCGTTACCAAGGCGAGTTAGTTCTGCCTCGACGTGTTTGACGTAGGGACAATGGCGGCAGATAAACATGACTAAGAGGGCTTTTTTGGCGGCAAAATCCTGCAGCGAAACAGTGGTACCGGAACCAACGTCGGTGAGACTAAAGTCGGGAGCGGGGGTCCCTAGCTTAAGCATGGTGGATTGAACAGCCATCTTGATCTTTGTTCTAGCGAATTTGGTGTAAAAGTGCAAGCAGGGTTTGCTGGTGGCCGTGGATGGCAATCATTTGATATAATTGCCACTTCGCTGTATGGCTTATGAAGAAGAGGTTCGTGAATTAGCTAGAGAGTTAAGTAGGGCTGAAGCAGAGGGTGACCCCTTTGCTCTGACTATAATTGCAGTACTGCAAGTGATAGAAACAAGCTACAATTTGGAAAGAATTAGTTTGCGAGAGGCTGGGCGGGAATTTACTCGACAAGTTGATCTGGCAACCGCTCGGGCCCAAGAGTTAGGATGGATCTGATACTTAAATTCTTCTTCTCTTTTTAGTTCTGTCATTTAGGGTCTAGCGAATTTGGTGTAAAAGTGCAAGCAGGGTAGCTTTATTTTGGTTGATAAACCAAAAGAGATAAATGGCAACTCCCGGCAGCACAACGAGGCGCTCGACCCAACTGTCAGTGGTGAGGCGGAATGCTTTGATAGGTGGAAGGCCGATTTTGATTTTTAAGGGAAAAAGTAAGGGCAAGCCTTCTTTAGTAAAGGCGTCGGCAACTAAATGCGAGGCGTAACCGATGATGATAGACCAAAAGACGAGGTCAACGTTGACAAACGCTTCATTGAGAAGCCGGGGCAAGAGCCATTCAAGTGATTTAAAGATGAGAAATAGACCTAGTAATGAATGAGTAAGGGTGCGGTGTTTGTAAAAAAGGCGACTTAAGACTTTGTCTATGCGGTCACCACCGGGGACGAGATCCCACAAGCGGTTGCTGGCTTGATCGATGTCGGGAATGAGGGCGCCGATGTTGTTGCCGATGATGGCGGCAAAGAGGGTGTAGAGATTTAAGCTCGCCGGTGGGTAGAGGGTGGCAGCGGTGACCAGGGAGGCAAAAGCAATGGCGTCGTGGGTGCGGGCAGTCATGTATGATAGGGTTTAGGGATTAGGGTATAGGGTATAGAAGTACATCTTAAACTTATCACATGATGCAAAAGGGGTGGGCAAAATCAATAAAGAAAGTACTTCTGCCACTGGCGGTGATGGCAACAATCGGTGTCTTTGTTCTTTTAAGAAAGCCCCAAGCGCCTCAGCCTCAGTCGCCTCAATCGGGGGTTTCTGAAGTAGACGCGGTGAGGATGGTCAAGGAGATGCCCGAAGTGAAGGATTATCTTAAAGAGGTGCCAAATGGATTAGTGGACGTTAATGGCGAGGAAGAGAATGCCTATATGGTGCAAGTGTATGAAATCAAGGATGGACACACGGCGACGTTTAATTGGTATACGGTGGATAAAGCGACTGGTGAAGTAAAGAAAAAGTTTTAGAAGTTTAATCAGTTTCCTGCCTCTTATTGTTCTTACTCGTTTTTCTCATCAGTTCAGAAATCTTTTGAATCGATATTCTATAAAGCGGCATAAGCTTTCCTTTCCTGTAGAGGAAGAAAACAGTTCCTCCTATTCCTAAAACAATAATTGCTACCAGGATAGGCAGAGCATTTCCACTGCTTTTACTTTCTGTTTCTGTCTGTTGGCTTGCTAAAAATGCTTCCCACTCGGACCCCGGAATGGCAATTTTTTCTGTCATGGCTCCATCTTGGCTAACCTCAATTCGATTGATCTGGGATCCATAAACCGTAGAGATATTTTTTGATTGTCCGGATTGGTTCGAAACTGTCGCCGACCCATGGTAGATTTCAATAATTGATTGTCCGGAAGCGGTATCATAGCCTATGCCAAAGTCAGCTTTCTGTGTGGATATGGAAACGCCACCCGTTGTTTTAATAGTTACTTCTCCCTGTTCAACCAGCGCCCTAACAGGCCCGCCTTCATTGATATAACTACAGTCGCCTATTGATTTAATGATCAGCGTGTCACCCAGATCGTAGCGGTTTGCGCTTCGGATTTCACCAAGCCGTTGCAACGTCTCTTGATCCTGTTTTTCTTGCGCAAGCAAAATATGGCAATCAACCTCCTGTACAGTTACATGGCCTTTCCAGTTATTCTGGGGGAACCGGTTAAAAAATCTCCACTCCTTCCATAAATCTCCAAACTTAATATCAATTGCCTGTTTTTCTTCAACGGTAACGTCGTCCCCGTTTGGAAACTCCACCAAAACTTCCCCGCCGCCGCCCACCACGCCTAAGAATAACTTTGTTCCGGATGTCATCACCACCGACTCGGCAGCCTGCTTTGGAGAAGCCAGATCGGCAGGGACAGGGTACACAATCTCAAAATCAGACTCTGCCACTTTTTGAAAATCACTTTTGGTATCCTTTTTACAGTTATTTGTAAGGTCGTTGCCTACTTTATTCATGTAGACAATTGATTCTTTTTTCAGCTTCTCGATATCGCCATCAACGTCGTCAAATCTGTTGTTCTGGTTCTTTATATACCCCCTGCCTGCACCTCCGTCCATCACAATAACACATACTCCCTGCTGCATATAAAGATAAATTCTAAAATCATAGACAATGTTTTTCCCTATTGTATAGAATCCTTCATCCGGAATTTGCTTGATTAGAAATCTCATATTGTCCGGCCCTGCTTCCTCAATTACTTTTTTGTATAGCTCCCTTTCTCTCGAATCCAAAATCCCACTGTCCTCTGGAGATTGCCATTGTTTAAGCCTACTTTTATATTTTTCTTCTAATGATTTTGTTGCTTGCCCTACTCCCGATTCGGGATAAATATAGGCATTTGCAATGTACAATTTAGAACTTCCCACATTGCCTTCAAATTCAGCATTAATATGTAAAGTGCAATATTCATCAGAAGAAGATTTTGACAATATTTTATGGCAAGCATCAAGATCTTGGGTGTAATCTGCAAAAATACGATTAGGCAAAAAAAGAGCAAAAAAGAAGACAAGAATTAATGATATTATTGTTCTTTTCATTTCAGCCTCCCGCTTTTCAACTGTAATTGTTGCCAGAGAAGTAGAACCACAACATCATTAACAAGTAAAAACAAAATGGCCACAATTGGCGCCATATCGTAAAGTGTCAAAACAAACGTGTTCGGGCGAAGCTGATACATGAGGATAAAAAGGAGAAATGTATTTATAATCGTTCCAATCGCAGCAGTTTTAAGAAGTGATAAATCTCTCATCAAGAGAAACGCGCTCGAAAATAAAAGCAGAATAACAATAAAATCAATACGGCAACATTTATGCCGAGTGCGGCTTGGCGTAACTTTTCAAGCTTTTCTTTGGAAAAGGAATAGTAAAACGTTTTTAGCGCCCAAAAAGAAATGAGTCCCCAGGCAATCCAAAAAAACGCAGTTGGCATTATCTTCTCTTTGATCTCTTAGATCGTTTCGACTTTTTTCGGGAAGATGGCTTTTGCCCTTTTATCAACCAAACGAGCATGCCGACGACAATGATGACCACAATCAGCGGCGAAAATTGTCGAGACGCCTCTTTTTGACTGGAGGTAGTGACACCCAGAGTTGATGGAGAAGTTGGTCTAAATATGTTTAATATCGAGTTAAACAGGTTGGAGAAAAACCCAGACATCGAGCTAAATATGGAGTTGGCCACATTTCCACTAGTTCCGCCGCAAAACTTTTGAAGCTTGGAGTTTTCAACCACGTTGTCTCTCTGGTCTTTAACTTCATTAACATATGAAGTAATTACGTAATCCCTAAGCTCTTCTTTTGAATTAGTGTTCTTCGAATTCTGAGACTCGATATCGAAGTCTTGTAAGTGCGTAACTTCAATGAGACAGTTTCCTAAAAGGCTCCCCGCTTTTCCATAATTGATACCAATAGCTTTGTAACGATATTCGGCGCTACTCATTACATCTCGATTTTGTCCACTGACTTTAACACCGCTATAAGTTTTACTATCTGAATTGAGGACTTCAAAATCTTCATCTTGTGGTAGAGGAATTTGGTCAGGTGGAGGATCAAGATAGGTTATTCTGACGCTTTTATCAAGCCTTATCGAGTTCTCATCACCTTCACCCAATTTTTGAATAAAATCGCAATAATCGCCATTTTTTCTTTCAATTATTTGCTTTTGCACCTCATACGTACCCCCCAGCTGGTCAAACCAAAAACGAGAGGGTTCACCGCGAAGCTCTTCAAGTAAAACCTTACAATCGAGAGAATTCTGACCAGAAGTAGTCTTTGGGGGGCTAGTCATTTCGGCACTCGAGCTGGCTGCGAATCCGCATGTCCACCAGTCAAAATCCGCAATATAATCGGGAGGTCGGGAGTTCATTTCTTTATCGTAGGAAGTCCCGCTTTCATCAATTGTCACTGGATCTGAAAAGCAATAAGTCTCATGGCCAAGTGAGGAATCTTTATTGGTAGGATCATAATGGGCAAAATATTTACATTCAGGAGAGCTTCCAATTTGTATCCACTCTTCACACGTGATTCTCTTGGGTTTAGCCTGAACCTGACTGGGAAGAAAGAAAACTCCGAACCAGGAGAATAAAGCTAACCAGAATGCAGATAGAATGAGTTTTTTCATTTTGATTCTGCTCGCAATTTAAGTATAGACACACAGGAAAAGTAATAGCAAGGATTTCTTGACCTAGCTTCTGTATCCTTGCTATCTTCTAGGGAGAAGGGGCAAAAGCGATGGCGTCGTGAGTGCGGGCAGTCATGGTAGTTTAGCGGTTGCCTCAAAAGCGATGGCGTCGTGAGTGCGGGCAGTCATGGTAGTTTAGCGGTTGCCTTTATCGGGATAGTGGCCCTTCGACTCCTTCGACTTCGCTCAGGACAAGTTCGCTCAGGGTAAACATTTTTTATCGTTTTCCTTTATCCGGAAAATGACACCGTTTCCATTTTTTTCCGCTGCCACACCAGCAGGGGTCGTTGCGGCCGATGCGATAGCGAGTTTTGCCGGTGATAGGATTCTCGCTAGCTTTGGCTTCTTGGGCTAAGCGCTCCTGGGGGGTGGGACCGAGAGATTGGAGGGCAGCGGCAAAATCTTGGGTGGAGGCCCTGCCTTGGCTGACCGCTTCTGAGGTAACGGTAGTTTGGGTTTGGGCAGCTCCTTCCAAAAGATCGGTGTCATCCTTGGTGGTGACGGCGTGTTCAAGTGGCGGGAGAACTTCGGGGGCTTTTTGGACTTGGATCCTTAAGACGCGGCGCAGCATCTCGTAGTCGATGCGGTTCATTAAAGCTTGAAACATGTCAAAGGCTTCGGCTTTGTATTCGATGAGAGGATCTTTTTGGGCGTAACCGCGAAGGCCAATGCCCTCTCTCAAGCCCTCGATGTTGTCGAGGTGATCCATCCATTGATTGTCGATGACCGAGAGAAAGGCAAATTTTTCGACTTGGCGCATGAGCTTGGGGGTGAGTTCTTTTTCGCGAGCATCGTAGGCGGCCTCGGCAATAGACTGCAGAGTTTGGATCATTTTGGCTGGCTCTTTGAGGCGTAAAAGGCGAGTGCGAAGCTCTTTGGCACTTTGGTCATCCATGGGCACGATGGTGATGAATTCGGTGACAATGCCATCGTACTCCGGCGCGGCAAAACCGTCTCCGGCGCGAGCAGAGACAACGGCCTCGCATTCGGCTTGGAGATTGGTGAGAATTTCCTGTTTGAGTTCTTGACTATTTTCGTCTTCGCTGTTTTTGAGAATTTGGTCGCGGCGCTGGTAGATAATTTCCCGCTGCTTGTTCATGACGTCGTCATATTCGACGACGCGCTTTCTTTGATCAAAGTAAAAGCCTTCGACTTTGGTTTGGGCTTGTTCGATAGCGCGGGAAACAAGGCCTGATTCCAGGGGTTGGTCTTCGGGCATTTTCAACGTCGTCATCAACCTCGCGATCTGGTCGCCGCCGAAGAGGCGCATGATGTCGTCTTCAAGCGCGACGTAAAACCTAGAGGAACCAGGATCGCCTTGGCGGCCCGAGCGACCCCGCAGCTGGTTGTCGATGCGTCTGGATTCATGGCGTTCGGTGCCGATGACGTGGAGGCCGCCGAGCTTGACGACAGCTTGGTGGTCTTTTTCCCACTGAGTCATGGCTGCTTCATGTTGTTTGGTGGCGACTTGAATGCTTTTTTTAGACACTGAAGGCACTGAAGAGTCTGAGGGCGCTGAAGAATTTGAGGATTCGGAAGGAGGGTCGGGCGTGGCGCCGCCAAGGACTATGTCGACGCCGCGGCCGGCAATGTTGGTGGCCACGGTGACGGCCTGCTTTTTACCGGCTTCAGCGAGGATCATGGCTTCGCGTTCGTGCTGCTTGGCGTTTAAGACGTTATGAGGAATCTTTTTCTTGCGCAAGAACTGGGAGATGATTTGGTTGTGGTCGATGGAACGGGTGCCGATGAGGACCGGCTGACCTTTCTTATATTTTTCTTCGACTTCCTTCACGACGGCGGCGTATTTGGCGCGGACGGTTTTGTAGACGGCGTCGGGTGAGTCAGTGCGGACGATTGGTTGATTGGTGGGGACGACGACGACTTCGAGTTTATAAATTTTATTTAACTCTTCGGCTTCGGTTTCGGCGGTACCGGTCATGCCGGCGAGTTTGGCGTACATCCTAAAGTAGTTTTGCAGCGAAATGGTGGCGAGAGTCCTTGATTCTTGCTGAATGGGGACAGATTCTTTGGCTTCAATGGCTTGATGGAGGCCATCGGAGTAGCGGCGGCCGTACATGAGCCTCCCCGTGTGCTCGTCGACAATGATGACTTGGTTGTCTTTAACGACATATTCTGTGTCGCGGCGGAAAAGGGTTTTGGCTTTGAGGGCTTGTTCGAGGTGGTGGAGGGTGTCGAAATCTTTTTCGTAGAGGTTTTCGACATGCAAGCGTTTTTCAATTTTGCGAATGCCGTGATCGGTTAGGTTGGCGGTTCTCAGTTTTTCGTCGACGACGTAGTCGGTGTCTCCAGAGAGGGAGTCGACTTCTTGGGCAAAGGTAAAATATTTTTCGGTTGGCTCCATGTCGGGAGCGGAAATGATTAAGGGGGTGCGGGCTTCGTCGATGAGGATGGAGTCGACTTCGTCGACGATGGCGAAATGGTGGCCGCGCTGCACTTTGCGGGCAAGCTCTTGGGCCATGTTGTCTCTGAGATAATCAAAGCCAAATTCGTTGTTGGTGCCGTAGGTGATGTCGGCTGCGTAGGCTTCTTGGCGCGTGATGGGGGCAAGGTGAGCCAAGCGATCGTCTTGAGCGGATTCGTCGGTAAAATCGGGATCGTAGCGCATGGCTTTGTCATGAATGATGACGCCAACTGATACGCCTAGGGCGTAGAAAATGGGGCCCATCCAGCCGGCGTCGCGGGCAGCCAGATAGTCATTGACGGTAACCAGGTGAACGCCTTGGCCAGATAGGGCGTTGAGGTAGAGAGCGAGGGTGGCGGAAAGGGTTTTGCCTTCACCGGTTTTTTGCTCAGCCACTTTGCCTTGGTGAAAGACGATGCCCGCCATCAGCTGAACGTCAAAGTGCCTGAGATTGAGGTGGCGGCGGGAGGCTTCGCGCACGGCGGCAAAGGCTTCGGGGAGAATATCATCGAGACTTTCTTCCCGCTCGAGGCGATGTTTGAATTCGGCGGTTTTGGCCTTGAGATCTTTGTCTGAAAGTTTTTTGTATGATCCCTCGAGCTCGTTGATGCTTTGGACAAGAGGAGTCAACTTGTCAACTTGTTTTTGGTTGGAATCAAGGAGTTTAGAGAGCCAGTTGAAAACCATATAAAATGAAATTCGAAACTCGAATACCTAAATTCGAAACAATACTTAAATTCAAATCGCTAATGTTTAAAACCTTCTAATTTGGGGGTTAGAATTTTGAATTTGTTTCGTGCTTCGGATTTCGTGCTTAGTGTTTAATTTTACTCCTTGAGGGAGCAAAATACCAGGATGTTGCTGAGGATTTTGTGAGCGGTGACGTGGGGAAACACTTTTTTTAAGATGGTGACGTGCTGATTAATGTCTTTTT
>JACOWY010000074.1 GCA_016176555.1 Candidatus Chisholmbacteria bacterium | reverse complement strand
TAGAACCCCGGGAAGCCGTCGTTCCCACCATTCTTTGCTTCGTCGGCCCTCCTGGGGTAGGTAAGACCTCGATCGGCCGCTCCATCGCCAAAGCCTTGGGCCGCAAATTTGTCAAAGTCTCCCTTGGTGGCATCAGAGATGAAGCCGAGATTCGGGGGCATCGGCGCACCTACGTCGGCGCCATGCCCGGCCGCATCATCCAAGGAGTCCGCACCGCCGGCACCAAAAACCCCGTCTTCATGCTCGACGAAATCGACAAAGTCGGCATCGATTTTCGGGGCGACCCTTCTTCAGCGCTCCTCGAAGCCCTTGATCCCGAACAAAACAAAGAGTTTTCCGATCACTACCTGGAAGCCGCCTTCGACCTTTCCGAAGTCATGTTTATCACTACCGCCAATGTACTGGACACCATCCCTCCGGCGCTGCGGGATCGCTTAGAAGTCATTAGGTTTTCCGGCTACACCGAAGACGAAAAATTCCACATCGCCAAAAACTTCCTCCTCAAAAAAACTCTTTCAGCCAACGGCCTCAAAGGCAGCCAAGTTACCGTGCCCGAAGAGACCCTCAAGACGCTGATCAAGCGCTACACCAAAGAAGCCGGGGTGCGTGATTTGGAGCGGCAAATTTCCAAAATCTTTCGTAAAGTCGCCCGCGGCATCGCCGAGAAAAAATTCGCCAATAAAACCATTACCTTTAAATCCTTAGCCGAATACCTCGGCCCCTACATCTTCGCCGAAACCCTGGCCGAAAAGCGGGACGAAATCGGTATGGCCACCGGCCTGGCCTTTACCCAAGCCGGCGGCGACATTCTCTTTATCGAAGTCGCCGTCGTTCCCGGGCGGGGAAGACTGATTCTCACCGGCAAGCTCGGGGATGTGATGAAAGAATCGGGCAAAGCCGCCGTTTCCTACGTCCGCAGTCGCTGGGAAAACCTCCAGCTCAAACGCAACTTTTACAAACACTTGGATATCCATATCCACGTCCCCGAAGGCGCCGTGCCCAAAGATGGCCCTTCTGCCGGCGTCACCATGACCACCGCCCTCGTCTCTGCCCTCACCAACACCCCTACTCGCCGTGAGGTGGGCATGACCGGAGAGATTACCTTAAGAGGCAGGGTGCTGGAAATCGGCGGCGTCAAAGAAAAAGTCATCGCCGGCCACCGCGCTGGCCTTAAAGAAATCATCTTGCCTCGTAACAACAAAAAAGACCTCATCAAAGTCCCCAAAGAAGTCCAACAAGATATCAAGTTCCACTTCGTCGACCACATGGACGACGTCTTAAAACTCGCCCCCTCAAAAAGGTCAAAGGCAATGGTTTACGGAAGAAACTAGCCACCCAACTCCCCCACGTCACCACTCCAGCCATCTAAACATAGGTAATCGTCATGCTTCATTCGCTTGCCACGTTCTACGTGGTCATCCTGCCGTCATTCTGGCTTGCCCAGAATCTGTCATCCTGAACTTACCTGTCAGCCTATGGAGGGATTCAGGATCAATCAACCTAAAACCATTTCTCACTTGTCATTCTGAGGCTTTAGCCGAAGAATCTCGTAAAGATCATCAGTATCTTTTTGGCTGTCGCGTTAACATCCCACTTGCAGTAAAAGACCGGGTCTTTTATTAAGACCCGGTCTTGAAGCCTATCGGAGAAAACCTGTCTACCCATATGCGCTAGCTACCCCAATCGAGCGCAAAACTCGTGTACAATACTAGAGCTAAACACGTTTTAAGCGGTTTACCGCGTGCGAACAAAGTGAGCTATACGCGGCGCTATCGTCCAGAGGCCTAGGACACTGGGTTCCCTGCCCGCAATGCCGCCATCATCTAGAGGCCTAGGATACATTAGGACACTGGGTTCCCTGCCCGCAATGCCGCCATCATCTAGAGGCCTAGGATACATGGTTCTCAACCATGGCACACCGGTTCGAATCCGGTTGGCGGCACAGCTTAGGCAGGCGGGTCATCCCAGCAACCCGGGTTCGACTCCCGGTGGGGTCACAAACAAAATAACAAAAAGTGCTGTAAGCTTATAAGAGAAAATTAAAAAGCAAAAACACATCTATCGGTTAAAATGAAAAGTTAATATGGGCTATAACGAAGCGATATCACACTCGTGGTTTAAGAAGACAGAAGATGGGAAAACTCTGTTCTATCCATACGGAATTTTCGGCAAGGGCTATGAGCTATCCCCTTCAGAAGAGCAAATTGTTAAACAGTTTTTGTTAAGGTTTAACGTAGGGGCGCTCCCAGTAATCACGCTATCTGTAATTTTTTTCGGATGGTACGCCATAATCCCGACAGTGTCATTGATACTTTATTACCTGGTTAGAGTAAAAAAATTGTTGTCTACGTCCAAAGAATCGAATGAAAAAATAACAACCGGAGAAAATGCCATGAATATGGCCAGGCTAATGGGAGTCAAAGACAGTCTAGTACTAGCTCTTTTATCGGCGATCATGTTTGGTGTCTCTCTATACATTGTTTTCGGAATAGGCACGTACAGCTTCATGGGAATTTTTACCCTCCTGTTTTTTGGAGCAGGCCTACTTTTGTCTATATTTTTTGCATGGCGGTCGGTAAAAATAAGGCTACAGAGAAGGGATACTTAAATCGTCACACGTAATTAAGCGGAGAAACCACTTGACCCTCATCCAGATCTTGTGTAAAAAATACATAATATCCCGCCAGCCCGGTTCGCTTGCCCTGAAAAGTTGCCAACTTTTTACGGCAATCCCGTTTACCCTGTAAAAACATTTGTTTTTGGAGGGGTAGCGTCACCAAAAGTGAAATCGAAGAATCGGTAGGGGCAGAGCTGGCTTTCGTCCTGAGCTCAAGCCGAAGGCTGCGCTCGCTTTACACTGAGCGGAGTCGAAGTGCTCCGCAGACAGCGCTGCAAAAGGGAAAATCAAATTCACCGAGAGCAGATGATTCAATTCGCTATCACATCAGAAGCATCGGAAGAGGTTTAAGTTCACGATTGATGGGATCGAGGATTACACCGAGCGATTCAAGTGTAACTGCTCCCAAAAGGAATATATCTTTTTCTCCGAATACTACCGGCGAACTTCTCACTTTACTCCTATATTCAAAGAGAGCATTCCCTACTGACTTTTCAATCACTTCTCCGTTGGCGAGGGTAAATTTTTGTTTATCATCAGGATTAATCCCCAGTTTTTTGAGTAAAGGAGTAGGCATAACGGAATACACAGCTCCTGAGTCAACTAAAAAGTGAGCCACCGCTTTGCTTCTAGGCCTCTGAGGATTCTTTACTATAATATCTAAGTGAGTTATTGCCATATTTGAATTCATTCTATCACAAGATAATTGTCTCATTCAACGCTTGAAAAAGTCGGCTCGAACGTTCCGCTGAAAGTGGAACAAAGAAAAACGCAAAAATTTTAAAGAGCTTTTATTAAACTCAAATGGCGCAACCGATGGACTCAACAAAAATTGTGTTCTGTTGTCCAATTGCGCCATAAAAAAACACATGTAATTGAAATGGGTTCGAATTTTTCGGTAAACGCTCACTAGGCGGCGGGTAGCTTATCCCGCCAACCCGGGTTCGCTTGCCCTGAAAAGTTGCCAACTTTTTACGGAACCCCCCGTGGGGTCACCAAGCTGATAGGCAAAATAAAACAAATTATGAGTCACGAACATGAACAAGAACCTAAGTTGTCGCCTGCAGAACGCTTACGGTTAGAAACAGAAAAGATTATAGGATTACTAAAATATATGGGGTGGAGAGCAACACATCCATTTGCGTCTGGCGAAGAAATCTTGGATTATTTAAACAACCAACCTTGGCCAGGAGATTTTCTTGAAGAAAAGCCTGAAGAAGCTGGTAATGAACCTCCCCAACCAGAAATTCCTACTTAAAAATAAAAAATTTAATCAAGAACTTTCTCTTTAGCGACTCCCACTGAGGTTACCAGCTACTTGACCCTCATCCAGATCTTGTGTAAAAAATACATATTGCCATAAGAGGTAGACTCACGTAAGATAATTGCTCGCGCCGCGAGCGAGAATTATCGGAAGTCCCGCTCAGCGGGACGACGTATAACTCGTCGGGTTACCCCTTCTCCTAACAGGAGATCTTTTTTTTAGGCCAAAAAAGGAAAAGCATGAATCCATTTCAAAACTTTCATTCTGATCCCGCCGATCCGGCGGGAGAAGAATCTCTTGAGACCCTTCGCTTACTCTCAGGATGACAAGATAACTTTTGAAACAACTTATATGACCAAAAGAACCAAGAAAAATCGCACCGCCCTTCCCCCTCAAGTCCACCTGACTAAAGAGGGCCACAGTGAGATTCTCACAGAACTTTCCGAGCTCAAAGACAAAAAGCTCCCCCAAGCCATCGAGCGCGTCGCCCGGGCCCGTGATTTTGGTGACCTCACTGAAAACGCCGAGTACCACAGCGCCCGCGAAGACCTTTCCTTCGTCGAAGGCCGCATCGAAGAGCTCGAAGCCCTTCTCAATCGGGCTCGCATCATCGCCAGCTCTAGCCACGCCCGAGAAGTCAAGCTCGGCAGCCGCGTCACTGTCAATGGCAATGGCCAAGCCCACACTTTTACCGTCGTCGGCGAATGGGAAGCTGACCCTGGCAACAAAAAAATCTCTCACCAATCACCTTTAGGCAAAGCCCTCGTCGGCAAAAAAGTCGGCGAAGAAGTCGAAATCGAAGCCCCCGCCGGCAAAATCCTCTACGCCATCGCCAAAATCCACTAAGAAAGTTGAATTGGGTTTCGTCATGCTGAACTTGTTTCAGCATCTTTGATATTAGATCCTGAACTGAATTCAGGATGACAACCTACTACACGTCCGGGACGTGTAGATTTCGTGTAGATTTACCTCTTGACACCTCAATATCTCTTGATAGAATACTCACCATGACATTAATCGCTCAAGACACTAAGAAAAAGAACCACCACTCAAAAGAGGGGCTCGTTCTTGTAGCGTAAAAAAATAAACATTACCAAAACGACCACCCCTCTCCGAGGGGCTTTTTGATGCTTAAACAGGAATAACAAACATATGGAAAGACCAAGATACAGACCAGATGGATCTTTTACTCAACGACTAAACCGGTTTGAGCCCGGCCAAAAGGTAGAGGTTTTCCCATTGGCTAGCAATATAAAAGTCGCTGATGACCTTATCAACACCATGAGGCGCTTTAGGGGAATCATTGAAAGAGTTGAACCCACACCCCAGGCAGGCAACGAAACCGTTGTCGTTACACCGACTACTAACCCTTGGCGCCTTCCAAAAAGGCACAGGGGAAAATCAGTAATCCTTGGCGGCGGCACCGCTGCCCGGAGAGTGACAGATTAACCCGAAAAAGATGAGTAACTATGCCAAAAGACTTGACACCCGAAGATCCACAAATACGAGCACTCAGAGCGAGTTTGCCATCTCGACCTCAGACTCCTGATGAATTGCAAGTTTGGGCAGGAGTGCATTGGGCTTCGTCGACTTATTACGATGGCCTTGAAGAAATGT
Source organism: Candidatus Chisholmbacteria bacterium (assembly GCA_016176555.1). Classification (GTDB taxonomy): domain Bacteria; phylum Patescibacteriota; class Microgenomatia; order UBA1400; family JACOWY01; genus JACOWY01. The sequence continues at coordinate 507 of JACOWY010000074.1, read as the reverse complement.
ATCGCCTGGGAGGACTTGGCGCCCTGACCACAGCGGAAAGAATGGCTTTCTATTGCTGGATAGTAAGGGAAAGAAGTGAAGGCGACGAAGAAAGGTTTCACCAGATTCTCGAAACTGAGCAAATAAATCCGGAGACCTTTTGGCCCGCCAGACCGAGTGATCCTGAATGATTATCAATAAATTAACTTGAAAGGAGGTGATTCACGTGAGTGCAGATACACAACAACCAAGGGCTTCAAGTCCCGATCAACAACCAGAAATTTTTGTAGATGCGGCAACGTTCGACGCAGCTCTAGCTGATTTACAACAACAATATCCTCTAGCTGACGCTGTTCGATTAGCTTACGAACAAGCCATTGTGCCAGTATTGGCACAACAAAATAATTAAAAGAAAATGTTAAATCAATAAAGGAGGTGAGTAACATGGCAAAAACACCAGATACAGGCATCGCCTATCACCGCAGCCAAATGGCAGACGAACGAGGATTCGACGTACCGCCATTACGG
>JACOWY010000015.1 GCA_016176555.1 Candidatus Chisholmbacteria bacterium | reverse complement strand
AAGGCTCTAACTACACCACCCCAGCCTATTACACCCCAGGCCTCTATTCTACCCCGAGCTACTACACTCCTCCCCAAGGCTCTAACTACACCACCCCCACCTATTACACTCCTGGCGTCAGGTACCCGACCCCTACCGGTGACTACACCACCCCTAACTATCCTACCCCCCGCTACTACACCCCTCCGATCGGCTCTAATTACACTACCCCTTACTACTACACTCCCCCGATCTACTCTACCCCCTACTACTACTCACCCTCCAACCCAGACTATACTACTCCAAGCTACGTCACCCCTCCGCCCTACACCAGCCCTTACTACTACACCCCCTATGGCGGCGTCAACTACACCACTCCCACCTATTACACCCCCCCAATCTACACTACCCCCACCTATTACACCCCGGGTAATTACCCCACCCCGACCTACATTACCCCTCCACCTTACCCCACTCCGCAATCCTCCTATCCCACTCCTGGAGGTACCTACACCAGCCCCACCTACTACACCCCATTTGAATACTCTACCCCAATCTACTACACCCCGGTACCATACAGCACCCCCTATTACTACACTCCCTACACTACTCCAAACTACTACTATCCCACTCCCGGCGGCGGTTACACTACCCCCACCTACTACACTCCCTACACTACTCCCAATTACTACACGCCGCAGTACTACACCCCATACACCACCCCGAGCTACTACACTCCTTACACCACCCCCACCTATTACACCCCCTCTGATCCCAACTACACCACCCCGAGCTACTACACTCCGTACACTACTCCGAGCTACTCCTACCCTAGTCCAACTGGGTATTACAGTCCGTCTGGTACATACTCCTACCCCACTCCCGCTGCCTACCCCAGCCCCACCTACTACAGCCCAGGTTCCTACTACTATCCCACCCCATCCGGCTATTCCTACCCGAGCCCCGGCGGCTACTACAGCCCCAGCGGCAGCTACTCCTACCCCTCACCTAGCTACTCTTATCCCAGCCCTTCCTACGGCACTCCCTCTTATCCCACTCCCACTTACGGCACGCCTTCGTATGGCACCCCATCATATGGCACCCCGGAGTATGGCACCCCATCATATGGCACACCAGAATACGGTACCCCGTCTTACTCCTACCCCACTCCGGGCAGCACCGAAGGCGTCTCCACCGCTCGCCCCTGGTACCAACCCCTCGTCGACTTCTTCGGTGGTCTCTTTCGCTAACTTGAGTCTCTCTAACCCCCTAGTGCCTAGTGCCTCATCTAACTTTGGCTAACTTGATTAACTCGGTTCACTCAGTTAACTTAATAACTCAGTCCCTTAGTCACTTAGTAACTCAGTAACTTTCTAACCTCCCCGTATGCCCCTCCGCCGCTTACTCGTAACTATTTGCTATTTGCTATTGGCTATTGGCTATTTCGCCCTCCCCATCTCCGCCCATACCCAAACCTACACCATCACTGTGACCGCCGATGGCTTTGACCCTCAAGAGCTTGAAGTCGACCAAAACTCCCTCATCACTTTCGTCAACAAAGACTCCGTTGACCACTGGCCGGCTTCTAACGTCCACCCCACCCACGACCTCTACCCCGAATTCGACCCCCAAAAACCCATCCATCCCGGAGATTTTTGGATTTTTAAACCCAAAAACGTCGGCACTTGGCGTTTCCATGACCACCTTCACCCCCACCAACGCGGCACCCTCACCGTCACCGCCGAAGCCGAAATTGAAAATTCTAGTCTGCCCCAAGCTTCCCCCGGCCCTACTGCACCTTCTTTCTTAACTCGACTCACCAACTTTTTTTCCTCTCTTTTCGGGAGACTCACCCATATTTTCAAAAAACCTCAAGCTGCAGTCACCCTCACCCCAGAAGAATTTAAAGCCGCCCCATACGCAGAGCAAGAAAAATATCTTACTACTCTTGCCGCCTCGCCAGGGGCAGAAAACGTCTGGAAATTTCTTCAAACTACCTTCTCAGGTGAAGCCGGCAACTCAGGCTCGATCCACGACCTCGCCCACTACGCCGGTAGCCTCCTTTTCCAAAAGCTCAAATTAGAGGGCATCAATCATTGCACCGCCACTTTTGCCTTTGGCTGCTATCATGGCTTTCTCGACACCGCTTTTGCTAATAGCCTCGATCTCCTCCCCCAAGCCGAATCTGCCTGCCGCGAGCTCGACGCTACTCTCACCGGCCCGGTCTCGAGCTGCCTCCACGGCATCGGCCACGGAGTTGCTAGCTTCTACCAAACTGCCGATCTTGAGGCTTCTCTCACTGCCTGTGACCAACTCCAAGAAGGTCAAGAGTATTGCTACGATGGCGTCTTCATGGAATTTGCCCGCTCCGCCCCTGAAGCGTTTTATCACCCTGATGACCCCCTCTACCCCTGCTCTGACGTTGACGAAAAATTCATCTTCTCCTGCGGTCGCAACCAACCCACCGTCATGCTCCAGCGCTTCCAGTTCACCCAAGACCAAGTGCTGCAACACTGCCTCCAAACTTCCGTCACCTCGCTCCAAGAAAGTTGCCTCGACGCCCTAGGCTTCCTCGCTGCCTCCCAATATCCCCAAGATCCTCAAGCCATCATCAGCTTTTGCCAAAAAGCTAACTCGCCCAACCTCCAAGCCCGCTGTGCTACCGCTGCTGCCGGCGAACTCATTTTCCAAGAGGTTCCCAATTGGCACACCAACTCCTTTAGAATTTGTGATTCCCTTACTACTCCGTACCAAGCCTCCTGCACCCAAAGGCTCCGAGAGCTCATGCGTGACTACCGCCGCACCCCACCCCTAAGCGCCAAAACCTCTGACCAAACGCTCGCCGAGTACGTCGTCTACCTCATGCAAACCTGTGCTACCTCGGACATGCAGGATCGTTGTTACGAAGAAGCTGCCGGCCTTCTCTCTCAAACCGCAGATCTCAAAACCATCCTCACCGCCCTGGAAGAGTCAGAAAATGAACCCCCAGTCTACGCCCGTTGCCACGAGCTCACCCACTACCTCTCCCGCGCCGCCTTCCAAAAGGCCGGCAATATTGGGGAAGTCTACTCAAGCTGCAATTCCACTTGCCACGGCGGTTGCTACCACGGTACCCTCGAGCAATACCTCAAAAACGCCAACCTCGAGCTCCAAAGCCCGAAGCTCGCCCAAGAATTCGCTAAGCTTTGTGATAGCGTCCAAAACACCACCCGCCCTCTCGTCTACAACGAATGTCTCCACGGCCTTGGCCACGCGGCCATGTTCATTTCCGACATGGATGTCCCCCTCTCCCTCAAGCTTTGTGACCACATCCAAAGTTTCCCTCACCGCGAGCGTTGCTATTCCGGCGTCTTCATGGAAAACTCATCTAGCTCCACCAACAACATCCACCCTGGCCGCTTTCTCAAAGCCGAGGATCCCCTCTACCCCTGCAATAGTCTTGACGAAAAATACGCCAAAATTTGCTACCGCTACCAAAGCTCGCACTTTGCCCTTATCAGTAACCACGACTGGCGTGAGGTCGCCAATCTCTGTCTCCAAGTCCCCGAGCCTTACCAACCAGATTGCTTCGTCACCATCGGCACCAACCAAGTCGGCTTTACTCAAGACCAAAACCTCATGTACGCTAACTGCCTCCTCCTCCCAGATAAATTTCAATCCACCTGCGTCTCCGGTATCATCGCCTCGTTTGCCTATCGCTTCGTCGACGACCCTAAGCAAATGATCGACTTCTGCTCCCACGTCCAACCCAATCATCAAGAAAGCTGTTTCAAGCAAATCGGTCTGTCCTTCATGGATTGGTACGCCACCACCGACCAAGCTCTTAAAGAATGCGACCAAATCCCCAACCCCACCCAAGCCTCCTGGTGCAAAGAAATATCCTAGAACTCTACTTGATCCTCAAGACTCTCTTGCCCCACCCTTTCTTCCTCTCCGTGTGGTACCGCCAAAAAAACTCCTGTCATGATTAGCACGCCTAAAAACAACGCCATCGCCATCCGGCGCCGCTCTTCTTTCCGCTCTGTTATCTGCGGCAAAAAATCACTCGCCCCCAAATACAAAAACAGCCCTGCCGCCACTGCTAAAAGTCTACCCTGAAGTTCAATCTGCTCCGAAAATAACAAGACAAATCCAGCACCCAAAAATGTCGTCGACGCCGATAACACATTCACCCAAAACACTCTCGTCCGTCGCCATCCTGCCTTAAGCATAATCCCAAAGTCGCCAATCTCGTGCGGCACTTCGTGGAGAAACGTCGACACTGCCGTAATCAAGCCCAAGCCTGGATGGATTATAAAACTGGCCGCGATCGCCACTCCATCGATAAAGTTATGAATTGTATCGCCCACAATCACCAAAGCCACCGAGCTGTGGTGTATCTCGTTATGGTCCTCTCCAAAATGATGATGCAATCCCCACAGCACCTGCTCAAATCCAAACGCCACTAAAAACGCTCCTAACACCCACCAAAACACCTCTTCTCCCGCCACCTCCACCGCCTCGGGCATCAAACCTGCTATGGCCACTGTCACGAGTACCCCCGCCGCAAATGGCACCGAATGCTTAGTCAGCCACTCTGACCATCGCCTATTCAGTAAAAATATCACCCCACCCAAGAGCGCAACATTAATCACTCTTTGGTAAACTCAAATAATATTTACACCCCCACCCGAATATTAATCGACGGACTTGATTTCACGCTAGCCAATAATTATTATTAAGCTGTGGCAGAACGCATCTCCTCATCCAATTCCAACGGTCTCACTCTGGTTACCACCTACTTCGTCCTCTTTGCTGTCAATCTCCTCGTCCTCTATTTCGCCCATCTCTGGTTCCCCCAGGCGGTCGTCCTCGGCACGGAGTACTTAACTCTCGGCTGGTCTCTCCTCCACTCCATGGGCACCTTAGCCCTCATCGGCACCTTCTCTATTCCCTTCCTCCACCGCTACGAAGAAAGCCGTGGTCGCCCCCTCACCTCTAAAGATTGGCTGCTCGCCTACCTCATCATCAACTTTGTTGGCCTGTGGCTTATCTCCCGCTTCTCTGAGCAATTCGGCCTTGGCGTCACTTCTTGGGTAGTGGTAGCCGTACTTGCGCTTACCCTCGACATCGTCCAGGGCGCCGCCATGATGCAGCTAGAAAAATCCCGGCCCAAATAGCCCCCACCCCAAGTGACACCCTCTCCACACCTCTTCCCCGTCTCCCAATAAAATCACCAACTCGCTCGCTTCCTCAACTCCACCACCATGTATCGCTTGATGCTCTACTATCTCATCTTGCTGTGGGTCATAAGCCTCGTCTTAAGCGCTACCGGCCTCATTCCCTATCATCCCATCGACATTCTCCTCCAAGGCTTAACCTTCCTCATCGTCTGCCATTTCACCAATCTCCTCTTTGCCAAAATATTCCAAGCCTCAACCAATCTCGAATCGAGCTTAATCACCGCCCTCATCCTCACCCTCATCGTCGGCCCGATTTCGTTCCCCCAAAACACCCTCACCATCTTTCTTATCGGTACCATCGCCATGGCCTCAAAATATCTTGTCGCCGCCAAAAAGAAGCATCTCTTCAATCCCGCCGCCTTTGCCGTCTTAATCTCTGCTTTCCTGCTCAATACAGGCGCCTCATGGTGGATCGGCATTCCCCCGCTTTTACCCTTCATCTTACTTGGTGGCCTCATCATTCTCATCAAAATCAAACGCTTCGAACTCGTTCTAAGCTTCATCACCCTCACCGTCATCGGCAATCTCCTCACCCAAGGTCACCTCGACCCCACCCTCCTTCCTCCCGCTCTCTGGTTTTTCGCTCTCGTCATGCTCGTCGAACCCCTCACCTCTCCCTCGACCAAACGTCCCCAAATAATTTTTGGCTTCAGCGTCGCCCTTTTCACCCTCCTCATTCCCAAAGTTTATTCTACCTATCCCTACCCACTCGAAACCGCCCTCCTTCTGGGCAACCTCTTCACCGCCATTGTCTCCCCTACCTTTAACCTCATTCTCAAGTTTAGAAAAAAAGAGCTAGTCGCGGAAAATTCTTGGGCCCTCTTCTTCGAACCCCTGGGGAATATTAACTTCACTCCCGGTCAATATCTCGAATGGACCTATCCCCATCCCCACCCCGACTCCCGCGGCGTCCGCCGCTACTTTACTATTTCTTCATCTCCCCAGGAGCCCCTCATCATGGTTACCCTCAAGCTCCCTCCGAGTCCCAGTACCTTCAAACAAGCTCTCCTCAACCTGAAAGAGGGTCAAGAGATTGTCGCCTCAAGCCCCAAAGGCGACTTTACCCTTCCTCAAGACACTACCATTCCTCTTTGCTTTATCGCCGGCGGCATCGGCGTCACTCCCTTTCGCAGCATGCTTAAAGATCTTCTCGACCGCCAGGAAAAAAGACCCATTACCTTGCTCTACTCCAATTCAAATGAAACAGAAGTAGCCTTTAAACCTCTCTTCGACGAAGTCAAAAAGCTCGGCGTCATCACCATCTTTGTCAACACCAAACAAGATGGTTACATCGACACCCACATGATCCAGGAAAAAGTCCCTCACTACCGCCAGACCCTCTTCTACATCTCTGGGCCCGAGCCTATGGTCCAAACCTTCAAGAAAATGCTCCAGGGACTAAAAGTCACAGGCATCAAAACCGACTTCTTCCCCGGCTACACCGACACCCACCAAAAAGGAAAACTTTAAATTGTCCACGAGTTTCGCACCACAAATGGCGAGTCGGGCCACAAATTTGTGCCTGACGCTCGGCCAGGCTAACAGCCTGGCAAGCCTCACAAAGTCAGTCTAGATTCAACCCACACCATAGCGGCAAAACAAATTTCCGTTGCCCGATTGAAGCCATACCAATTAAAATTAACCCGAAACTCGTGCCAATTATTCCACTACCACGCCCCCAAAATGCGTTGGCGTCAAATGGTTGTGGTACTTCCAGTCCCCTACTTCGTCAAAAGTAAAAGAATAGCTTCCTCCCGGCGCCATCCCTCGACACGCATCAAAAATCGTTGCCGCCTCGGCCGTGCCACACTTGGAAATACTCGATCCCGGATACACCGTATGCGTCGGGTGTACGGCCGTTGCCGGCCACATCTCTTTCGAGCTCTCATTAACGAATCTGACCTTCGTTCCTGCTTTCACCGTCACCGTCTGGGGAGAAAAACCCGCGTCACTATAGCTAATCGTCTCTTCTCCCATCATTGCCTCACCCACCTCATTTTCGTCACTCCCCACCTGCTCGGAAACCTCATTAACTTGATTTGGCTCTATTCTGCTCCCATTCCCATCCGTCCCCCCCCGTCCCAACCAATACACCAATCCTCCCCCCACTAATACCAATAAGACAATCAATCCGGTTTTATTCATGAGATCTCTATCTAACCAAAAAACCCTAGCTTTTGCAATCCTCTCCGTTTACCCCAAACTCTTCCTCAATATTGCTGCTTCCCCCAGTTCCCCCAAAGTTTTCACCCGATCTTTAGCTTTTTCATAAATCACCTCTGTCAGCTTCCTAT
>JACOWY010000014.1 GCA_016176555.1 Candidatus Chisholmbacteria bacterium | reverse complement strand
ATAGCTTCTGTAGCGGTAGTTTGAACTTTGATGGTGGGGTGGTATTGCACCTCGAGGTAAAAATCGTCGCCGAACATATCTTGCATTTTTTCGAGATACGTCTTGGCAGCGGGGAGGTCGCCTCCGAGGATGGATTGGGAGACGACGCCTTGAAGGCAGGCTGAAGTGGCGATGATGCCTTGGTGGTATCTTTGTAAAAGTTCCCAGTCTAGCCGGGGTTTGTAGTAGAAGCCTTCTAGGTGACTTTGGGTGACGAGCTTCATTAAGTTGTGGTAGCCCTCTGTGGTTTTGGCCAACAGCAAGAGGTGGAATTGGTCTTTGTCAGCCGAAGCGACTTTATCGAAACGGGAACGCCCAGCTTGATAGGCTTCAACGCCAATGATGGGCTTGATACCCATCTCCCTGCTTTTGAGGTAAAACTTGATGGCGCCGTACATGGCGCCATGATCGGTGAGCGCTAGAGCCTTCATGTTTTGGCGCTTGGCGCGATCTAAAAGGAGGGGAATTTTTGACAGACCATCGAGGAGTGAGTATTCGGAGTGAACGTGGAGGTGGACAAATTCGGACATTGGAATAGCTTTTAGCTTTTAGCTGGTAACTTTTAGTTGTGGACAATTAAGTATGAGTTTCGCACTGGCTGTCATCCTGAGCCCCGCCGCGGCGGGACGAAGGATCTCTTAAGATTTGTTGTCCGAGATGCTTCGTTTCACTCAGCATGACATAACACGAGTTAGCTGATCGATTAAGATGACTTTAGCGGGAAGACTCAAGTCTTTCAAGCAGGAGTTGGTGGACGAGTTTGCCGTCGGCTTTACCGTGGCTCAAGCGTTGGATTTGGCCGATGAGAAAGCCAATGGCTTGAGGTTTTTGGGCTTTAAAATCGGAGACGGCTTGGGTGTGGGCGGTGATGACTTGGTCGATGAATTGGCGCAAGGTAATTTTGTCGCTGACTTTTTCTTGGGTTTGGGTTTGCAGATGCCTGACTAAGTCTTCGGGGTTTTTAAAGGCTTGCCGCTGGTTCACCATGGCGTTGGCAATGACTGTGGGGGGAAGACTAACTTTTTGTCCCTCCTTGACGGCAGCTTCGAAGAAGGCAGCGCTGGCCTGAGTTTTAGTGAGGATGGTAACGACGGACGGTTTCAAACCGTAGGCTTTAGCAAAGCGAGCAGCTTTCATTTGAGGCAGTTCGGGCAGCTTGGCCCTGATGGCATCTATCTGTTCCTTTGAGAAGACGAGCGGAGGAATGTCGGGCTCGGGAAAGTAGCGGTAATCTTGAGCTTCTTCTTTGCTGCGCTGGGCGACTTCTTTGCTGCGCTGGGCGAAAGTTTGGTTTTTGGCTTCACTCCAGCCTCGAGTTTCTTGGGGAGGAGTTTGACCCCTCGTCAGAAGCTCTTTTTGGCGAGCGATTTCGTAGTCAATGGCGCGGCCGAGAAAACGAAAAGAGTTGAGGTTTTTAACTTCTACCTTGTAAGGAGGAAGTGTGCCATCTTTGGAGAGCGAGATATTGGCCTCGAGTCTCATGGAGCCTTTTTCCATGTCGCAGTCGGAGACACCGAGATCGCGGATGAGTTGATGAATTTTTTTGACAAATTCTTTGGCGGCTGCGCTTCCGTGAATGTCGGCTTCGGTGACGATTTCGACTAAGGGGACGCCGGAGCGGTTGAAGTCGACGAGGGAGACTTTTTCGCCGTCAACTTCGGCGTGGATGAGTTTGCCAGTGTCTTCTTCAAGGTGAACGCGATTGATCCTGACACGATTTTCACCATCCGAGGAGCCACTATGTGTCACCTCGGAGGTGGCTTTAGACTCCTCCGAGGTGGAGAGGGTCAAGTGGCCGTTGACGCAGAGAGGTTCGTCGTACTGGCTGATTTGATAACCTTTAGGCAAATCGGGGTAAAAATAATGCTTGCGGTCGAATTTGGAATGGTGATTGACTTGGCAATCTAGAGCCAGACCAATGAGCAGCGTCCAGTCGATGGCTTTTTTGTTGGGTACGGGCAGAGCACCCGGGAGACCGAGACAGACGGGGCAGGTTTGAGTGTTGGGTTTTTTGCCAAAATGATCGGCCGGACAACCACAAAACATTTTGGAAAGCGTCTTGAGCTCGACGTGGACTTCGAGGCCGATGACTGGAGAGTAAGTCATAGTTGGGGTTTCCTTAGATGCCAATCTGTGGCTTGCTGGTATTGGTGAGCAATATTTAGAACTTTGTCTTCGCTAAACTGAGGTCCAACAAAGCCGAAGCCAAATGGCAGGCCATCAACAAACCCACCTGGAAGACTAACGCCGGTGAGGCCGGCGACGCTTGATGGTTCAACTAACATATCCTGCATCTCCCCGAATAGCGGTTCATTTTTGCTGGCACCGATTTTTAGGGCTGGGCCAGGAGACGGTGGGTTAATGATGAGGTCAAATTTTTTAAAGGCTTGATTGAAATCTTCAATGATCAAGGTTCGGACTTTTTGGGCTTTAGAGTAGTATTGGTCATAATAGCCAGAGGACAAGGCAAACGTGCCAAGCATGATACGACGGATAGCTTCTTCACCGAATTTGGTGCGATCTTGGCCATAGCGAATGCCGTCGTAGCGGCTGAGGTTCGAGGAAACTTCTGATCTTTGCACGATGGTATAAACGCCAATGGCATATTTGGGGGAAATAAGTGAAGTTGGTTCGATGACGTGACCCTGATTTTGCAGAACTTTGATAGCCTCGTGAACAAGTGCTTTTGTTTCTTGATTCATGGCTTCTAGATATTCTTTGGGGAGGCCGATTTTTAGTTTGGTTTTCACTTTGGCTTTCGATAATGTTAATAAAGGTACCGGATTTGACGAAGACGTGGCATCATAAGGATCAAATCCTCCGATAATTTGAGTGAGGAAAGCGCAATCCTCTACTGTTTTGGCGATGGGGCCAGGAGAATCGGTGGAAGATGCCATGGCGATCACTCCGTAGCGCGACACTCTGCCATAGGTGGGCTTAAACCCAGTGACGCCACACCATGCAGCTGGCAGACGAATTGATCCGGCAGTCTCACTGCCAATGGCGGCAATACACATATCCGCGGCGACGGCTGCAGTTGAGCCACCAGAAGATCCGCCGGGTAAGAATTGCGTGTTCCACGGATTGAGGGTGGGACCAAAATCAGACGACTCGGTGGAGCTACCGTGGGCCCATGCGTCCATGTTGGTTTTGCCAATGATGATGGCTCCTGCCTCTTTAAGTTTACGAGTGACTGTCGATTCGTACTGAGGCAAATATCCTTCTAAAACTTTTGAGGCGGCTGTGGTGGGGAGATTTTGGGTGAGGAAATTATCTTTAATAGCAATAGGGATACCCAGCAATGGAGATGAATTATCACGGCGCTGGTTGTCAGCCAGTTTTGCTTCTTTAAGAGCATCTTGATTAAGCTCTAGAAAGGCGTGGATTTTAGAGTCGTAGCGGTTAATCTGGTCCAAACAGGCTTTGACAAGTTCGAAAGCACTACACTTTTTAGCTTGCAAGTTTTTTATGGCTTGGGTGAGCGTGAGTTTATTCAAAGACATGAGGGACAACTATATAGCCATTATGAGATTTTGGGGCTTGAGAAATAGCCTCGGATTGAGAAAGTACCCGTGAAGTATCTACCTTGTCTTCCCGGGTAATGTTGACTTGGCCGGTGACCTGAGAGGTCGGGGGGGTATTTTTTGTGTCGAGTTTATTTATGGCAGCGATGGCTGACAGGGTTTCATCAAATTGAGACTGGAATTTTTCAGTCTGTTTTGGAGGCAACTTCAGATTGGCGAGGCGAGCGATGTGGTGGACGTCCATAGTTCTTAGATTTTAACAAAAAAACTAGCCTGGTGGCTAGTTAGGGTAAAAGCATTCACAGCCCTTTCCCTTATTTAGAGAGGTGGTTGCTGATTGGTCTTATCGATGACCTGACAATGAAGCTTAGACATAGGCGCTTTACATTTTTAGGTTTTCGGCGTCTTCCTCAGTTAGGAGGCCTCGCTGACGCATCTTATCGATGAGTTGGTGCTGAGCTTCCATAACGAGTTTTTTTCCAATAGGCCCCGAAACGTTGGCACGAGCCAGCTCGGCAAAGCGTTCGTATGAGGCCCTCTGGCTATCGGTACCGTTCATGGTTTTCCACCTCCTTTCCCTTTTAAACTCAAAGAACCAGCCTTTTGGGGAGCTGGTTCTTGTACTTTTTATATGTATTTTCTTTCTACAAGAACCGCTTCCCCTTCATTAAGAGGACTTGGTTCTTTTGGATCGTGATCACGGGGTAATTTGATTTCATGGTGTGAAGATTATCACACTAATAACTTCTCCTCAATGTGTAGCTAGTGTGTGGTCATCTAAACGTTTCGGAAATGCTTTTTTTATCTCTCTAACACCTGAAGTGTTTTACCAGTTTTGTCGAGATCAACGCGGATAGTAACCCCTTCTTTTAGTCTGCCCTCAGTGATCTTAAGGGCGACGTCATCCAAGATAGAAGTTTGAATTAAGCGTTTGAGGGGGCGGGCGCCAAAGGCAGGATCGGAGCCGGTTTTAGCTAAATAGGTTTTGGCTTGAGGGGAGACAATTAAGGTAATCCCCTGCTCTTGGAGCCTCAATTGCACTTTGGCTAATTCTTTGTCAACGATAGCAGTCATCTGCTCGGGGGTGAGGGGTTCATACATGATAGTTTGATCGAGGCGGTTGAGGAATTCGGGAGGGAAGGTAGCTTTAACCAACTCCCAGATTTCTCTTTGTTTTTGGGCAGAAGATTTTTGTTCTGCCTGCAAAATGTCACCGCCTAAATTCGAGGTCATAATGATAATGGTATTTTTAAAATTGGTCAGCCGGCCGTGGCCATCGGTGAGCCGACCCTCGTCAAAGATTTGCAAGAAGAGATTAAAAATATCATGATGAGATTTTTCGATTTCGTCCAAAAGCACCACGGCGTAAGGGTGGCGGCGAACCTTTTCAGTCAGCTCTCCCCCTACTTCAAAGCCGACGTACCCAGGCGGGGCGCCAATGAGCCTAGCCACAGTGTGGCGCTCACTGAATTCCGACATGTCCAGCCTGACTATGGCTTTTTCGTCGCTAAACAGGCTTTCGGCCAGGGCTTTGGCGGTTTCGGTTTTGCCCACACCCGTGGGGCCTAAAAAGAGAAAAACTGCTAAGGGCCGATTCTTTTCAGCAATGCCAGCACGAGCGCGGCGGACGGCGTTGGCCACGGCTTTGAGGGCTGCCTCTTGTCCCACGACGCGGCGGGCTAAATCTGCCTCTAGGTGAGCGAGCTTTTCTTTCTCACCGGACACCAGTTTCTGGACGGGGATACCGGTCCAACGGGAAACAACCGCAGCTATGTCTTCTTCATCGACTTCCTCTTTGAGTAATCTGTCTTCAGGTTTAATCTCGCCCCATTTTTTTTCAAGTTCGGAAAGCTCTTTTTGTTTTTGGGGTAGTTCTCCATATTTGAGTTTGGCGGCTTCGTCGAGCCTGACTTCTCGTTCGGCGTCTTCAAGTTTGATTTTGAGACCATCCATTTCTTCGCGAAGACGGTGCATTTTGGCCATGAGCTCTTTTTGTTCAAGCCATTTGTGCTCGAGGGTTTGCGCGTCCTCTTTGAGGTTTTTGAGCGTGCCTTCAATATCTTTGACTTTGTCTTTAGCTTCAGGGCCTTTTTCTTTGGAAAGGGCTTGTTTTTCAATTTGTAACTGGGTGATTTTTCGAGTCAAAGTGTCCAGCGTTTCTGGTTTTGATTCTGACTCAATCTTGATACTAGAGGCGGCTTCGTCGAGAAGGTCGATGGCTTTGTCGGGTAAAAAGCGGTCGGTAATATAGCGATCAGACAACGCAGAGGCGGCGATGAGGGCATTGTCTTGGATGCGGATGCCGTGATGGACTTCGTATTTTTCTTTGAGGCC
>JACOWY010000005.1 GCA_016176555.1 Candidatus Chisholmbacteria bacterium | reverse complement strand
CGGGATGAAATTCGAGGGCTTTTTTGCGATAGGCTTTTTTGAGCTCTGCTTGAGAAGCAGATTTGGAAACGCCTAAAACCTCGTAGTAATCTCTTGTAGTAGCCATGACGATTAGTTGGGTAAGTTACCGGATCCAGTGGGTTTGACGTTGACGACTTGGAAATCTTTGTGAGCGACTTCTTTCTTGGCCTCGGTGAGCTTGAGCAGGTGGTTACCGGTTGAGGCGAGCGGCATACCTTCAAGAGCGGTGATGACGTTGGCGCGACCAGATTGACCAAATTTGAGCCTAATCTCCTGGGAAGCGATTTGTTTCCCCGCGGGGTCGGTGATGGTCAACGACAAGGTCTCTTCGGCGTTAGGCTTGCCAGACAAGACGCTGACGACATAGAGACGAAAGAGCCTAGTGGGGAGCTGGCGGACAAAGACTTGGGTAAAGATGCCAATAATCGAAAGCTTGCCGGAGCGATCGATGATGGCGTTATCGCACAGAAGCAGGAGCTCAGCGGTGATTTTATTTGGTGTCGCCATCGACTACCTCTCCTTCTTCGGCTGCGCCTTTATCGGAAGAGGCGTCTTTTTTGTCTTTATCTTCTTTGCCTGCCTCGTCGTTTTTTCCTTCGGCGGGCTTGGGACCTTCGCCGCTTGCGGCGGCTCCAGCTTGCTGCTCTTTATACATGATTTCGCCGATTTTTTGAGCGCTGGTGAGTGTTTCTTCGGTAGCCTTCTTGAGTTCATCGGCTGAAGCTTCCTCTTTTTCAGCCAGCTCTTTGAGTTTGGTGACGTTCTCCTCAATTTTGGCTTTTTCGGCAGCATCTAATTTATCGCCGTGTTCTTTGAGCTGTTTGTCGATTTCAAAGGCAGCTGTGGAGGCTTGGTTACGGGCGTCGGCGAGTTCTTTCTTCTTTTTGTCCTCCTCTTCGTGCTTTTCGGCTTCTGAGCGCATTTTCTCGATTTCCTCCTCGGTGAGGTTAGTGGCATTTTTGATGGTAATTTTTTGTTCCTTGCCGGTGCCTTTGTCTACAGCCTTGACGTTTAAGATGCCATTGGCGTCGATGTCGAAGGTGACTTCGATTTGGGGCAGGCCACGAGGCGCAGGGGGGATGCCATCGAGGATGAAGCGGCCGAGAGTTTTATTGTCGGCGGCCATGGCGCGCTCGCCTTGAAGGACGTGGATTTCGACTTGGGGTTGATTGTCGCTCGCCGTCGAAAAGATTTGGGACTTGCTGGTGGGGATGGTGGTGTTGCGCTCGATCAGCGGAGTTCTGACGCCGCCTAACGTTTCGAGCCCCAAGGTGAGCGGGGTGACGTCCAAAAGCAGGACGTCTTTGACGTCGCCAGCCAGCACTCCCCCTTGAATGGCGGCGCCGACGGCGACGACTTCGTCGGGATTAACGCCTTTGTGCGGCTCTTTGCCAAAGAAGTCTTTGACGATTTTTTGGATTTTGGGCATGCGGGTTTGGCCACCAACGAGGACGATCTCATCGATGTCTTTGGCTTCGAGCTTGGCGTCTTTAAGGCAGGCTTTGACTGGGCCCATGGTTCTTTCCACTAACCCGTCGGTGAGTTCTTCGAGTTTGGCCCGGGTCAATTTCATCGTCAAGTGAAGAGGGTTACCGTCTTTGCCTTGGGTGATGAAGGGCTGATTAATTTCGCTTTCCTGGCTGGAGGAGAGTTCGATTTTGGCTTTTTCAGCGGCGTCGCGGATGCGTTGCATGGCTTGTTTGTCCGAAGACAGGTCGACGCCATGGTCCTTTTTAAATTCGGAGACAATAAACTCAATAAGGGCTTGATCAAAGTCGTCGCCACCTAAGAAAGTGTCGCCGTTGGTGGCTTTGACTTCAAAAACACCGTCGCCGATTTCGAGAATAGAAATGTCAAAAGTGCCGCCGCCAAGATCGTAGACGGCGATGGTTTCGTTGGATTTTTTATCTAGGCCATAGGCCAAGGAAGCAGCGGTGGGTTCGTTGATGATGCGCTCGACAGTTAGCCCGGCGATTTCTCCGGCTTGTTTGGTAGCTTGGCGCTGGGCGTCGTCAAAGTAAGCGGGCACGGTGATGACGGCTTTTTGGACTTTTTCACCGAGGTAGGCTTCGGCGTCGGCTTTGGCTTTGGCGAGGATTTTGGCGGAGATTTCCTCGGGGGTGAAGACTTTGTTTTCGGCTTTGACGGCGGCCGCGCCGTTTTTGCCCTCAACGATGTCGTAGCCAACATGCCTTTTGGTGGCTTCGACCAGTTTGTCATTGGCACGTCTTCCCATCAACCGCTTGACGCTATAAATAGTATTTTTGGGATTTAAGATCAATTGGCGTTTGGCGACGTCGCCGACGAGATTTTTGAGGGGTTCGACGACTGAGGGAATCAGGTTTCTGCCTTCGGCGGTGGGAATAACTTTAGGCTTGCCGCCTTCCATGACGGCGACGGCGGAATTGGTGGTACCGAGATCAATGCCGATAATTTTAGACATAGATATAATTTTTGCAACACTGAGAAAGCTGAAATTACCTGAGTCCACTGAGTTTTCAGTGTTTCAGTAGTTTCTGTGTTTCAGTGTTGCCCTCCTTTCATTCTTTATTTAGGCCTATTAACAGTAAATAGTCTTTGTCTACTTAACTTGATTGATTGTCACTGCCAACATTAACTTTGGCCGGCTTAACTACCTTACTATTCAGTGTATAACCTTTGCTGAGGACTTGTATAACTTGGTTTGGCTTCCCTTTGACGCGATCGATGGCTTCCATGGTTTCGGGGTTAAACGTAAGGTCTTGGGCTTCGATTTCTTCAAGACCCTCTTCTTTGAGAATGGTTTGGAGTTGGTTGTGGATAAGTTTGAGGCCGGGATCTTGGCTATGAGTTTGGGCTCTGTCGAGATCGTCGAGGACGCCCAAAAGTTTACTGACAAGGCTGGCGGTAGCGAATTGGACGAATTCATGTTTTTCCTTGGCGGTGCGTTTTTCCAGATTTTGATAATCAGCGAGCGCCCGTTTCCATTTAGCTTCTAGCTGGTCCATGGTGGTTTCGGTTTTGGCGTCAGGTTTGGATGGAGGGACAGTTTTTTTGGCTGGCATAGATTTTAGGCTTGGCCGATTTCACTAATGAGGTTTGAGACATAGCGCAGCATAGGAATGGTATGAGAGTAATCAAGCCTCGAGGGGCCGATGACGGCAATGCGGCCAAAGCGGTTGCCCACCTTGAAATCGGCAAAAACAAGGCTAATGGGTCGATAGAGCTCAAGGCCCAAGTCGTCGCCAATTAAAATGTGAACGGGTTCATTGCCTTGGGCACGGTTGAAGAGAGCGGATAGCTCTCTAATTTCTTCAACTAAACTTAGGACTTGACGGGTAACGTCGATGTCGAAAAATTCGGGGAGACTCAGGATGCGAGCGTATCCGGCGTGGTAGAGGCGCTCGTCGTCGGTAGTAGCGAGGGAAAGGAGACCGGTGCGCTCGGAGAGGACCCTAGTCGCTTCGGTCAAGAGCCGATTGAGCTCTTGGCGGCAATCCCAGACTCGCTCTTTGACGGCGACTTCTTCGGCAACTGAAAGCTCACGCTCTTTGAGAAGCTGATCGACATAAAAGCGGATGGCTACGGGGGTGGGGATGCGACCGGCTGAGGTGTGAGGTTGGGCCAAGTAACCCATGCTCGTGAGCTCGGCCATTTCGTTGCGGATGGTAGCCGGAGAGATGCCGAGAGAGTATTTTTTGTCGAGAGTATCAGAGCCAACTGGTTCGGCGGTTTCCGAGTATTCTTCGACAATACATTTGATGATTTGAATTTGACGGTCAGTGAGATCCATACAGATAAAAAATTCTAAATTCCAAGTACTAAATCTCAAACAATATTAAAATTCAAATATTTAATTTCAAAACTTTTTGAATATTTGGATTCGTTTAGCCTGCCTGCCGGTAGGCAGGGATTTAGATATTGGAATTTCGTGCTTCCCGCCTAAAGCGGGTGTTAGCAGTAAGATATCATGAGTGCTAACGAGTGTCAACCCGTCCTTTTTGTTCGGGCAGATCACGTGCCTGGCGCGTGGGGGCTGCGAAATTGTCTGAAAGCAATATTCTTGCTAGAGTGAAGGGATGAGACTTCGCTCGCGACAATGGTGGCAAATTTTTGGTTTGGGTGTGCTCCTCTTGGCGATAGTGGTGGTGGTGTTCAACATTGACGTGGTGCAGTTACTTTTTCCTAGGGCGGGGGGTGTGCCGGCTAACATCGTAGTAGATACCCAAGGAGTTTTGGGCACATTGCCGACTCCGTGGAAAAACCTGGCCCAAGGAGGGGAAGAGGCAAGGCGGATGCTCCAAGACGTGGTGCCACAGATGCGAGCCTTAGAGCCTGAATATGTGCGGATTGATCATGTGTATGATTTTTATCAAGTGGTGGGCAGAGATGAGAGCGGGGCACTGACTTTTGATTGGTCGCGATTGGACCCGGTGGTGAGCGATATTTTGGCGGCGGGAGCGACGCCATTTTTGTCTTTGTCTTACATGCCGGCGGTCTTATCTTCGGGTGATACGGTGGCGCCGCCGAAAGATTATTCAGAGTGGAGTGTAGTCGTCAGCCGAACAGTGAGCCACTTTAGTGGCACAGGGGGCCGGAACATTCCCAATGTGTATTACGAGGTGTGGAATGAGCCGGACCTTTTCGGCGGCTGGCGGACGTATGGGGACCGAAACTATATTTCCTTATATGCAGCGGCGGTTTCAGGAGCAGAAGGTGTAAGCAAGGTGCAGCCATTTAAAATTGGGGGGCCAGCAACGACCGGGCTTTATAAAAATTGGTTTGACAAACTTTTGGAATACACCAGCCAGAACAACATTCGCCTCGACTTTTTTTCGTGGCATCGCTACAGCACGGATCCGGGAGTT
Source organism: Candidatus Chisholmbacteria bacterium (assembly GCA_016176555.1). Classification (GTDB taxonomy): domain Bacteria; phylum Patescibacteriota; class Microgenomatia; order UBA1400; family JACOWY01; genus JACOWY01. The sequence goes on along the minus strand of JACOWY010000005.1, from coordinate 38,065 downwards.
TTTTGGCAAGATGTGGAAGATGCGCGGGCATGGGCTCAAGCTTTTCCCCAACGGCAACTGGACTTGGAATTTATCGTGTCTGAATGGGGGCATAACAGCGAAAATGACGGTGGTTATGACGGCATGTATGGGGCAGCGCACACGATGGCGGTGGCAATGGAAATGGTCAACCGGATTGATCGAGGGTTTGTGTTTGAGGTGCAAGACGGGGCTGATCCTTCGGGTAAACAGTTTTGGGGACGGTGGGGACTTTTAACTCACGAAAATCAAGGGGTAGTGGCCAAGCCGCGGTATCAGGCTTTGAATTGGCTCAATACGGTACCTGATAATCGTTTGTCTTTGACGGGAAAGGGCACGTGGGTGAAGGCAATGGCTGGAGAAAAGGGAGGCGAGGTGCAGGTACTCTTGGTTAACTTCGATCCCAGGGCCCAGCACACAGAGACAGTGCCGGTGACGTTTACTAATCTTCAGGAGCAACAGTTTGAAGTGACTGAAGCATTTTTGAGGGGTCAGACTAAAGTAACTGCGGTGGCGACGACGGCAGCGGAATTACGGTATGACGTGTTTATGCCCGTGAATAGTATGGTGCGGTTGGTGCTTTCGCCTAGTCCCTAGAGCCTGCTTGGAAAGCCTCTTTTGACTACAATTTATCAGTTCGGCTGCAGCTGCGTTGCTCCTCCTCACTGTATCGTTTCGCCTGATACAGTTTCGTCGTCGCTCCTGGCTTCGCACGAACTGCTGAAATTTCGTCACAAAACATACTTTCCAAACAGCCTCTTTAGCGGCGGAGAACAGCGGTAAAAGCCCCGTACAAAAACTTGAAGCGCTCACTTCGTTCGCTTTCATGTTTCTAACGGGGTAAACCTCTTTTAATTTACCTGCGCAACACAGCTGTAAAAGCCTCCTGAGCCCCGTAAAAGTTTTTCGACTTGTTCGGCTGCGCCTTCACATTCGGAAAACTAACGGGGTAAAGGATGCTAACTTTTCAGAACTGCTAAAAATGCCTCTTGGGGTATCGCCACTTTTCCAAAAGCTTTGAGGCGTTTCTTGCCTTTTTTTTGTTTTTTGAGAAGTTTGTCTTTACGGGTTTGATCGCCGCCATAGAGCTTGGCGGTGACGTCTTTACGGAAGGCCTTGACGGTAGCCCGAGCGACAATTTTGCCACTGATAGCTGCTTGAATGGGGATTTCAAATTGCTGCCGCGGGAGAATATCTTTGAGTTTTTCGACGAGACGGCGACCGACAGCTTCGGCTTGGTCTTTGACGATTATTGTCGAGAGCGGAGGAATTGGTTCGTGGTTGATGATGATATCAACCTTGGTGGCATCGACTGGTTGATAGTCTGAGAGGTCGTAGTCGAGGCTGGCAAAGCCGGAAGTAGCGGATTTGAGCTCGTCATAAAAGCCACTCAAAAGCTCGCTTAATGGGAGTTCGTAGATATATTGGATTTGAGATCCCAGATATTTTTGGTCGGTTAAGGTGGCCCGGTGTTTTTGGGCGAGAGAGAGGAGGCTGCCAATGTAGGTAGCCGGGCTTAAAATGGTAGCGGTGACATACGGTTCTTTAATGGTGTGGATTTGATCAACTGAGGGAAAATCGGTGGCGGAGCGAATGGGTTTTATTTCACCGCTTTGGAGAGTAATTTCGTAGTTGACAATGGGGGTTGTAGCAATGAGGTCGAGGTCGTATTCTCGCTCGAGGCGTTCCTGAACAATTTCGGCGTGGAGAAGACCTAAAAAGCCCACGCGAATACCGTGGCCTAAGGCTTTGGAACTCGAGGCTTCGAATTTGAGGGCGGCGTCGTTGAGTTTGAGTTTGGCGAGAGCTTCTTTGAGCCTCGGGAAGTCGCCGCTATCTAAGGGATAGAGTTCGGTAAAGACAACAGGTTTGGGTTCGCGATAGCCGGGCAAGGGTTGGGTTTCGGAAGGATGGTGGACGATCGTATCCCCTACCCGAGCCAGATTGACGTCTTTGAGGCCGGTGGCAATGTAGCCAACTTCTCCCGCTGACAATTGTGGTTTGGATTCGCGGCTCGGGGTATGGACGCCAACCTCCAGGGCTCGGAACGAGGTGTTGGTGGCAAAAAACTTGAGCGTGTCCCCTGGTTTACAGAGGCCCTCGAAAACCCGCACACTGACGATAACCCCTTGATGCTCGTCGAAATGAGAGTTAAACACCAGACTTTGAAGTGGTTTACGGCTCTCGCCTTTCGGCCCTGGGAGTCTCTCGACGATGGCGGCGAGGAGCTTCTCAACGTTAGTGCCGACTTTGGCAGAGATGGGAATGATTTCTTTTTTTGTGAAACCAAGAGTGAGCTGCATTTGTTCGGCTACTTTTTCGGGCTCCGCAGAAGCAACGTCGATTTTATTGACGACGGGAATGAGAACTAGATTGTGGTCGAGGGCGCGTTGGGCGGTGGCGAGGGTTTGAGCCTGGATGCCTTGAGTGGCGTCAACGAGCAAAATGGCACCCTCGCAAGCAGCTAGGGTGCGTTCGACTTCATAACTAAAGTCGGCATGACCGGGAGTATCTATCAGATTCAGAATGTATTCTGAATCTGCAAATCCTAAATCCAAATTTCTAAATCCTAACCTGTTTTGATTATTTGAATTTTTAATTTGAGATTTATTTAGAATTTGGTGCTTAAAATTTGGAATTTGCGCATGATATATCATGCGGACGGGGGCGAGTTTGATGGTGATGCCCCTTTCGCGTTCGATGGGGTTGGAGTCGAGAAGGCGGTCGGTGCGGTGGCGCGAATTAAGGCTATGAGTGAGTTCCAAAAGGCGGTCGGTGAGAGTAGTCTTGCCATGATCTATGTGAGAGATGATGGCAAAGTTCCTGATGGGGACAGCCATAATTTACTCCTGGGATTGGGGGACGGGACCGATGGTTTCTTGGGATTGACTTAACAGGTGGCGCCAGTTACCGACTCGGTGAATGAGCTCCTTGAATGTATCGAGCTCTTTAATACGTAAAAGTTTTGAAAAGAGCAGATAGAAGCCGGTGCCGATGATAGCAACGGTGCCGGTTAAGGCAACCAGAGGGAGGGTGCGGGTGGTGTCGAAGACAAGTTGATCCAAAAGACGGAGGGGAATCCAAAGCGAAATGCCGGTGAGGAAAGTGGAAAGGGCCATTTTGGCGATGGGGACAGTAAGTTGCCGATGGGTGATGCTGCCAAGTCTTTGATACATGACTACTAATAGGCCGACGCCATGAACAATGTTGCCGAGCGTTAAGGCAAAGGCCAAGCCAATAATGCCCAGATTAAACTGGAAGACAAAGAGGAAGGCAGCGGTGATATTAACGGCCGCGCTGACGATGCCGATAATGAGTGGTGTTTTGGTATCGTGTCTGGCATAGTAGGCGCGGACGAGAATTTGGGCAATAGCTTGGGCAAAGGTGGAGAGAACCAGAATGGCGACAACTTTACCAGTAAGGAGAGTGGCAGCCCAAGGAAAGTTTTTGACTCCGTAGGCAAGACGAACGAGAGGAATGCGCAAGACGATGAGGATGGCACTTAGAGGGAGGGCAACGTAGAGAATTTGGAGGAGGGAGTGGGTTAAGGTTTGAGTAAATTCTTTTTTTTCCTCGGCGGCAGTTTCTTTAGCCAAAAACGGGAATGAAGCTTGGCCGATGGGCAGACCGACTAAGCGAACAGGGAGATTCATGAGTTGTTGGGCGAGATAAAAAATGGTAAGGCTGCCGGCAGTGAGCGCGGAAGCGATATACACCATGACGGTAAGTTCGAGTTGGGTGATAGAGAGAGCAAGTGTTCGGGGTCCCATTAGGCGGGCGATTTGCTTGACCCCTTGGTGTAACGGATCCCAGACGAAATGAAGCCGGAAACCCAGTTCTCGACTTAAGGGTAACTGGACGGCGAAGTGGAGAAAGGCGCCGAGGACGACACCAACTGCTGGACCATAGATGCCGATGCTGCGGCTCAACAGCACGGTGCCTAAAATGATGCCGACGTTGTACATAATGGGGGCGAGAGCGGGAACGAGAAAGCGTTTTTGGGCTTGAATGATGCCGGTGAGGAAGTTGGAAACAGCAAAAAATACCTGAGCAAAAATCATGATGCGGGTGAGGTTGGCCATGGTGTCGATTTGGTTAGGGGAAAATCCGTGAGTGATGAAAGAGGAAAGGGGATGAGCAAAAATGGCAATGAGGGTAGCGACCAGGGCAAAAATGAAGACTATGACGGTGACGGTGGCAGAGGCAACGTGATACGCCTCATTTTTGTCTGCGTTAATATATTTGCTAAAAACGGGGATAAAGGCAGCAGAGAGAGCGCCAATGACGAGAAGTTGGAAGATGGTATCGGGGATACGGAAGGCAGCCCAATAGGCGTCAAGTTGGGGCAACAACTCGGGGGTATAAAAATAGGCGTTTAAAAGCCTGTTTCTAATAACCCCGACAATGGCCGCGAGAAATACCGCCCCGGTGATGACCGTGGCGGCAGAAAGAATATTGGTTTGTTCCCTGGAGAACAAACGAGAACCATTACGAAATAAACTTCCCCGGCCTAATAGGCCGGGGTTTTCTCTCTGTAGAGAAAACAGTTTGTTACGCCACAGTCGAACGTGGCTGGCCCGTTTGACGGGCCGCTTTGAATTCTCCGGCTTCGCCGGATCATTCCTTTTAGATCGCCCCTGCCTGCCGGCAGGCAGGTTCATCCGCCCCGCTAAGCGGGACGGTATTCGGCTGTCTTGTAATAGATGGCTGACCATTTAGACTAGTGTACCCCAGAAGAATTGTTTTTGCCAGAGGTTTTTGTTAAAATTAGCGCCGTGCCAATAACTACTTCAGCGAGAAAAGCTTTAAGACGTGATATCAGGAGAACGGTATTTAAGCGGCGCATTCGGGAGCAAGTGAGTCTGGCGGTAAAGCAGGCTCGATGGCGACCAACTTCGGATAGCTTGAAAAAAGCCCAGGCAACGCTGGATAGAGCGGCCAAAAAGAAAGTGCTTCACCCCAACACGGCGGCGCGACTTAAGTCTCGATTGATAAAAGCAGCGCGGAAAATGGGCAAGGCGGCCACGTCAACTGCTGCGGCAAAGAAAACTGTAAGTAAAAAAACAAAATCGGGTCGGGCGAAGAAGAAAATTGCTTAGAGATCAGCATTGCCTCTTTTGCTTTTAGAATTCAGTTAGTATCGCGCTGATAAGGATCTCTTGTTATACTGGGAGTTAAGGACCTCTTTTCGAATAGAGAGAGGTTGGTTGTGCATCTCTACGCCTCGCTAAGCGGGGCCGAGGAAGCGCTGATTTAGATTTTTAAAGGAATATCTTGCTATGACTGCCCAGACATTGACCATTAATCTACTCCCTAAAGACGAATTTGAGCGAAGCTTTTTAGGCAAGTTTCTCAAATGGGCGTTGACGGTGGGAAGGTACATTGTCATCGGCACGGAGCTCGTGGTGATTAGCTCATTTTTAGCGCGGTTTTCTTTGGATCGGCAAATGACGGATCTTAATGAAGCCATGGCGGCAAAACAGAATGTCCTCGCTTCCTATGCGACGATAGAGTCTAGGGTGCGGGTGCTACAAGCGAGGCTTGATTTAGTCAAAGAATTGACTTCGGAGCAGTTAGGTATGGCCACTTTAATGACCACGACGGCGCGGTTAACGCCGATAGATCTCGTGTATACCAGTTTAACTTATACCCCCGAGGCGGTGACATTCCAAGGAATAGCTTTTTCTGAAGCGGGTTTACAGACGCTCCTTTCCACGATGCGGGCAGAAAAAGGATTCTCCAAGGTGACGGTCAAACGAATCAGTAGCGCCGGGAGCCAGGGCAATGGGCTTGATTTTGAGATTGAGGCGCAAAGGTCAGGAGCGAAGACGGCGCAAAGCCAAGAGGTACCGCGACAACAAGCGGCGGAAGGAAACGATGGTCTTTGATTATCGGCGGGAATATTACCGCTATCGACAATACTACGGGAATTTGCGGAAAATTTACGAGCGACCGATCGTAAAAGTGTCGTTTTTTGTGTTGTTGTCATTTATGACGGTGACCTTTTTTTCTCTTTTGGCGATTCGACCGACGTTGACTACGATTGGGCTTTTGGTGCGGGAGATAGAAGATAAACGTAAAGTCGATGCGGCGTTGGATACCAAGATTGCGGCCTTGAATGTACTCCAAGGTGAGCTCGGGAATCTCTCGGAAGAGCTAGTTTTGGTGGAGAATGTCCTGCCAGCCGATGCCGCAGCAGATCGATTGCTTTTGACATTTGAATATCTGGCAGCGCAAAATAATGTCACTCTGGTGGCCACGGATATTGATCCTGAGGGAGAAGAGGGACGACAAAGTTTGGGGGAACAAGAGGTAGTAGGGGTACCGGTGTCTTTGACGGTGGGGGGAAATTTTGCTGATGTCAAAGCGTTTTTGGAGACAATCGAGCGACTGGATCGAATTATTATCCTTGACGAAGTGATGCTACTTTCGAGTAGCCAGGGTGTGTCGCGGCAGGGGTTTCCTATAATAGCAGAGCTGACAGGGGCGGCGCTGATGTTGCCAGCCTCAGAGATTATGAACAACCACGGGCTAACGCCCGTGGTATCCTCGGGCTTCGCCTGTCGGAGTTCGTTCTGCCTGGCATTCCTCCATGGGGCTAAAGCCCATGGTACCCTGCCAGGCTCGAATGGAGGAGGTTCCAGATGAAGCAGCCTCTTGATGTTGATCATTTGTCCGTTTCTTATCTTTACCTGGCGATATTTACGACGATCACGGTGTTGGCATGGGTAGGTTTTGAAGTGTTTCGGAGTTTGGCCAGACCTGCGGAGATTGAGGTATCAGCTGAGGAACAGGAGCCCATAAAAGAAAGCTTGGACCAAGAGGCGCTAGAGCTCATTCGGGGGCGACTGCACATTGAGTCAGCTGAACTTAATGCGCTAGAGGTAACGCCGATTGAGCTGGCGCCTGTTGAGGCTCCTGAGGCAAGCGGAAGTGTTACTATCGATACAACTTCTGACACGGAGGAGGCAACCACCAGTGGCAGTATTTAGCAACCTTCTATCTAAACGAATACCCACGTTGTTGGGCTTACTGCTTTTGATTGCGGGCTTGGGGACGGGTTTATTTTTGGTGGGACGGGCGACGCTCATTCCCCGGGCGGCAGCGGAGGAAACACCCAAAGAAATAAAAATTACCAATATTTCGGAAAATTCGTTTTCGGTGTCTTGGATTACTGACCAAGTCACGGTGGGCTTTGTGCGTTATGGGACGGCGGCGGGAAGCTTAGATCAAACGGTGAGTGATGATCGAGATCAGTTGTCGGGATCGGTGGGCTCGTATCTGACGCATCACGTGACTATGACTCGGCTTAAGCCGGAGACGACCTATTACTTTAAGCTAGGGTCGGGGGCACAACGAGTGTTGTTCGATAATGGCGGCCAAGCTTATTCGGTGCAAACGCCAGCGGTGTTGGGGACGCCGCCGCCAGCTGATACTGTCTACGGCACGATCCAAACTTCTCAAGGTGGCCCAGCTTCGGGGGCGCTAGTGTATGTGACTTTGCCTAATTCAACTCCGCTGTCGGCTCTGGCTAAGGCTGAAGGCAACTGGGCGGTGTCATTGTCGACGGCGAGAACACGAGATTTAGCTCAATATGTTGACTACGACCGCCAAGCAACTTTGGTGGAATTGTTTGTGCAAGATGGCCAAGGGCAAACAGCGACGGCGGTGACGACCACGGCTAACGATGCGCCGGTGCCGCCGATAACTATGGGACAAACCTTGGATTTCCGCGGCTCAAGCGGGGGTGGAGATCAGGAGGAAACTAGCGTGCCCCCTGGAGCGGAACTGGATGGTGATACCAGTGAGACTGCGGAGGCTACTTTGGAGCAAAGTAAGTTTTCGTTGCAGTCTTTGGGGCCAGCTCAAGAAGCTAGTTCGTCTTATGAGCTAGGCATAGTTAATCCTGAGGCGGAAGGCGAACAAGTAGCGACTACCAGGCCAGAAATATTTGGCACCAGCCCCAAAAACGTCACCTTGACGATTACGGTGGAGTCGCCGACGCCATACACGGATACCATTGAAGTGGGAAATGATGGTTTTTGGCAATGGTCGCCGCCAGCGGACCTGACTGCGGGAGAGCATACGGTGACGGTGTCCTATACTGACGAGAACGGGATTTTGCAAAGATTGTCGCGGTCTTTTGTAGTGCTGGCGGCAGAGGGGAATTCGAGTTTGCCGGCATTTGAAGCAACGCCATCGGCGACGGCCAGCCCCTCGCCTTCACCTGCGCCGACGGCGACTGATTCAGCACGAGTGTCGCAACCTTCAACGGCGAGCGGGGTGCCGGTGGCGGGAAACTTGACACCAACCTTAGCCCTCTTCATACTGGGTCTGGGCCTCTTTGGTGCGGGAGTGTTTTGGCAATTGAGACTCAAAGTTTAAAACACTCAGATGATGGTCCGAATTATTGGTGTTGCCCATGACCGACTCGCCTACTTCAACAGATACCCAAAAATCACCTGCGACTACTGCCGGTTCTTCCCCACAAGAATCTTCGGCTACCCCCCAGACAGAAATTCCGAGTGAACCTCAAACTACGACGTCTCCCTATTCTACTCAGGCACCCACACCTTCGGAACTGGAAGCGGCCAAGGCTAAAGCTGAGGCTTTACTAAAGGAAGAAGAGCCGGCAAAAGCAGCCAAACCAGCGGAGACAAAAACGACGTTAATGGCGAGTGGGCCTGACCCTAGTGATAGCAAAGATGAGGCTCAGGTCCCTCCTGAAGTAGAGGCACCTCAAGCACCACAAGAGCATGTTAAAAAAGGCTCGAAAGCACTGAAAGTCGTCGGTTTAGTGGCTTTAATGTTGGTGATCGGGGGAGGGATAGGAGTGGGGGTGACGAGGTTGAGTTCACCACAAGAGACAACAGAAACGCGGGCTCCGGCACTCCAAGCCAGTGGGGTGATTGACAATAAGGAGATTATGCCCGATATGTACCAATACTTAGTGCAAAAGTACGTATCTCAAGATCCGACTGCACCAGTGGATTTGTCTATTAAAGCAGTGACTATGGCTGAACCAGACAGTGGTGTCTCGGGCTCGGCTTACTTCAAGTACGATCCGGAAGAAGGACTCGTTTTTGTATTCTCGCGAGTCACCGGGTTGACTAGTGAGAGCGAGACGGTGCCGAAGTTATGGATCCAAAGGGGGAGCGAGTACAAATTATTAGGAGAGAGTGAATATATATTGTTGGGCGAGATGGCGCTGACGAGTGAGCCAGAAGGTACCGTGAGTTATTTCACAGCTTACTATGACGATCCCACTATCATGGCATTTGATTGGCTAATTATTTCCTATGACTCGCCCGAGGAGGAAGATATGCCGCAGTCAATTGTGGTTAAGGTGAGCACTACTCTGACGAGCGAATAAGTGGTGTTATGCAAGAACATTTCTCTCTAGCAATCATCAGGAAGGGTATGGCGGTTTTGAGTGTAGTGGCGATGAGTGTCGCTTTCGGTATCTTGGCCACTAAAGCTTGGGCGATGGAGTGCGTCAACGAACCTGACGATCATCTAAAGTCCTGGTGTGCCAAAATTCCGGGAGGGCATCACCCGGATGCGCCGCCCAAGCCAGGTGAAAACCAGACAACAAGAAGTGATAAAAATTGGGACAAAGAGCAAGACAGTATAAAAGACCGGAATAAAGAATTAAAAAAGACAGAAGAATATAAAGACGCACCCATTACCGATGCAAAGGGGGATGGCCTAGCGGTGTTTGTGAATGAGGAAGGTAAGGTAGTGCCGACGGCGGATGCTTCGCACTCTTGGGAGGAAAAACAGAAAGCAGGCGGGGACGAAGTGGATAAGAACAATATTATTCAAGAGAGCGGCTGGGATTATATCTTCTTTAGTTGCGACCGCTGCAGTGCAGACAGAAAATGTGAGTCCGGGGTAGGTGAAAGTCCGAGTTTTTCCTTCGGTACGAGTAGTAGCCCCTGCGCCCAAGTGGATAGAAGACGGTCGACAGATAAAAATGGTGGGTGGCAGGCGGTGAGCTTGTGTGACCCATCGTGTAGCGGGCCGGGGGGTAACCGGGAAGTAACTGAAACTGATAAGCCAGGTGAGAAAAAGAAAAAAGAGAAGCTGGAGTGCGAGGGCTTGGGTAAAAATGTCGATCACCCTAAACTTAACCAGGAAGTGACGTTTACGTGTGAGGCAGAATTTTCGGCGGCTGATCCAGCGTATGAGTTCCGCTACAAAGTGGGTAGTGGTGCTTACACCAAAGTAGCGGGCACGCGGAGCGACAACAAGGCGAAAGCCACGGCAAAAATAATGATTGATAAGGCAGGAGGCTGGCAAGTGCAGTGTCGGGTGTGCACTGATAGTTCAAAGTCACGTTGTACTGAGTGGGGTAAAAGTGATTAGAAACTTTCATGAAAAATAAAACAGCGCTAGTTGTTTTACTGTCGATCGCTACACTGGTATTGGCAGTGGTGGCGGTGGTGACGGCATTGAGGCTGCAACAAATTGGGCCAGAACCGGTGGCGCCGACTGCGCCGGCGCCGGCGCCGGCAAAGGAATCAGTCTGTACGTTGGTGTTTACGGTTGAGGCGAGCCCGTCTCCGTCACCTTCGCCTTCGCCATCGGCAAAACCGTCACCATCACCTAGCCCATCCGCCTCGCCTTCGCCGTCTCCTTCTCCGTCTCCGTCACCTTCGCCATCGGCTTCACCAACGCCGACTCCGACTCCTTCGCCTTCTCCGCCCACTGGTTGCTACAACAATTGTGTAGTGGATGCCGACTGCGCTGGCAGCCTCATCTGCTCAAACGGAGTATGTGTGAATGCTAGCTGCCCGAGCGAGCGAGATTGCACTTGTGCGGTGGGTGGGCCTCAGCCGACGCCGGAGACGGTGGAAACGGTGGAGCTGCCTGAAGCGGGAGTGAGTTTGCCGACTTTGGGGCTTTTGAGTGCAGGGTTGACAACGGTGTTACTCGGAATATTGGTACTGCTGTTGTAGATTTTTTAGAAAGTAGCCGTGATAGACATGGCACCTTTTACCTATGAGTACTCCACCTATTGCTCCACCACCATTACCTTCTAGTCCACCACCTCCTCCCAGCCCAATCCCGGAAGCGACGGCAGGAACGTCTTTTACTTCGAGTGATGTGGGCAATGGCGGCGGGAAAAAACGGCGGACGCTCCTGATTGTGGGCGTGGTGTTGGCAGTATTGTTATTGGGGACGGTGGCGATTATCACGGCGTTAAGACTTCAAGAAATTGGGCCAGAGCCGGTGGCGCCGACGGCACCTGCTCCGGCTCCGGCGAAAGAAGAACCTTGGCCAATAGCCCAAATTTGTAATGGGTTTACAGTGACTGTGCCGGAGCGGGAGAGTTTTACGGTAACTGCCGATTTTTCTGAGACAAGTAGTGGTTGGGATAATGAGCAAAATTTTGATCACCCAGACGAAGAAAAGGGCACGTTTACTTTTACTTATCAACCTCTGCCTCCTGCTGGAGTAAAAAAGGTGAGAATCAGGGTTTTTGAGAAAGAGAAGAAGAAAAATGAGTTGGTAGCTTCGATTGAAGAGTCCTTATTAAGCTGCGCTTCACCTTCACCTTCTGCTTCCCCCAGCCCTTCACCGTCGCCAAGTCCAACGGCTTCGCCATCGCCATCACCGTCGCCGACGGCCACGGCGTGTCAAGGGAGTTGCACGGTAGATAACGATTGCGTAGGGGCGCTGGTGTGTGTCAGTGGTTCGTGTGTCAATTCGCTGTGCCCCAACGATGGGGACTGCACGTGTGATCTTGGTGGCGCATCGCCGACACCAACGCCTTCTGCTGCCCCAAGAGTGTCGCAGCCAACGAGTGGAGATAATTTGCCTGAAGCTGGGGTGAGTGGACCGACGGTGGGGCTTTTGGGAGCAGGAATCGTGACTGTGCTTTTGGGAGTTTTAGTGCTTCTACTCTAGTTTGTCTGACTCGAGTTACAAAATTACTTACTTCTTGTTTCGGTGGTGTCATCCTGAGGGAGGTACGACCGAAGGATCTCTACAAGACTACATAAGGTTATTAAGAGATCCTTCGCTAACGCTCAGGATGACCGATTACCATAGGTTGATTTTGTCATTCAGAACAATCTACTTCCAACTTTTGAGCCAGAAAAAGTTTTGAGCCCAAGAGGTATTCACGGGTAAACCGGTAAGGTGAGGATAGAAGAAGATAAAGATGCCAATAGCCAATAGCCAATAGCCAATAGTTAAGCGTTTACCGAGCACACCCGAGTGCCAGAGTTGGGTGAGCGACCAAGAGAGAAGAATGACCATGAATGGGATAGAGGGGAGATAGTGGTAGAGAAACATAATGCGGGGCGAGAGAGCCCAGGGCAATAAGAAAGCAAGATAGCCAGCTAGTAAAATTGAAAATTGAAAATGGCTACGCCTCGGTTCTCCTCGGCCGCCGTTTTTCGCCAGCTCAAAATTGAAAATTGAAAATTTCCTTTTAATGAGAATCCCTTTCAACAGTGTTGCAAGAACGTAGAGGACCGCTACCAGGCCGCCCCAAAAAATAATGGGATTGCCGAGAGCGTAGATATTGGCAATTTGATTTTCAGCGTAATCGACGTAGTACCAGACTGGGCGAAGGAGCAGCGGCCACGACCACCAAGGCGAACTATAGTCGTGGGTGGCGACTAATCTCGTGTGATACCAGTACATTTGTTTTTGCAGCTCGATAAAGGTTGACCAAGAGTGATTGAGAAAGAATGGAAGATAGGCAACTAAGTAGATGACTCCCGGAATGAGCAAATGCCAAATGCCAAAGGCTAAATACTTTTTGAAGTTTGGTTTGTGGCTTTGGATAAATATTAGAGCCGATACTGGCAGAATGTAGATGGCTGACCATTTGGTAGCGAGAGCCAAACCGAGGCTTAAGGCCGCAGCAGGATATTTGTGCTTTAAAGTTAGCAGGACGTTGAGGAGGACAAAAAAGAGCATGTAGGTGTCATTCATCCCGATGCGGCTTTGGACAAAGGACAAGCTCTCTACAGAGTAGAGAGTGGCCGCTAGGAGCGGCAATGAGCTTATAGCTTTTAGCTTATAGCTTTTAGCAGAAAATAATTCTTTAGTTAACAAGTAGACCAAAAATATGTTGGCGGTGCCGAAGAGGGTGCTAAAGAGGCGCCAACCAAAGGCGGTGGGGCCAAAAATGGTCATGCCCAAAACCATAAACTGCTTGGCGAGCGGCGGGTGGGTCCACTCGTAGGCAACACCTTCTGGAGGCGTGTGCCACCATTCCCAAGCTTTGGGGTTACCTTTGAGCATTTCTTGGGCGGTGAAGGCGTGATAGACTTCGTCGAAATAGAAAGTGGCCGGAATTCCGAGACGAATGAGACGAATGGTGAGGGAGAGAACAAGAATGATGATAATTAGGCGTGTTTTTGGAGAGGTGGGAAGGCGGGGCAGATCCAGATGAAGTTTGGGCCAGGCGATGTCTTTAACGAACTTAGACAACAAAACAAAAAATAGCCCGAGAGAGGCGAGGCTGGTCAGCCGAGGCAGCCAGCTGGGAAGATTTAAGATATGAGGATTGCCGGGACCTTGCTGAAAGCCAAAGATGAGGTTAACGAGATAAATAAGACTAATACTGACATACCAGCGCCATTTTGTGGTGAGCGTTCCCGTGAGAAGAAAAAATGGGAGAGCGGCTAAAAGATGACGTTCGTGCATGCGGGTGAGAAAGAGGAAGGCGGCAAGAAAAATTAAGGCTCCCGTCTGGGTGACTGATTCGAGGGTAAGGCGACGACGCAGCAAAGCAGACAAGACTACCCCGCTGACGAAGAGAAAAAGGAGATTACCCCAGGTGTGAAGCTCGAGGCCGACAAAGGTGGGGGTGTCTTTTTGCCAGGAGCCGTGGAGGAGAAACCAAAAGTTGAGGGCATTTAACGACGTGTATTGATATTGATTAGCGGTGATGGCAATGCGATCGACGATAAACGGCAGAAGCTCGGGTTGGTTATTAAAGGGGATGAAGCCGGCGACGAAAATTATGCCCGTGGTAACGGCAAAGATGATAATTTTTTTGAAGTTTTTGGTTTTAAGCCAGCCCACTACCAGGAGCGGAACGATGAGGAGGGTATTGAGTTTGACGAGAGCGCCTAAGCCGAGGCTCAAGCCGGCGACGATGGGCGATGACAGTACCCACACGGCGTAAAGCCCAAAGGTGGCAGCGAGCGCGGTGAAGCTGTCTGTCTGGCCCCAAAGAGTGGAGTTGGCAAAGATGGCGGGGTTAAAGAGATACAGAGCAGTGGCAATAAAGGCAGTTGAAAATTGAAAATTACTTGCCCCGTGGCGAAGCTTTACGGGGAAAATTGAGAGTTTTTTCTTGGTAAAGTGCCAAACTAACTTATAAATGACGGAGGCGGTACCTATGTCGGCGAGGATAGAGGGAAACTTATAGACAAGGCGCAGAGCGGGGTCGGTGGTCAAGGCGAATGTCTGCTTTATATGGGCGAGAAGAAAGAGGATGTAGGGGTAGCCAGGGAGGTAGTCGACCCAATTGGAAGTAAGAAACTCCCTGAAGCCGACGTCTCTTAGGCTATCGCTCCAGGCGATGTAGGTGTAAAGATCGAGAAAATAGGTAAGATACGGGGTAAGGATGATACGGAGGACTAGGCCCGCGGCGAGGATAAGCCACAAGGATTTGGATTCAGTGGCAGGAAAAAGTGACAACTTACTTTTGGCCATGAAATTATCTCTACCCTTCGCTTCGCTCAGGCGAGGTAACGCTTTTCGGCTGGCGCCGAAAATTTTAAGGATTCATCCACTCCGATAATAGGAGTGGTTCTTTTATCTTGTTACTGAGCATCAAGTAAAGAGGTGACGTGCTCTTGAACCTTGTCCCAGGAATTATTCTCCCCGACTAAGACCCATTGACCTTGAAAATCTGCTGGAGGGGGGTTAGTTAATAAACCGGGGCGGTTGGCTGCTTTGTCCCCTTGATCAATAGTTTCACTGCGGAGTTTGGCGCGATCAAACCCGAGAGCGATTTTGAGGAAACCGGTGTATTCGCCGTTTCTGATATCGGTAGTGATGCTCGTAGAGACCAAACCCATGAGTTCACTGACTTTTCTAGGATTGAGCAGGACTTTTGATGATAACAGCTTGTCTTGGAGGCTTAAGAGTGCTTGTTGTTGGCGAACGGCGCGGGCGTAGTCGGTCCCCTCTTCTCCCTCGCTATTGCGGGAGCGAACATACTTGAGGGCGCGTTCGCCGGACATGGTTTGGAGGCCAGAATCAAAGTGAAGCTTTTCGTAGCGATCTGATTCGGGGAGGACGTTTTCTTTGCCGGGAATGGGGTACTTCAAATCATTGAAGGATCTTGGAACGTCGATGTCCACGCCACCTAAGGCATCGATGAGGCGAGTAAAGCCAGTAAAATCGAGGGCCACGGCATAGTGCACTGGTTGACCCACGATTTCGGAGACAGCAGATTTAGCTAAAATGAGGCCCCCACCCCCAGGTTGGCGCTCTTCGCCATAGTAATAGGCGGTGTTGATTTTGGCTTGGAGGGAGTCAACCCAAATATCGCGGGGAAGGGAAAGCATGAGGGCGGTGCCTGTCTCGTGGTTATAGGAAAGGAAGATGATGGTATCGGTGAGATCCGGAGCTTCGTGACCGGCACCGCCTTTGCCGAGAATGAGGACGTTGGTGCGACCGAGGGTAGATTTGAGTACTGATTTTGGGCTTTGGAAAAGAGATAAGGCGGTTTTGGTGGGGCTTTGAATATAACCCAAGAGCCGAAGCAGCAGCAGAGCGACGAGGGCGACCGCGATAAGGCCAATGACAACGAGGGCTGCCCGACTTAAGAAGGGCAGATAGACTGCCACTTTTCGTTTGACTTTGGTGAAAAAGTGGTGTGATTTAGCCACGAAACCTTTGGGTAATTTCGATTAGTTTGAGCCACTCCTCGGCATTTAGGCTGGCCGAACCCGAGACCACCCCGTCGATTACCTTAGATTTGAGAAAGTCAGCGAGATTGGTATGTTTGACGCTACCACCATAAAGCACTGGGCTTTGGGGAGTCGATTTTTTAATTTCTTTAATCATGGTAATGACTTCGTCGAGGGGGGCGGCGCTACCTTGGCCGATGGGGCCGACTTGACGACTAATGGCTTCTGGGGGTTCGTACATGATAATGGTGGATTGTTTTTCAGCTTCTGAGAGTTGGTTGAGTTGCTCACGCCAGGTAGTGTGGCTCACGGCGAGGATAGGGGTGATGCCTTCTTCTAGAGCTAAGGTGACTTTACGGCCAATCTCAGCAGAGGTTTCGTGGAAATAATGGCGGCGTTCAGAATGGCCCAAGAGGGCGAAACTGGCGAGGGGGGCGACCATGCGGGCGGAAATTTCGCCGGTGTAGGCGCCGTCGGGAAACGGAGAGAGGTTTTGGACGCCGAGGAGATGGCGAGGAAGGGTTCTAGCGAGCGAGCCTAGGTGGATGAATGGGGCGAGAAGGATGAGTTTGAGGTGAGAGGAAGGTGACGGCAGAAGGGCTGAAACTGTCTTCAGCCAATGTTGGGCTTCTTGAGGTGTTTTGTTGGCTTTCCAATTAGCGATGAGGTAAGTGAGATGGTGCTTTAAAGATGGAGTCATTTTTGAGAAGATGGAGTCCGTAAATTTCTAATTCCTAATTTCTAATTTCTAAACAAATCCCAAGCACTAAATCCTAAATTCTAAACAAATTCTTAAGATTAAAAATCCAAAATTTAAAACCGTTTTGAAATTTGATCTTTGAATTTTATGATTGTCTAAGATTTAGAAATTAGAGTTTAGAATTTTCCTGGATTTAGGATTTAATTCTAGCATGGGGCAGGACTTACTCAAAGACTTGAACACGCAACAACAAGCGGTGGTCACACACCTCAACGGCCCACTGTTGGTTTTGGCGGGGGCGGGGAGCGGCAAGACTCGATGCATTACCTACCGTGTGGCACAGCTGATCCAGACTCAGACGGCAAGGCCGGAAGAGGTTTTGCTTTTGACCTTCACCAACAAAGCTGCTGGGGAGATGCGGCAGCGGGTAGAAAAACTGGTAGGGAAAGCGCCGGCTTTTGCGGGGACGTTCCATAGTTTATGCGCGAGGATATTGCGGCAAGCGGGCCAGGCAATAGGCATGGCACCGAGCTTTGTAATTTATGATGAGGATGATCAAGTGGAGGCAGTGAAAAAAGCTTTAAGTGATTTGGGTTATGGGGGTGAGGTTAAAAAGGCGCGGGCGGTGCTCTCAACCATATCGTCAGCCAAAAACGAGCTCATCGGAGTAAGTCAGTTTTCGGAGCTGGCGCGCGGTGAATGGCAAAAAATGGTAGCCAATGTGTATGCGCGGTACCAAAATATCTTGCGTGCCGCCCAAGCCCTGGATTTTGATGACTTGCTATTCCAGGTAGTGAGGCTATGGCAAAAACACCCGGATATTTTGGCACGGTATCAGAGACAATGGCAGTATGTTCTGGTCGATGAGTATCAAGATACCAACCAGGCTCAATTTACCTTGACCACCCTGCTAGCAAAGGAGCGCAGAGTATTTACAAATGGAGAGGGGCGGATTTTCGCAATTTAAAACGGCTAGAACAGGCGTTTCCGGAATTGACGGTGTATCACCTGGAGCAGAATTACCGTTCGACGCAGACGATTTTAGATGCGGCGAGTAGTCTGATCGCGCGGAACACAACTCATCCTGTTTTAAAGCTATGGACGAGCCAAGGAAAAGGGGGCAAGGTACAGGTATTTGAAGCGATGAACGAGCGGGATGAGAGCAGATTTGTGGTGGCTACGATTAAAGAAGGCGTTAATGGCGGAGGGTCACGGCAATATAAAGACTTTGCGATTTTGTATCGGACTAATGCCCAATCCCGGCCGATTGAGGAGGCGTTGGTGCGAGAGGGTATCCCCTATCAACTGGTGGGCGGAACGCGATTTTATCAGCGCAAAGAAATTAAGGATCTTTTGGCCTATTTAAGATTGGTAGTTAACCCAGAGGATGCGGTGAGCCAAGAGCGGGCTTTGAAGGTAGGGGCGAGGCGACTGGAGAAGTTTCTCGAATGGCAGAAGAACTTAGGTGAGTCTTTGAGGAAAAAAGCGACCGTGGTGCTGTTAGAGCGGATATTGGAAATCACCAAATACTTGGAGCTTTATGATGAGGAGGATGAAGAAGATGCGATGAGGATAGAGAACATTAAAGAATTAGCGTCGGTGGCGAAGGAATTCCCTGATCTAGTGTTGTTTTTGGAAAACGTGGCCTTGGTGGAAAACGATCGGTTGCGCGATGCTAGGGATAAAGCTGGTGATGACGATAACAGAGTGACGCTGATGACGATGCACGCGGCCAAGGGCTTAGAGTTTCCGGTAGTATTTTTAATCGGCATGGAAGAAGGACTTTTCCCCCATTCGAGGGCAATGCTCGATAAAGAAGAGCTCGAGGAAGAGAGGCGGCTCGCTTATGTAGGCATGACGCGGGTGAAGGAGCGGTTGTATTTGACCTATGCGCAGCAGCGGCTGTACTTTGGGTCGCGTAATCGCAATTTGGTATCCAGATTTGTGGGGGAAATACCTGAGGAATTGATAGAATTTGCGGAGAGGCGGTTTGATCTTTTGGATTTCTAGGATACAATTTCGACTCGCCCTTCTATGTTTGCTTCTTTGCCTCAACTGGTTGTGACTTTGAATCTCATCGGGGCGGCGCTGTTTGTGGCTTCGCCAACGTACTTTACTCCAGCTCAGTATGATCGACCCTTGGTAGTTGCTGAAGCTAAAGTTGTGTTAGGAGCGGCGACATCTGCTCCTACAGCGACGCCGACGGCAACGCCATCGGCGACGGCGACGCCTTTGCCATTGGTGGAAGAGGTAGTGATTCCGGCGACGATGGATACTCCTTACGGCCCGATTACCTACACTAAGATTCTCAAAGACGTTTGGGCAGTGAGCTACGATTCATCCTGTTTGGGGTGCAACGCCACGACGGCGACGGGGATGCGACAAGGTTATGGAGTAGTTGCCGTCGACCCCAAAGTGATTCCTTTATACACCCGCGTCTATGTGCCAGGATATGGGATTGGAGTGGCGGGAGATGTGGGCGGGGCAGTTAAGGGCAAGATAATTGATCTTGGCTACGACAAGCTCGAGGGGCAATGGAGCGCGCGATATGTGGATGTGTATGTTTTGGCTGAGTAACTAAGTGTTCCAGGCTTGTGTTAGGAACGTAAGAATTGCTACACAATTCAACGTTCCAACCACGTTTAATTATGTTTAAGTATAATCGAAATAGTAAAGCTGATGAGATTATTGGAAGTACCGCCAAAGGCGGGACGACGCATAATTATTACGTGGGGATAGTTTTTGATGTTAATTCGAGCGATTACGCCGGCTGATTATGCGAGTTTTGACGCAGTGGCGCCCCACCCGCTGCAGAGTGTGGCGTGGGGAGAATTCCGCAAAAAAACGGGGGTGGCAGTAGAACGGGTGGGAGTATTTGCGGGCAGCACACTTCACCAAGGCATTCAGGTAACTTTTCATCCGATTCCTAAAACGAGTTATACGGTGGGGTATTTTCCTAAAGGAGCAAAGCCTGATTTAACCCAGCTTCAGGCGCTGAGGGAACTGGGTCAAAAACACCAGGCCCTATTTATTAAACTCGAGCCATGTGTGTATAAACCAGTGGAAACACCGACGACGGAGTTTGCGCAAGTGAAACAGTTTCTTTTGGGTAATGGTTGCCAAGAAGGTCGGCCGCTATTTACGCGCTATAGTTTCCAGCTTGATTTGAGGAGTTCTGAAGAGAATCTTTTGGCGCAGATGAAACCGAAGACGCGGTATAACGTGCGTGTGGCTCAACGCAGTGGCGTGGTAGTGAAGGAAGACAACTCGGTGGAAGCGTTTGAGGGGTACTTGAAACTCCTTAAGGAGACGACACAGCGGCAAGAGTTTTTTGCTCATGGAGAAGACTATCACCGAAAAATGTGGCGGGAGCTGCATAAAGCGGGCGTGGCGCGGCTTTTGACCGCGGGGCATGAGAAGACGTTACTCGTGGCCTGGGTGGTGTTTGTGTTTAACAACTGGCTTTACTATCCGTATGGCGCGAGCAGCAACGAGAAACGGGAGATGATGGCCTCGAACTTGATGATGTGGGAAGTGATGCGCTATGGCAAAACCCAAGGCTGTACCACGTTTGATATGTGGGGAGCGCTCGGGCCTAACCCCGATACCAAAGACCCGTGGTATGGCTTTCATCGGTTTAAAGAGGGGTATGGGGGGAGGTTGGTTGAATTTGTCGGCTCGTATGATTTGGTGTTGGAGCCGAGGCTGTACCCTCTTTATCGAGTGGCAGATGATTTGCGGTGGAAGGCGTTGCGAGCGCAAGCTTTTTTGCGCCGGGTGATCGGGCCCTTCGACAAAGCTCAGGGTAAACGATGAGACGGACGACGTTTATAGATCTGAGGCAAGCTGGTGAGTGGGCGGCGTATTTGCAATCGATTGGTTGGGAAACTGAGCAAATCAAGAATCAAAAATCAAAGATTAAAAATTACTTATACATTAAGAAAATTCCCCTTACCCCTTGGGCGATTGCGAAGTTGCAGCGACCCCGTAGAACGGGGCAAGCCATGTTTGCTCGTTTAGACAAGGTGTGTCGAAAACATCGAGTGGTGCGGTTGTATGTTGAACCGACGACAGCTTCGCTTGTCAGGCAACTGCAGCTGAGGGGGTTTTCTCCAACGAAGACTTCCTATTTGCCGCGGAAAACCATTTGGCTGGATCTTAAAAAGAGCGAAAGGCAACTGCTGGCGGCGATGAAGCCGAAGACGCGGTATAACATTGGGCTGGCGCAGAGAAGAGGTATAAAGATTAAAGTAATAGATGGGGACACTCTTAAAAGGTTAGTCCTTAAAGGTTCGGCCCTTGGAGATGACTTTTATGGATTGTTGCGGCAGAATGCGCGGCGACTGGGGATTTTTGCCATGCCGCGGAAGTGGTATGAGGCGCAATTGGCTGAGTTTGGGAAAAAGTGTTTTGTGGTGCTGGCTTATTCTACCGACCATAAATCCCGGGATTTCAAATTTAATCCCGGGATTAATCACCTGGTGGCGGGGAATTTTTTTATGACGAGTGAGAATGCTTGTTTTTATTCGCATAATGGTTCGACCGATCTCGGGCGAAAACTGATGGCGCCGACGTTGTGTGCGTGGGAAGGGATTCGAGAAGCAAGGCGAAGGCGTTTAAAGGTTTTTGATTTTGATGGGGTTGACGATGGGAGTCGGGAGCTGAAACGATGGAAGGGATTTAGTCGATTTAAAGAGGGGTTTGGGGGAAAGAAAGTAGTGTTCTCTCCTCAATTTGCTGTTTGGCGTTTTCTGTAATGTTATTTTTCTTAGTGTGACGAAATGATAAGCGTGAAACCACAAGAGATGGAATCTAATCATCTGATGACCAAATAAAGTTTTTCCTAATAATGTATACTATAGGTTATGAATGAGTTGGACAGAAGGGCGGAATATTTTGCTAATTTTCGAAGTAGAATTGGGTTGTTGACTGCGGTGGGTATTGGTTCCTTTGCAATATGGTTTGGGGGACTATATCTGATAGGACCTGAGTTTGTGATGGAATCGGCAGCTGTTTCAGCAGGAATTTATATCTTAGGTACGTTGGCTGATATAAAAATAACTGAAGTGGGCTTGAATTTAGGCGCTACAGAACTGAATCCCACATTACCTCAAAAGTCTACATCAAAAGATCTGCATGGTTATAACCAACTATTTATCGATAGTGTTGTGCTTGTTACAGGAATGTTTATCCCTCCTGTAGGGATATCTGTGGGAGCTGATAGGTTAAGGCTTTCGGCCGGAAATTATAAAAAAATAAGGGAATTTAGAAAACTTTCTAATGAGTAGTATTCGTCTACCAATAGAATTTGGTAACAATTAACAGCAAGACTTACTTTTTCTTGGCCGCGAAAGGACCCCGTAGAGAATTTTCGACTTATTCTCCGGCTGTGCCGGATTCATATTCGGAAATTCAACGGGGTAAACAGATGCGGTTGATTCGTAGAAGCTGCAGGGGAAGAGAAGCCAGGGTTAGGGTTTGCGGCGGGTGATATCCTTAACTCTATTTTGGTATCGATGAAACTAGTCATTGAGAATATTTGAGGCTTCTTAAGTAGCGCTTAACAGCAAATTGTTGAGAGATTTTGTCTATAGTTTTCTCAGAAGGAAGTTTTTTGTCCTTAAGAGAGCCCCGGAAAGAAAAGAAGTCGGGTTTTGATGCGGATTTGTTTTGCTTCATATGATTTATCAGTTTATCACTGTTACTTGTTGTCAAGAGTATTACCTTTTCTTGACAGCGAAGGGGCCCGTAAAGATTCGCTACAGGGTAAACAGATGCGGTTGTAGGAATTATTTTCGCTTGGCCGCAAAGGGGCAAATACGGTTGTATTCGCAAAAGCCGCAAGGGAAGGGGTAGCCGGGTTTGGGGGGAAAATCTGAGTTTTTCATAGCCTTAATGGTGGTTTGAAGACGAGTGAGGGTACTATCCATATCCTGATTGGATCGGGTAGTAGAGACTTTTTCGTTGGAATCGAGAAAATAGAGGCTTAAGCTTTTGAGGCTAAGATGCAGAGATTCTCTGGCAGCTAAGGCGTAAATGCTTAATTGTTCGTCGACGTCGACTTTTTTCTTGTCTTGGCTGGCGCCGGTTTTGTAGTCGACAATTTCATGCTCGCCAGCAATTTTGTCGATGCGGTCGATGCGGCCAATGAGGGGAATGCCGGCGATTTTGAGGCGAAAGCTTTTTTCTAGTTCAATGGGTTGGCCGAGTTTTTTTTGATAGACCTTGAAGTACTGTCTAAGAGCTTTTCGGCCGGCGAGAAAGCGGGCTTTCTTGTGGGTTTCTGACTCATAACCATCGGAACGGAAGTAGTGTTTATAGATGGAGAGAAGATCTTGAAGACCGAGCTTTTGGCCCTTTAGTTCGAATTGATGAAAATGGCGGAGGGTGTCGTGGAGGCTTTGGCCGAAAGTCAGGGCGTGGTGCGGTTTGGCGGGCACCTGAAGGACGTAGCGGTATTTGTATTTGAGGGGGCAGGTTTTAAAAGTGTCGATTTGGGAGTAGCTGACGAATTTGAGATCAATTCGACCACGAGCGAGGCGAGTAATGCGAAGTGGGGTTTTGGGGGCAATGGCCAAGAGTGATTTTTGGGGAGAAGTTTCGGGGGTAATTGAAGGTAGTTGAGTTTCATGGAGAAAACCGGAAGGATATCTTTTTCTGACTCCGCCGACGTCTTTGGCCCAGGTGAGATAGAGGTAATCCCGCGCTCGAGTGAGGCCGACGTAAAGAAGGCGACGTTCTTCTTGGAGGTGCTCGTCACCTTTCGGCAACGTTTCTTTAATGAGTCTCTCAGGAAACTCGATGGGGTCACGACGGGAAACAGAGGGAAAGCGGCCGGTAATGAGGCCGGGAATAAAGACGACAGGAAATTCTAAGCCTTTGGCAGAATGGATGGTGATGAGTCTGACGGTGTCGACGTCTTCAATTTCGGCTTGGGCGGGGTTGTCGCCGGCTTCGAGAAGAAGCTCGAGGTAATCGACAAATTCGATGACGGTGGGAGCGGGATTTTCGGCTTCAAACTTTTTGGCAAGGGAGAGAAAGAGATTGATGTTTTTGATCTGGAGCTCGTTTTCTAAAGTTGGGATTTGGGTTAACTCTTTTAAAAGGTCGGTTCTCTGGAGGAAACTGTAGAGGATTTTGGTGGGAGAGGTAGAGGAGACTTGGCGGCTGAAACCCTCAATGAGATCGACAACTTTCTGATTTTTGGCAGCTGATTTTTGCCGCAACCGGTGCCACAAGGAGGTGCGGTGGCGGCGTGATTCTCTTAAGAGATCAAGAATATCGGCGGCATTAAACTTGAGGCTAGGGTGCGAAAGTAAATGAAAGAGGGAGGTGGAATCGGTGGGGTCGACGACGACTTTGAGAAAGTGGATGAGGAAGTTTATTTCTGCGCGATCAAACAGGCCACGATTGCCGACTAGTTGGTAGGGAAGGCCGTGGCGGCGGAAGACGCTGACAAACGGATCGAGTTGGTTATTAGAGCGAGCCAAAATGGCAAAGTCTTTGTAAGTATATGGCTCACGGGCGGTGAGTTCGAGGATTTTTTGGGTGACCCATTCGGTTTCTTCTTCTTCGGTGGAGAGAGAGATGATGTGGGGTTTTTCTGTGGCTCTGGATTTTCTGGTGGGCTCGAGTTTTTTGTTGAGCTTGAGTTTGATTTCCAGCCGGTCGGGGTTATTGTTTTGGATGAGGCTATGGGCGGCAGTGAGGATGGGTTGGGTGGAACGGTAGTTTTGGGTGAGGACAACAGTTTTGGCTTTGGGGTAATCGGATTTAAACTCTAGAATATTGCTGATGGCGGCGCCCCTGAATTTGTAAATTGATTGATCGTCGTCGCCGACGACGATGAGATTGGGATTGGTTGTGGCGGGAGCGAGGAGTTTGAGGAGCTCGTATTGGGCGTAGTTGGTATCTTGGAATTCGTCGACGAGGATATGCTTAAACTGTTGTTGATATTTGCTTAAGACGTTTTGCCTTTTTTTAAACAGTTCGATGGTGCCAGTAATGAGATCGCCAAAGTCGAGGAGAGATTCTTTTCGTTTGAGGTCGGTGTAGGTTTGGTAGGCTTGGGCGACTTCGAGAAGCTTGGCCTTTTCTTCTCGAAAGATTTTTTTACCCTCCGAATGGGTTTTTGAGCCACTGAGGGCACTGAGTTTGGCTGAGGGCACTGAAAGGTTTTTTGCATATTTGATAAGTTTTTCTGGACTAACATCTTCGTCTTGGGCGCGGGAGAAAAAGGTGAGCAGAGCGGAGATAAATTTAGTGGGGTTACCGAGGGGGCGGTAGTAGGAAAGCTGGAAATCAAAGAGGTTTTTGCGGATGAGAATCCATTGCTCGGGGGGGGAAAGAATCCGATAGTTGGGATCGAGGCCAATCTCTAGCCCTTCGACCTTGAGGAGGCGATCGCAGAAGCTTTGGAACGTTGATAACCACGGTTCTTCGTAACCTAAGGGCATGACGACGTCGAGGCGCTCGAGCATTTCGGCGGCGGCTTTGTCGGTGAAGGTGACGGCGAGGATGTTATGGGAAGCAATGTTTTTTTTATGGATGAGGAACTTGATGCGCTCGGTGATAACCGTGGTTTTGCCGGTACCGGCACCGGCAACGATGAGCAGCGCGCCTTTAGGGTGCTTGATGGCTTTTAACTGTTGGAAATTCGGAGAAACTGAGCGAACCATTAGGACTTCCCTATCCAACGGTACATGTAAACTAAGTCGACGAGATCTTGTTTATACTGAGTGGCTTTGGGTAAGACACCGATTTTTTTAAAACCTAATTTCTCATAGAGATGAAGGGCGCGAGGGTTGTCATCATGAACGGTTAACTCGAATAGTTTAGTTTTTAGATTGTTAATAGCGAGCTTAATGATGGCTGCGGCGAGCTTTTTACCGATACCATCATCTCGATAGTCTTTGGCCACAGAAATGCCAAAGGTGCCGACGTGGGACATACGGTATTTGCCTTTGACAACTTGGGCGTTGGCGATTAACTTTGGGCCGTGAAAGGCGAGGAGCTGAACTCTTTCCCCTGCTTTGATGGCCTTCATGATATTGGCAACGTGTTCTTTTTCTTGGGAGATGGTTTGTTGTCTATTAATCAAAATTGGCGCGTCTTCGGCGACGAGAGCGTTGATGTAGTTTTGGAGAATCATAACGTCGCTTGCCTTCGGCGGCCGGAGATTGATGTGTCGACCTGACTTAGAAGTGAAACTTTGAACCATTGACTACTCCTCCAGTTTGAGCTGTTTTTCCTTGGCTTCGAGTTGGGTGGACGAAGAGAGTTTTTGACCCATGAGGGTAAAAGAGCGGTCGACTTCGGAGAACTTGTTGTAGGCGTTGCCGATGTGGGAACCGAGGGTAGTGAGATGGACTTCGACTTTTTCATAGTCTTTGCGCACCCCCCGCATTAAGTTAAGGATTTCGCGACTGGTGGATTCGATTTTTTTACCCTCAAAGGTGAGGAGGATCATCTGCAAGTGCGCGTAGAGGGTGGTGGGAGAAACGGGGTAGACGCGGCGGCGGCGAGCGTAGTCAGTCAGCTCGGTGTCAGAAACGACTTCGTAGTAGACCGGCTCGGAGGGAAGGTACATGAGGGCGAAATCCATGGTGCCTTCTTCGGGAAGAATGTATTTTCTAGCGATGTCGTCGATGTGTTTTTTGACGTCGTGAACAAAGGCACGTTGGGCGAGCTTTTTTTTCAGTCTTATCGGTGACGGACATTAAGAGTTGAAAGTTTTCCATGGGAAGTTTGGAGTCGATGGGCAAAATGCCGGCGTCGGTTTTGATGGCGGCGTCGACTTTGGCGCCACCTTTGAAGCTGTATTGGAGGTGAAAAGAATTTTTGGGGAAAATTTGCGAGATGAGATCTTGGAGAACTTGCTCGCCGATGTTGCCGCGGAGCTTGGGGCTTTTGAGAAAGGCTTGGAGATCGCGCATGGATTCGGAAACAGAGGAGAATTGGCCGGCTTCTTTTTGGAGTTTGCCGATGACTTCGGCGGCTTTATCAAGCCTGACGTTGAGATCGCGAGACGATTTCATCAGGCTGTCGGTGACATTTTTATTAGATGCATGGAGTGATTGGTTGATGGTTTTGGAGGCCGTTTCAATCGAGGCTTGCATACTTTTTAACCATTCGGTGAGGGCGGTATCCATTTTGTTGCTATCCTTTAGATCTTTCAGGCGACGATTGAGATACCAAGCCAGCAGGGCAAAACCGATGATGACAAGGGCAGAGATTAAATAGAGCTCGGGGATCATAGGTAAAGATATTGAATAAGTTTCAAAACTGTCATTCTGATCCCGCCAAGGTGGGAGAAGAATCTGTTGAGATCCTTCGCTCTGCTCCCTCCAGAGGCGGGCAGGCAGGATGACAATGTGACTTTTGAAATAGGTTCATTTTATTGAGCGAACCAGTTGACGAGAGTAAGAGCGCCGACAGCAGCGATAAGGGCTTTTAAGGCAGTCCAAGCGATTTCTTTGATGCGAGTAGCGGTGTCTTTGGGTTCGGTTTCGGCCATGCTGGCATTTTAACATCCTGGCTTCTAGAATTGATACTTGGAAAGATGAGGAGACGAGAGAAAAAAACGACGTTGCCCCTTTTGGTGTTAACCTGTCTGAGTTTCGGGGGCTTGGGGTTTTTGCTGTGGCAGGTTGATCCCTTAGTGGTGAGAGATTTTATTTGGGCTGGGGTTTATGTGCCTTTTTTTGGGGTCTTTTTTTTAGCCTGGTTTTTTTTAATCACACTAGTTTTAAACAACAGTCGGCGAGGGCTTCTCTACGCTTTGGTTTTGACGGTAATTTTAATCTTGCGGTTGGTGCGGCTCGGGAATGTGGTGAACGTGGCACTCTTGTTGGCTT
Organism: Candidatus Chisholmbacteria bacterium; assembly: GCA_016176555.1. Classification (GTDB taxonomy): domain Bacteria; phylum Patescibacteriota; class Microgenomatia; order UBA1400; family JACOWY01; genus JACOWY01. Next base: position 10,601 of record JACOWY010000005.1, on the reverse strand, counting down.
TGACGGTAGCAATTGATTTTTATTTTCAGAGCCGCTAAGGTGGACTACGGTACCAGAAAGCCCGTGATACGGGTTGGTACTTGAGGAGTTTTGTTTTGGGGCTTTCGGTACGTAGTTTCAGTCTGTAAACTTAAAGAGGCTCCGACCTAGTAGGTCGGAGAGGCTTTACTTTAATTAATTAAAGTGTCATTTTCCCATGCAAGCTTCGACGCGAAGACTGAATCTGCATATTGAAAAACAGCTTTTTTGGGTGCTACACCAAATGTTGGCGGATGCGACAGATCCGGATGAGGTGGGGTTGATTTTGAAAGACCTTTTGGGCGAGACGCAACACATCGCTTTGGCGAAAAAACTGGCAATTGTGGCGTTTCTCGATAAAGGGAGATCGTATGAAAATATCAAAGAAACTTTGAAAGTATCTTCGGCGACGGTGGCCACGGTGCAGGAGCAAATGGGAAACCCAGGGATACAAGCGGCATTGCGCAAAGTGAAGGCAGAAGTCTGGGCGGAAAAGTGGTCACATAAGATTGCCAACTTGTTTAAGTCAATGGTGGGTAAAGGATAGATACAAAGAGTGTGTTTGGTAGTAAAGCTTGTGTAAGGTTGTGTTATAATAGCCCTATGATTATTCAGCCTCGTTCCGCCATGATGGAAATGATGATGAGCGCATTAAATTATGGGCGAGAGGAGGTAGTGGAAGAGATTTAAAGTTAAAATTTTAAGATCAAAAGTTAACCTCCTTTCCCAGGAGGTTTTTTATGCCTAAAGAAGTAATAACGGTCACAACTGATTTCGGTGATGCCTTTGCTTTAGCACAGCTAGAGCTAGTTATTGCTGCCTTAAACGGAGAAGCGCGGATTGTTAACGTTTCAAATACGGTTTCCCCGTTTTCAGTTATTGAAGGGGCGTTTGTACTGTCTAAGGTTTATAGATTGGCTCCACCTGGGTCAATACACTTAGGAGTGGTGGATCCTGGAGTCGGTTCGGAAAGGTCTGGATTATTAATTCGATCAAGAAATCACTGGTTTATTGGACCGAATAATGGGTTGTTGTACCCGGCGGCGAGAGACGATGGCATTATTCAAGCCTATCGACTAGAAGAAGACAGGATTGCTCCGATTAGATCAAACACTTTCCATGGCAGAGATGTTTTTGCTCGGGCAGCAGGGTTATTAACGCGAGGAGTGAGGCTGGAAGAATTTTGCGTGCCACTGGAGACAACGGAAATTATTCCACTGGAGTTTTCTCCCTACCAAGTGGTACACGTTGATCCCTATGGGAATATTAAATTAAGCTCAGAAGCGACAAATTTTAGTGCGGGAGATAGGGTATTAGTTGGAAGTTCAGTTTTTGAAGCGGTTATACCATTTTGCAAAACTTTTGAAGATGTTGGTCCAGGGGAGCTACTAATTTATGAAGGAAGTCATCAAACTTTGGAGGTTGCCCAACGCCTTGGTTCGGCGGTGGAGAAATTCCAAGTCAAAACAGGAGATGTTTTGTCGGTTGAACGACTAGAAGATTAGGCGACAAGGTACAATAAGGAAACAATGAGCAGGAAAAATTACTTCTACATCACCACGACGACGCCATATGTGAATGCCGATCCCCATATCGGCTTTGCTCTGGAGATCGTGACGGCGGATGTGATTTCTCGCTACCAACGGATGCTCGGCAAAGAAGTCCGGTTTAATACCGGCACGGATGAACACGGACTAAAAATTTACCGCCAAGCCCAAGAAGAAGGGCTTGAGCCTAAAGAGTTTGTGGATAAAAACTCGATTAAATTTAGGAAACTTAAGGATTTACTCAACTTAAGCTTTACTAACTTTATCCGGACTACAAATCCCGCTCACAAACGGGCGGCCCAAGAATTTTGGCGTCGATGCGATGCTAACGGTGATATATACAAAGCTACATACAAGATTAAGTATTGTGTCGGCTGTGAGCTAGAGAAAACAGATTCGGAGTTGGAGGGGGGTCGGTGTCCCCTACACCCGAATAAGCCACTGGAGGTATTCGACGAGGAAAACTACTTTTTTAGATTTTCCCGGTACCAAGAGAGGCTGTTGAAGCTTTATCGAGATAATCCCGATTTCGTCAAACCTGAGGGTAAATACAAAGAGATCGTGGCATTGGTTAAAGGGGGACTGAAAGATTTCAGCATTTCGAGGCTTAAATCAAAGCTGCCTTGGGGAGTGCCTGTACCTGGTGATAAAGACCAAGTAATGTTCGTGTGGTTTGACGCCTTAATTAATTACATTTCAACTCTCGGGTGGCCTGAAGACGAGAAGAATTTTAAAGCATTTTGGCCGGGGGTGCAGATTGCGGGTAAGGATAATTTACGGCAACAATCAGCGATGTGGCAAGCAATGCTCTTCTCGGCGGGGTTACCCAATTCAAAACAGATTCTGATCAATGGTTTTATTAGCGTGGCGGGGCAGAAAATGAGTAAAAGTTTGGGAAATGTAATTGCGCCTAAAGATCTGGTGGGCCGTTTTGGGGTTGATGGATCGCGTTACCTTCTAATGGGACTAGGACCGGTGCATACCGATATGGATGTCACTTGGGAAAAACTGAATAATTCGTATACGGCTGATTTAGCTAATGGTTTGGGTAACGTGGTAGCGCGAGTGGCAAAGCTGGCTGAACAAAGTGATTTCACTTTTGCTCAAGACGATCCGACAGTATTGAGACCAGCGGTAGAAAAGCAGTTGCAACAGTACCGCTTTGACTTGGCACTTTTTGAGATTTGGCAGCGAATACGAGAGGTGGACAAAAAAATTGAGGAGGCTAAACCTTGGGAACTTTCTGGGACTAAGCTTCGAGTAACGCTGACAGAGCTGGTCGCTCACTTGCGGCAGATTGGTTTTGAGCTGACGCCATTTATGCCGGAAACAGCAGAGAAAATCTTAGAGCAATTTCGAGGACCGAAGATTAAGGCAGGAAAGCCACTGTTCCCTAGAGTGAGCTAGTTTTTAAAACTTCCTAACCATTACGACTCCCCTATGCTGATCGATACGCATACGCATTTGAATTTCCAGTCATTTGAGAATGACTGGGAAGAAGTGGTGAAGCGGGCGAAAGAAGCAGGGGTAGAAAAAATGATTGTGGTGGGCGTTGATATTGAGTCGAGTGAGAAAGCGGTAAAGATGGCGGCTGAGAATCCTGCTTTGTATGCAACTGTTGGCGTCCACCCACACCATGTTCGGGGGCTAATGGAGGAGATCCTTCGACGGTCTGGAACTTCACAAAGTTCCAGATCTGCTCAGGATGACACTACTGCTCTGAAGAGTTTAGCAGTCGTGTCAAATGAACTAAAAAAGCTGGCAAGGAATCCAAAAGTAGTGGCGGTGGGGGAAGTGGGGTTGGATTACCACCTATATAGGAAAAGCAAATATAGCTACGCCTCTCCGGCAGGACGCCAGATTGGCCGCTCTTTTTCGCAAGCTCAAAATCAAAAATCAAAGATCAAAAATGATATCGGGTTAAAAAACTTACAAAAACAACTTTTGGGGATGCAAGTAGAGTTGGCCAAAGAGCTTGATTTACCGCTCATACTTCATAGCCGCGAAGCGGGCCGAGATGTGTTGGATGTAGTTGAACATTTTTCTAAGAAGGATGGAGTGGTGCCTAAAGGAGTTTGGCATTGCTTTGATGGTTCTAAGAGTTATCTGGAGCAAATACTGGTGGCGGGTTTTTACGTCAGCTTTACCGGTCAAGTAACCTACGTGGCCGACCGCGCGGCAGTAGCCTTGGAAGTGCCGTTGGACAGATTGCTTTTAGAAACTGATTGTCCGTTTATGAAACCTAAAAACCTCCACCTCGGAGGAGTCATGGCTTCGCAGGCTCAGCCTGCCACCGTCCGAGGTGACCGGAGTGACAGATCTGAGCCGAAGGACGTGGCGATACTCGCGGCGTTTCATGCGGAGCAGCGAGGAGTAGAGACAGCTACAATTGAGGCAGCGACGACTAAAAACACAAACAAATTATTCAAACTTGGAACATAGCTGGTGCAAAACATATTGGCCCGCTGGGCCTATCGGTACCCAATTAAGACGCGGCGATTTTTGGAGATTTTGCCTGGGTTTGTGTCGTGGTCTCTCATCCTCTTCCCGATTTGGGGATCACTTTTGGTGCCGACCATCGTGGCTTACTACATTATTGCGTTTGCGGTGTATTGGTTTTATCGATCGGCTTCGGTGGCAGTATTGGCGGTGATTGGTCACTTTCGGTTGCGGGCGGCGGAGCGGTTTGATTGGCTGGGAGATGTGAAGACCTTTCCTGGGTGGAAGAAGGTTAAACACGTGATTTTGGTGCCCACGTACAAAGAGCCGGTGACGACACTCGTGAGGCTCCTTTCTGCCATTGAAGAACAAACATTTCCGCTGCAGAACATTCATGTGGTGATGTCGTTTGAAGAGAGAGAAGGAGAAGCGGCAGAGGAAAAAAGAAAGACGTTGACGCGGCAGTTTGGCAAATCTTTCGGCAGTTTTTTGACGACGATGCATCCGGATATTGCGGGGGAAGTGAAAGGCAAGTCGGCTAACACCAGCTGGGCAGCAAGATTTGCCAAATTGAAACTCGTCGATGAGCGAGGTTTAGACCCTAAGTTTATGACGGTGACTAACGCGGATGCGGATTCAATTTTGCACCCCAGCTACTTAGCGGCTTTGACGTATCAGTTTTTAGATCACCCCAATCGGTATCGACGGATTTGGCAACCGGCAGTGGTTTTTTACAACAACATTTGGAAAGTGCCGGCGCCGATACGGGTCTTGGCGAGTGTGTGGAGTGTGGTGCATTTGTATGTGCTGATGCGCCAGGGAGTGCTGATTAATTTTTCCACCTATTCGACGAGTATGCAGATGATTATCGACATTGGCTTTTGGGATACGGATGTGATCCCCGAGGATTTTCGGTTATTTTTCAAAAGCTTTTTCCACTTTAAAGGCGATTTAGAAGTTGAGCCGATTTTTCTGCCGGTGAAACAAGATGCGCCGCAGTCAACGAGTTACTTTAGAACTTTGATTAACCAATATGAGCAAGTAAAACGGTGGGCGTGGGGAGTGGTGGATAACCCTTATATTGTGGTGCGGTTTTTGACGGTGCCTGAAGTGCCTTTTTGGAAAAAGACGGTGTATTTATGGCAGTTTGTGCAGACGCACTTTTTGTGGCCGGTGAATTGGTTTGCCATCACCGTGGGGGCGTTTTTCCCGCCGTTACTTAATCCCGTGTTTGCCCGGACGACGTTAGGGAAGACTTTGCCCCAAGTGTCGTCGGCGATTTTGACGATTTCGCTGGTGTCGCTCGTGGCAGTGTGGATAGTGCACGTGAGGCAGCGACCCAAAGCCGCAGGCGAAATGTCGGTTTTACGGCAACTTCTCACACCGGTGGAGCTCCTGCTCTTGCCAGTTTTGGGATTTTTCTTCAGTGCGCTTCCCGGGCTGGATGCCCACACGCGGCTGATGCTGGGGAGATATATCGAATACCGGGTGACGGAGAAGGTGTAAGATTTCTCTTACAAATCTTAACCATGCTTAATGAAACAACTGATCGGGGTGAGGGAGCAGGAAACCAACCAGTCTCGTCGCAACCTCCTGACCTACAACTATCGACTCAGGAAGAAAAAGCAGAAGTAGTTGAAGAAGCTGTAAGGTATACTACCTCTTTTATTTATGGAGCATTTCAGGGAGAATGCCTTCAGTTTGGAGAAGATATTTTTCATGATACTTTTGCGGCCACAACTGGTGACTATAAAACGCGACACCTCTTGGGAAAATCTCGGCAAATTTCTCACGTTTTGCCCCTTACGCTAGTAGAAAAACTCAGGGCTAGACTAGGCCAGAAGGATCAGCCTTATATTCTTTTAGGTGTGTTTCACCATGATGTCAAAACTAACACGACTACCCTGTTAATGGGAGGCAATATCAGCTGGGAATCAGGTATTCTCTCTCCTCTTGACTTACCTAAAGGCCCTAACCCTCGGGCTAACTCACCTACCGTTATTGGTATCCAATTTGACTCTTCCGAAGTTGGTGCTCGATTCGTTGCTGCGCTGGAAGATGACCCGGATAGGGTTCTAGGGAATTTTCTTAGGCATCAACATTTTTCCCAATCTTGGATTGCACATGGCCCATTCACTGACAGCTATGTTCGATCTACCCAGACGCCTAATTTTAGGTTTGCTATTGATGACACTCAACTTCTGGAATTACCAAAACCATTCGGTTTCTCACCACGTGGTATTTCATTCTAATGTAGACACATATCGAATACCGGGTGACGGAGAAGATCTAAGAGATGTGCATTGATCTTGCTGACTTAATTGATCTAAACTGAGAGCTAACGAGGTTAGATCGTTAACGTGAAATTGCCTGCCTGGTTGATTAACCTTCTCTTTCTGCTTGCTTTGGGTGTAAGCGGGTTATTGTTTCCGCAAACAGTAAAAGCAGCAACACAAATTCAGAATTTTACCTTGCGGCCGACTATCCCTTATATTGATACCGGAATTGATGTGTTTTTTGGCGATAACTTGCAAATCAGAAGGCAAGGTACAGGAGTAATTTTCGTACCGGGAATGACCGGATCGTGGGTGCTGCCTACTGGAGATCCGGGTTGTACAGCTGGACCTGGATATACTTTACCGGGAATTAAATGCTGGGCGCTGGTCGCCCGGATTGGGGTAGGACAACCTTTTTATGTTGGCGAACTGTTGAACTTGACTGCGTTGCAGCGAGGTAGGTTGTACTTGGGGATTAACCACCAACCGCCGTTGACTGGATCAGGGGGGTGGAATATTCAGGTGATTCGCAATTATGTTCCCCCACCTCCCCCACCGCCGCCTTTTTTGGAGCTGCCATGGGATTATGAAGGGAAGGGGTTGAGTTTTGATGAGGCGGGACTTTCGATAAATTCGTATTTTGACCACGAGTATCCTCTTCTCAGTAGCAGTCTAGGCGAACCTGCAGAAGCTGCTAGTGATGTTGTTTCTTACGAGGGAATACCTAACTCTGAGATAGATTATTCTTCCCACGATGGTTATGACTGGGGACGGGGCGCAGGTGCTAGCGTGGGAGAAGATGTGCTGGCAGCTAGTGATGGTTGTGCTCTCTATCGGTCACCTCAAGTATGTGGAGCTTGTGGCAATGCGATTTATATTGATCATGGTAACTATTATCAAACCAGATACTACCACTTACAGCCTGACGACTTGATTACTACCTCTCAAGATCAATGCGTTGCAGTGACTCAAGGCCAAGTGATTGGCAAAGTGGGAGCAACGGGCAACAGCAACGGGGCCCACATTCATTTCATGGTGGTGGAGGATAAAAATAAAGATGGGGACTTTGATGATAATATCCCCGACGGGCTGACTGATCCATTTGGCTGGCAGAGCTTGGAGGCTGATCCGTGGGCGGAGTATACCTTTAACTACTTGGGTGTGGATAGAGAAGGTAATGATAGCCATTATCTGTGGCTGCAGCCTATCCCCAATTTAAGCGCCAGCCTTGATAGCAATGGTGGTTTTTTCCAGTTTCAGAATCTAAAGCTCCAATTCCCGGCGGGGCTGGTGGCGGAAGATGTGACTGTAGATATCACCCCTTCACCGATACAAACTATTTCTGAAACTTTGGGAGCGGTGGGTAAAGCTTTTGAGATTACGGTGAAGAATTTATTTGGGACGATTATTTCGAGTTTCCAAGCGGTGTGGACGGTGACGGTTGATTTTTCAGATGAAGACGTCTCCAGGTTTAAGCCGGGGACATTATCGGTTTACTCAAGCGAAGACGGCACTAGTTGGCAGATTGAGGAAACCGAGGTGGATTTGAGCGCTAAACTCGCCACAGCCAGCGCCGACCACATGAGCTTGTTTGCTTTGCTGGGAGAGCTTAAAGACATCGAGGCGCCGGTAACAGAAGCAGTGATCGATGGCCTAGAACTTGAGGCAGGTGTTTATGTGTTGCCGGTGACTGTAGCTTTGGAGGCAAGCGATTTGCCGGCGAGTGATGATGCTTCGGGGGTTGATTACACTTTGTACCGCCTGGGCGAAGGGGAATGGCAAACGTATGAAGCGCCGCTGGAGGCTACCGAGGCAGGAAATTATATCTTGGAGTATTACTCGGCAGATTTGGAGGAAAACATAGAGGAGGCTAAGCAGGCCATGTTTTCGCTGCAACTGGCGCCGGAGCCAACTGAGTTGATGTTTGGATTTAATCCTGACTTGCTGTCAATCGAGGCGACTGCGGCTGACGCGGGGGCAACGATAACAGAAGAAAGTTTGGGTAAAAAGAAGAAAAAGATTATTGCTACAATATTGGGAGGAACGACCACTGAAGTGGTGGTGAAAGAGGCGGGAGGGCGGTGGGGGCAAAGCTTAGGTTTTGAGACCTTAGCTTATGGTGATGAAGCTGTTGTGGATTTGCCGCAGGCGACTTTAAGTGCGGCTTGGATTCCTGATAAGCGTTCGAAAGAGTTACTCTCTTTGGTGCAGGTTTTCTGGGTGAAAGATGGTGACGTAGTCACGCTGATTTATTCGCTGAAGAAAGATGAAACTCAGGTCTATATCCGTTTGGCAGATGGAACCCGGGTGCAAGAAACGCTTTCAGGTATGCGATTGTTGCAAGTGAAGACCAACGAAGGTAGTCTGGAATATAGCTATTAACTTTATGGCGAGAAAAAAGGGCAATATTTTTAGTCAATACTGGGTGGCCGTAATTGTAGGCGTTGTATTGCTGGCATTCTTGGCGTGGCGGCAGGTAGGTTCAAGCGAAACTATACCGACATCTAATTCTTCGATAAAAACATTTAGATCTAATCAAGTAATGGATTTTGCGATTGAGGTGCCGTCTGTATTCGAAATTACAGAAAAATCTTCAAGGGTAAGTTTCTCTGGCTCCAAAGGAGCAATATATATCGATCAGGTTTTTACAGAACTAAATGACTTGGACACCTATATTTTAAATAGCAAAAATAATTTGGAAACTAGACTAGAAGATAGAGAGGAGGTATCTATCAATAACCTAGAGGCAGTTTCAGGATTTATTGGAGATAGAAAAGAATATCTTATTTATGCAAATGGAAGGGTTTACTTTATCTTTACCGATTCCCCCGACTTGTACAATGACCTAGACCAGATGGCGCGGTCGTTTCGGTATACGCCTAATTAGCCACGCAATCGCTTCAGCCATCCCCACAATCCTGATTCTGTTTCATCTTTTGGTTCCTCACTTTGTGGTGGGTTTGAAAAGAAGCTTCCGGCAGAAAGGAGCTGGACACCTGTGTTTTCAAAACCGGACAGCCAGACAAATATATCCATCTGCAGCCTACTAATCTCTGCTATCATGGTAGTTTCTGCGTTTTCTCCTGATGCGTTGCGGGCTTCTTCTTGGACGACGTCAAGCATTGTCATGGGAAGTAGTACCCCTATACATCTAGTTAGCAGCTCTTGGTCTTCTGGATTTACTCTCTGAACATCTGTTGTAGTCAAAGCGGTCGAATCACCAGTGGGTAGAGCATATTTACCTCTGACTCCATCAACAATACCTGAGATTTCCGCAAGCCTGGCTTTCGCTTTCTCAAACGTCAATTCTTGTCCGTATTCCAATGGTGTAGGTATTTCTCCAGAAGGCATGAGGTGGATTTTACACCAAAACTAGCCAGAGTCAATGTTATAGGATTAAGTTCCCTTCAAGGGTGTAGCGCTGGTACGGATCTGGGTTTTGCGATATTGTGGATGGGTGAGCTTCCTGACACAAAATTATTTAACCCGGGGGTTTTGGGGGGATGAAGCGTGGACGGCGCTGATTTCTCAGTTTTCTTTGCCGGATATTTTGCGGATTACGGGAGAAGATTTTCATCCGCCGCTGTATTATTTTTTAGTGCACTTTTTTATTGTCGTTTTTGGGGCGAGTGAGTGGATTCGGGCGGTGTCGACTCTATTCTTCCTTCTCACGGTAGTGGCGGTGTATTTTCTAGCGCGGGAGTTTGTCGGTCGCGGAGAGGCGACGCTTTTGGCGATTTTAACTTTGACGAGCCCGATTTTGGTGACGTATGCCTTTGAGGCGCGGGCGTATGCGCTGGTGGCGTTGATTTCGACAGCGTCGACTTTATTGTTTTGGCTAGCTTTAAAGACAAGACGGTGGCGATGGTGGGGGCTGTATATTCTTTTGGGGATGGCGGGGATGTATACCCACTATTATTTGTGGTTTATTTTTGCGGCTCATGGCGTGTATTGGCTGGCTTTCTCGCGGCAGCAATTTAAGAGAGTGGTGGTTACCTACCTCCTGATGTTAGCGGGACAGGTGCCATGGATACCGACCTTACTCTCGCAAGTAGGTTCGGTGGCGGGGAACTATTGGATTGCGCCGATAACTTCGCAAACTCATTGGGAGTTTTTTATCAGAGTGACGGCTGGTGACGATGGCGTGCCACAGCAAAAGTTTGTGGCGGTGGTGGTGGCGGTGCTTTTGGGGATCAGTCTTCTGACGATGGTGATTGACGTCCTCCCCGGCCGTGGAAGGCCGGGGATTCCGTCCTCCGGGGCTGCCCTACTCCCGCCGAGTCGGCGGGAGCGGCGCCTCATCCCCGTCCATGGATGGACG
>JACOWY010000004.1 GCA_016176555.1 Candidatus Chisholmbacteria bacterium | reverse complement strand
AAAGTTTTGCGAAGCAAAATTTAGTCGGGTAAACCAGCTGAGCATCATTAAGTGGACGACGTTGGGATCGAACCAACAACCTCTTCGATGTGAACGAAGCGCTCTACCATTGAGCTAGTCGTCCGGTTGGTTTAAATAATTTTTCAAAATTTTCTTTAGGTGTGTTCTGCCCCACCCCGTCTTATAAAATTTCTCTCTGGTAGTGGCATCTTGTTGGTTTCTGAAACCTTCTAAGTATATTAGCTCAAATGGTTTCCTGTGTTTTGTTATGGTTATTCTTCCTTGATTGTGTAGTGCCAACCTCTTTTTAGGATTGTTGGAGTAGCCGACATATAGTTTGTTGTCTCTTAAACTTTTCAGGATATAGACAAAATACATGTGAGCGCTCTTTACCCGTCAAAGTTTTGCGAAGCAAAATTTAGTCGGGTGAACCAACTGAGCTAGTCGTCCGGATATCTTTGGTTTTATGTCTTTTTCTTTCAAGTCCATAAAAATTTGCTTTTATCTTGTTACGCTCGATAAGCGTAATATGCCCTCATTGTTAAGTCCATCATGCGCTTTGCCTCTTCAATTATAAACTCTTGGTCCGATGCCCTTTCCATAAGCGGACCAACTTGTTGGTCGGAGCGGTGAAGTCCTGCCGCGTTTGCCAGTCTAAACATATCATACAAAAGTTCGCCTTGATCTCTGAAATCTTCTAACGCCTCAAGAGTTATCGTCCCCCGGTTAACTTCTTCGGCTATTATTCCTGGAACGCGTTGCGCGCGCTCAGGTTTGTTGCCAAATCCAGCCATCATGATCCTGGAAAGAGCAGCAACAGCTTCATATGGTTGTCTGTATTTGGCTGCAATAGCCTCGAGTGTACGGGTGTATTCCGTCGAGAAAACCCCTTGTTCTCTAACCTGACCAAGGGCTGCTTCTAANATATGGTTGTCTGTATTTGGCTGCAATAGCCTCGAGTGTACGGGTGTATTCCGTCGAGAAAACCCCTTGTTCTCTAACCTGACCAAGGGCTGCTTCTAAGGCCTCTTCCATTATTCTTTCCATAAATATTATGGGCTGTATTGTAGCAAAAGCGGGTTTGTTGTGTGATACTATTGTCATAGCGAACTCCCGAGCACATTTTAGACAAACTCAGGGGTAGTTTTATGTTGTGGCGAATTTTTAGAATCATCGGCGGGTTTTTCCTGGATATTATAGAGACGGCGGTGTTTGCGCTGGCGATTTTTGTACTGGTGTATGTATTTTTGGCCCAACCGCATCAAGTCAGCGGCCGGAGTATGGTGCCGACGTTTCAGGATGGTGAGTTTGTATTGACGAATAAAATGGCTTATCGGAGAGGCGAGCCGGAGCGAGGGGATGTAGTGATATTTCATGCGCCAGCCAATGCTCATTGCCCGCCAGGTGGGGCGTGTGATTTTATCAAACGCATTATTGGGCTACCAGGAGAAACAGTGAGTGTGCGCGGCGGCAAGGTGTTGATTAATAGTCAAGAGTTAGCAGAAGAGTATTTGCCCCCAGAATTTGTGACCCGAGGCGATACTTATCTTCAAGAAGGCAGCATGGTGACTTTGCAAGCAAATCAGTACTTTATGATGGGCGACAATCGACCGGGATCGAGTGACTCACGGGCGTTTGGGCCGGTACCGGTGGAGAGTATTGTAGGCAGGGCGTGGATCCGGTACTGGCCGGTGAGTAAACTCGGGGTGATCGAACACGTGGCGTACGCGAATTAGAAGGTAAAGTTTTTCCTGGGATTCATTAAGTTTTTTTCAAGGGATGTATAATCCTCATGTCGAACAAAAGGCGAAGGAGGTCGCGCTGTGCCTAGGGTTGAACATGGCGATTGGCAAACAGACCAGATAGTTAGGATGGCTGTTGGTGATCTCCTGGAGGCTCCGGAGGCTCGACTATCTCCAGCTTTGCAAACATTGAGGTGGGCCCAGGAAAATCCCTTGAGAGAATGGGTGGCCCACGAACCAGACGCTTTGGTAGTTGACCGCACTCTGTCGTCTGTGCCGCCAGCGGTGGTAACTGCAGCAGAGGCAATAATGCACTCGCAAGGACACTTTCTGGGAACGTGGTTAGGACTCTTTCTGCGCGGGCAAAGAGACGTCGTGTTCACGAATGAAGATATCGCCGACTATAGCAGTTGGGGCGATGATCCTTTTGGGAGTTTAGCCAAAATTAAAGTCTATCAAGATAACCTATTGCAACTGGAACCTTACCCGCCTAAGGAGATAGAAATGTTCGCGACGAAGCTGAGGGCGGTGGTGGCAACCAATCGAATCACTCAGGCGGTGGTGAGTAAAGAGACGGAAAGCCTCTGGTATGTTTTTGGTTTAGGTGTGATTATTTCTGCGGCGGTATCGGCTCTACAAGAAGCGTCCGAAACATTTCCGCGACTTTATAAGTTGATTTATGCAGTCGCTAATACAGCGGATAGTAGCGGAGCGATAATTGGAGAAACACTCAAGCTTAAGAATCAAGGTAAGCAGCTGATGGAAGCTATTCGGGCAATGGTCTTTCCGACCGGTATTGTCGCCGCCTCGTGGGGCTTGTCACCGATTATCGATTGGTTGTTCAATCAAGAAGCTAATTTTGCGGCGGCGTCTTTGTATGGGGTGGAATCAGCTACCTGCACCTTACCCTCACTGGCCGGAGCGTGGCAGCAGCGACATGATTACCTCAAATTGGCGAAAGAGGGTAAAGTTGATGATCCGCTTTTGGGGCAACTGCTGCAGAAGGCTGGACCGGATTTGGCGGAGAAAATCGAAATTTTCTGGCTAAGCTTGGCGCAAACTTTAAAACACGATCTGATTTACCCTCATCATGCTGGTTTCTATATTGGAGCTTTGGTAGGTTTACTTGGTTCTATTGCAGCAGGGAGTATTAGCGTGGCCGACGGTCAGAGCCTACTACAATATCGCTTCCTCATTGGACCAGTAGGGGTTAACTTTGTGTTGGGGCCACTAGGGATTGCCGACTCAATTGGTGGAGCAGGTTTTAACTTGGCCAAAGACGCTATCTATCGAATGGGGTTGAGGAGGGATTTACATCGACTGCAACTGACATGAAGGGAATATCTTCAAGATCTTTAGCTGCCCATGAGGGCGTTGAAGATGTTTTCCAACTGGGGATCGGTGTTTTCGAGGCTACCTTTGAGGGTGATGCCGAGGCGGGTTTCGACCCGGGAGCGGACGATTTTGACCTTGGCGTTGTCGCCAAGTTTGTGAGTGAGGGTTTTTTGCATGTCGTCAATTTTGTCGCTGACGATAAGCTCCGTGTCATCGCTTCTGCGTCTGCCGCCACCGTTGGATTTTTTGTAGCGGCGGGCTAGTTCTTCGGCGCGGCGGACGCTGCCTGACTCCCTCATGATAATTTTGTAGGCCTCGATCATGGCCTTGGTATCTTCGATGGCGGAAAGAGCCCGGGCGTGACCTTCAGTGATAATGCCAGTGAGGAGGCCATCTTTGAGAGCGTCGGGAAGTTTTAAAAGTCTTAAGGTGTTGGAAATGTAGGCGGGGCTTTTGGAAACGCGTTTAGCCAGCTCGCTGGTGGAAAGGCCAAATTCCAAACTTAAGCGCTCAAAAGCTTTGGCGCGGTCAACGGGGTTTAAATCAGTGCGCTGGACGTTTTCCACCAAGGCCATCTCGAGCATACCCTGGGGCGTGGTTTCTTTGATGATGACGGGGATGTGGGTGTAACCCGCCTGTTTGGCAGCCCGCCAACGGCGCTCGCCGGCGATGATTTGGTAGCCGGCGGGAGTGTGAGCCGCGACTAAGGGCTCGAGGACGCCGTGTTCTTTGATGGATTCGACGAGATCAGCGAGCGAATCGGGGGTGATGACGCCGCGGGGTTGCAAGGGGTTGGGTTGGAGCTCGTCGATGGGAAGTTGAACTATTTGCTGGTCGGCCATGAGACAAGTTAAAAGTTAAAAGTTTTCTAAAACAGGCCGCATCAGCCAACAGTGGCGAAGGTGCGGCCCAGGCGGGTTTTAAAAGTGACGGTGCCGTTTTTCCGGGCAAAGAGGGTGTGATCACGACCCATGCCGACACCTTCTCCCGGGTGGATTGTGCTGCCGCGCTGACGGGCGATAATCATGCCTGTTTTCACCTTTTGCCCACCAGCCAGTTTAAGCCCCAAGCGCTTACCGGGACGAGTGGTGTGTTGTCTGGTTTTGCCGCCTTGTTTGGTTTTGGACACTCTTTTAACTCTTTAGCCTTTAATCGCTCCGCGGATTTACGCTGATGAGAAGCCACTTGAGTGCGATTATTACTTTGTAGTTTTCGTTAAGCGGCTCGACGCGGATTTACGCGGACTAGATTCGGATTTTGTTTCCTTTTTCTTTTCACGCCCCACTATAGAAGTAATTTTCACGCGTGTCAAGTGGTCGCGGTAACCTTTGACCCGGCGATAGCGAGATTTTGATTTATAGGTGGCGACGCGAATTTTTTTGCCCTTGAGGTGGTCGACTACCTGGGCGGTAACGGTGACGTTTTTTAGGTAAGGTTTGCCTATCTCGACAGACTCTCCTTGAGCCAGGAGAAGAACCTCAGCAAACGAAACTTGATTTTGCTCTTTGACATCGAGCCTCGGGAGAAGGAGCGTGTCACCGGTCTTGACTTTGTATTGATGGCCTTGGATTTTGACGATGGCGTAGTCCATAAAACATTCGCGGGGGAAAACCCAGGTTTTCCCCTCGCGGGCCCCCTTTCCGACAAGGTATATTGCCTCGAGCGCAAAGCGTGCTCGGAATATTGATTAATATTAAATAAAAGCTTATCCGCCGGAAGACGCAGCGGGACTCTTATTTTACCCTGGGAGCTAGCGGATTTCAAACGAGGTGGCGGTTTTGCGCCTGAGCGCCACGCTGCCAACTAAACCAAGGCTCAGACAGGTAGCCAAAAGGGAGCTGCCTCCCGAAGAGATGAACGGCAAGGTAATACCGGTGATGGGCACGAGACCAATGTTCATGCCGACGTTGATAAAGATTTGAAAGCTAACTTGGGAAAAGACGCCAAAACAAATCAGGGAGCCAAAACTATCGGGGGCATCTTTAGCTATTTTAAGGACGCGGGCGAGAAGTAAGGTAAAGAGCCCCAAAAGGAGGGAGGCGCCGACAAGCCCTAATTCTTCAGAGAGGCTAGCAAAGACAAAATCGGTATGGCGCTCGGGTAAAAATCTTAATTGCGATTGGGTGCCTTGGCCCAGACCACGGCCAAAAAATTCTCCGGAACCGACGGCGATGATGCTTTGCAAAAGGTTATAGCCGTTTTTTAAAGGATCGCTTAAGGGATTGATAAAGGTAATGACCCTTAAGCGCTGGTAGTCGGCCAGTCTTTGCCACCCCAAGGGCAATAAAATCACCAAGGCGAAAATCCCCGAAAGTAGAAACTTGGGCGCTAATCCGGCGGCAAAGACGATGCCCAGCCACATGGCGCCAATCACCATGGCACTGCCAAAATCAGGCTGGCGAAAGACGAGAAAGGCGGGAATAAGAAACAGCAGCAAAGAAATCAGGGTATTTTTGAAAGTGTCGGGAGGATAGCGATAAGCTATGGAGGCAAAAAAAAGAGCGAGTAAGGGTTTGGCGATTTCAGAGGTCTGAAGTTGTAATGGGCCAATGGGAATCCAACTAACGACACCACGAGTTGTTTGGCCAATGATCATAGTGGTAAGCAAGGAGAGAATGGTTAAGGCATAGATACCCCAAGAGAGGTGGGAGAACAAGCGGTAATCGATGAAGGTGAGGGCGAAAAATAGGCCAAGGCCAACGAGCATGATGATGCCCTGCTCAACCACTTGCGTGGGGTCAACGCTCCTTAAGATGACGAGGCCAAAAAGCATGAGTAATACGAGCGGGGTGACTAACCACCAGTCGACAGTCTGCAGTTTCATACTTACTTTGAGGTGCGGACGACCTTGAGCTTTGGGCCGGGGCGAATTTCGAGGGCGAGGGTTTTAGCTTTTATATCGGGGGTGAATTTTTGCGGCCATGAAGGAAGTTCTATAGATATTAACTCGCCGAGATTTGTACCTAGTTTTTTGCGCTCGGATTGGATCTGGCGAATCAATTCACGAGCTTCGCCTTCGGCTTTAAGCTCGGGCGTGAGTTTTATGTCGAGAGCGACCTGCCGGACTTTGCCTTTACCCGTAAAATTGAGGGTTTTGATATTGACTTCTTCTAGCATTAGCTCATGAAGATTGGGCTGGCCAAACGCTGGGCCGGAGATAGTGACGGCCGATAAGGGTTGACGGAGGTTAAGGTTTTTCGCTTTCCTTTGGGCGTGGATTTTTTCAATTACCAGTCTCGCTTCTTTCATGTTGGCTTCCAGTTCTTGGTGAATCAAAGACTTTTTAACTTCCGGCCAGCCTTGAAGATGGACTGAGACTGTGCCGGTGAGGTTGGTATATATAGTATCTGAAAGGTAGGGAATGAAGGGAGCCAGGAGTTTAGAAAGAGTGACGAGGACCTCGTACATGACAGCTAAACAGGTATCCAAGTCGACGGTATTGGAGGCGGAGGCAGCGACGCGGTCACGGGAGCGGCGGATATACCAAGTGGAAAAGTCGGTGACCAGACTCTCGAGAAATTGGGTGGCACGGAAGGCGTCGAATTTGTCGAGATGTTTTTCGACAGCCAATTGAGTTTGAGTTAAACGAGAAAGAATCCAGGTGTCTAACACCGACAAGGATTGGGGATTAAATTGTTGCGGCGAATACTTGTGGAGGCTGGCGGCGTTGGCAAAAAAGCGATAGGAGTTCCACAACAGGAGGTGGAATTGGCGTTTGACCTCGGCGGCAGTATGGTAGCCAAACAAGAGATTATTCTCTGGATTTTGGCGGCAGTAGAGCCAACGCATGACGTCGACGCCGATTTTTTCAGCCCCTTGGTTAAACTCGATGGCATTACCAGTACTTTTGTGCATGGGGCGACCATCTTCGGCAAGAAGGGTGGCAAAGCCTAAGATGGTTTGGGTGGGAGGTGAATCTTCTAAAACGGTAGCCATGGCAATGAGTGAATAAAACCAGTTTTTAAATTGGCCGGGGAAGGATTCGGTAATGAAGTCAGCAGGGAACCAGTCGCGCCAGTATTTTTTATCGGTGGTGTAGCTTGGGGCTAGGGTTTGGGGATCAATTAACGTTGAAAAAGAGATGATGCCGGCGTCGAGCCAAGGGTTGCCGACAGGCTCAATGCGGGAAACAATTTCGCCGCACTTGGGGCATTTAATTTTGATGGCATCAATTTGGGGTTTGTGAGGTGATTTTCCTGCGAACTCCTCCCAGCCTGCGACTGCCCTTTTTTTGAGTTCTTCTTTGGAACCAATGACCTCAAAATGGCCGCATTTGGGGCATTCCCAAATCGGCAAGGACAAACCCCAATAGCGATTTTTTTTGCTGATGAGCCAGTCGTGCATGTGGTTGAGCCAATCGAGTTCTCGGTCGAGACCAAATGAGGGGAGCCAACGGATTTTGCGGGCGACTTTTTTCATCCGAGCCCGCAGGGTGAGTTTGCCGTGCTTGCCGGCCGTAGCCCTTCGACCTCGCTCAGGATCGATGACTTTCAGCGAAGGCCGGTCCATGGCGATGTACCATTCGGCGGTGACTTTCCATACCAACTCGGTTTTGCAGCGCCAGCAGCTGGGGTAGCGATGACGGTAGGATTCGATCCTAAAAACCCAGTGAGAGCCGGGTTTTTCGTCTTCTCTTTTTAAATAATTGAGAATGATTTCCGGATGATTTTTGGCATTTTGACCACTTAAGAAACCCAAGCCTTCAAGATAATCGGCGTTGTCTTTAATTACCGGGACCATAGGGAGGCCTAATTTTTGCCCGAGCTTGAAGTCTTCGGTGCCAGCGGAAACGGCGGTGTGGACGAGGCCGGTGCCTTCGTCGGTGGTGAGGGGAAGAATCTTTTGATCTGTGGCGACGACGGTGTGAAAGGTTTTGGGATGGTTTTTTCCGACTTTTTTGACCGCTGGGAGATGATCGAAGGCAAAGATGTATTTGAGGCCGACGAGTTTTTCCCCTTTGACCGTTTTTATGACTGAATACGGTTTATCTTTGAAAACTCTTTTGAGGGTGTCTTCAGCTACCCAATACTGATGAGGGCCGCTTTTGACGAGCGAGTAAGTGAAGGTTTTATCGACGGCGACGGCGATGTTGGCCGGCAGCGTCCAGGGAGTGGTGGTCCAAACCAGGAGATATTCATTGGCTCGGCCCTCTATGGGCAGGGTGAAATAGATGGCTTGATGGGTGACTTCTTGATAATCTTCGGTGAGCATTTCGTGTTGGGAGATGGCGGTTTCACAGCGGGGGCACCAGGGCACGGATTCGCGGCCTTTGTAGAGCCAACCATTTTGGTGGCAGACTTTGAGGAAGTGCCAAATCATGTAGTTGTTGGCGTCGGACATGGTGAAGTAAGAATCGTCCCAATCCATGAAGTAGCCTAAGCGTTTTGACTGCTCGGTTTGGATTTGGGCATATTTGAGGACGCGGTCCTTGCATTTCTCTACAAATTTGGCCACCCCATACTTCTCTATATCTTTTTTTGATTTAAAGCCGAGTTCTTTTTCAACTTCGACTTCGACCCAGAGGCCTTGGCAATCGAAGCCGTTTTGAAAGCGTTGTTTGAAACCTTTGAGATTGTGGTAACGCTGCCACAGATCTTTGTAGGTTCTCCCCCAGCCGTGGTGCACCCCCATGGGATTGTTGGCGGTGATGGGACCATCAAAAAAAGAAAAACGTTTTTTTGAAGCGTCGTTTTTATGAAGATATTTAGCGACTATGCCGCTTTTGTACCAATGATCGAGGAGCTTGACTTCGAGTTTAGTAAAGTCGGTGAGCGCAGGTACGGGTTTGATCCGATGAGTTTTAGTCATAGTGATATTCTAACCTTAAGCGCTACTTCGGAGCAAACTTAACACCTGGGAGGTGTTGTGCTCTTGACACCTAGGTATTTCTGTTCAATACTAAAGTCGTGCCCGGAAGAATTCAACCTTTGGTAACTGGGGAGATCTACCATGTATTTAACCTGGGTATTGCCCACGGGCCAACCTTCACCGATAAAAGAGAATATTTAAGAGCTAAAAACGTTCTCTGGTATTACAGATTTGCTTCCTTACCAGTCAGGTTTTCGTATTTTTCAGTATTGAATCAAGACGAAAGAGTCAGTTTAACTAGAGAGTTAAATATTTCTGGCGAAAAACTAATTGATTGTTTGTGTTTCTGTTTTATGCCCAACCATTTCCATTTTCTTGTAAGGCAGGTTAAAGACAATGGCATCTCTAAATTTATGAGTAATTTTCAAAACAGTTACACCAGATATTTTAACACTAAAAATTCTCGCTTGGGACAATTATTCCTTGATCAATTCAAGGCAACGAGGATTGAAACGGAAGAACAGTTGTTACACATTTCTCGTTATATTCATCTCAACCCATACACTGCTTATGTGGTGAAAACGTTATCTGATCTGGAAACCTTTCCATGGAGTTCTTTGGGGGAATACTTTAACCCGAAAAAATTTCAAATTTCTGAGTCACAGACTATAGTGTCTCAATTTAAAACAGCAATCGATTACAAAAAGTTTGTGTTTGATCAAGCGGATTATCAAAGACAGTTAGATGGAATAAAGCATCTGACTTTGGAAGGCTAATCCCTAGGTGTAGTCTGGATAACACCTCCCAGGTGTTAAGCTATGGAGGCGTTTTAGGTTTCAGCGCCATCTGTGGTTGGGGCGGGTAGTGCAATGGCGGGAGTCTCTCTGATTACTTGCTTTAACTCAGCGATAACTTCTGGTAAAAAAGCCTGTACTTCATTAAATCTTTTACAAACCTCATTTAGGCACCGGTATGCCATGATTGCATCTACTACCAAGATTACATCTCCATTCAGGTCGTGATGCGGGCCTTCGGCATACACCAGAGGGAGAAGACAATGGGGGCAATCGGGTAGCTCGTATTCGGGATTAACTATTCCGGCTACTGCCTTTATGTGAATGGCCTCTCTGATTTCCTGCCTTTGCCAAGCAACTTGGAATTTTGACGGGATAATAGTTGGGATTTCTTGGGGGGAACCCATTCTTTAACGACCCTGCCTGAGAAAGGCGGGGATGTCCAGTTCGTCTTTGAATTCATTTTTGGAGCCGTTGGGTTCTTCGTCGGTGGCGGCTGGCGTTTCTTCAGCTTCTTCTTCCTCAAGCTGCAATTGAGCCGTGTCGCCAGCTTGCATGGCGACTTTGGGACGAGAAGTGAACTGCTGCAATTTCATGCGCGACTCATCAAAGCCCGCGGCAATGACGGAGACTTTGATTTGGTCGACCATGTCTTCAGAAATGGTGGCGCCAAAGATAATATTGGCGTCGGCGTCGGCACTTTGAGCGATAATTTCGGCCGCTTCGTTGACCTCGCTCATCGTGAGATCGGAGCCGCCGATGATATTGAAGAGGATGCCTTTGGCACCGTTAATCGACACTTCCAAGAGCGGCGAGGCGGTGGCGGTGCGAGCTGCCGTGGTGGCGCGGTTTTCGCCGACACCTGAGCCAATGCCCATAAAGGCAGTGCCGGCGTCGGTCATGATGGCCCGAACATCGGCAAAGTCGACGTTAATGAGGCCCGGCACGGTGATGAGATCGGAGATGCTTTGGACTCCCTGACCCAGCACTGAATCGGCAATTCTAAAGGCTTCAACGAGGGTGACTTTTTTGTCGACGACGTCGATGATGCGTTGATTGGGAATGACAATCATGGTGTCGACTTTGTCTTTGATTTCTTCCAAACCTTCTTCGGCCACGACCATGCGGCGGGTGCCTTCAAAGGCAAAGGGTTTGGTGACGACGGCGACGGTGAGAGCGCCGGCTTCTTTGGCCAGCTCCGCGATCAAGGGGGCGCCACCGGTGCCAGTGCCGCCGCCTAAGCCGCAGGTGACAAAGACCATGTCGGTATCGAGGAGTTCTTCCTTAATTTTTTCGCGGCTTTCCTCGGCAGCTTGGCGGCCGATTTCGGGATCGGCACCAGAGCCTAAACCTTTGGTCAGTTTTTCACCAATTTGAATTTTATTGATGGCCTGACAGGTCATTAAGGCTTGAGCGTCAGTGTTGACGGCGACGAAGTCGACGTTTTGAATATTCTGAATAGTCATCATGGAGTTGATGGCATTGCCACCACCGCCACCGACGCCGATGACTTTGATCTTGGCAAAGGTATTGATTGAGGGTTTAACCAGTCCCATGTGAGTTTTAATCGAACACTTTTAATCTACTTTTAAGTCAAGTTGCGTGACTTTTTGCACCACTACCTTACCTAATTTTTAGCGAATGAGCAAGTGGAAGTTTTGTACTCAGGGTAAAAATGTCTACGCTTCTCCGGCAACTGCCGGATCAGCCGACGTTTCTGCCTTATGGTAGAAATGATTTAATGAAGTCGGCGGCTTTACCCACCACGCCCTTGACGGGCAGGCGACTTAAGACCTTGCCCAAACCCCCTCCACCGGATCTCACCGGAGCTCCCCCGTCATTTTTGAGGCCATAGAGAATCAAACCCGTGGCCGCAGCGTAGACAGGATCACGGATTTCTTCGACAAGACCGCTGAGGCCTTTGGGCATACCTGTCCTAGTGGGCATGGAGAGAGTCCGTTTACAAGCGTTGACGATTTCGACAGTATGGGCGCCACCGCCGGTGAGGACGACGCCAGCGGGGGTCTGGCCGCCAAAGCCAGACTTTTTGAGTTCCAGGCCAATCATGGTAAAAATTTCGTTTAAGCGAGGCCTGATGATGCCGTCGATGAGAGTTTTTCTCGAGGCAGTGGAGATTTCCTCTTTAATACCGAGTTTAGTCAGATCAATTTCGTCTTGTTTTTCGCGCTCTTCCTTGTCACGGCTCGGAGTAGCGGGCAGCTTTTTTTCTTGGGAAAGAGCGACCTTAATTTTTTCGGCCGAATCGAGGCTGACGCGCATGCCGATGGCCAGGTCGTTAGTGATATTGCGGGCCCCTATAGGGATGACGGCGGAATGGGCCTGGGAACCTTCGACGAAGACGGCAAGAGAGGTGCTGCCACCACCCAAATCTGCGAGTACAACGCCTAGTTCGCGTTCAGTTTCGGTGAGGACGGCTTCGGCGGCAGCGAGGCCGGAAAAGACGAGGCCTGTCGTCGCGACGCCGATTTCACCCACACATTTGGAAAGGTTACGCATGGCTGTGGAAAAACCGGTAATGATGTGAGCTTCGGCTTCGAGTCTGACGCCGGTCATGCCCACCGGATCTTTGATGCCCTCTTGAGAATCGACGATGAAATCACGAGGAATGACGTGAAGAATTTCTCGGGATGAGGCGAGGGAAATGGCCCTCGCAGCTTCGATGACTCTTAAAACGTCATCGTTGATGATCTCGCCTTCTGGTTCGGAAACGGCCACGACGCCTTTGGAGTTTTGTGAGGCGATGTGAGCCCCACCAATAGAGACAAAAGCGCTATTAATATTGTAGCCAGCCATGCGTTCGGCGGCTTCGACTGACTCCGTAATCGCTTCAATCGCATCCTCAATATCGACGATTTGGCTTTTGCGTAGGCCTTTAGAGGGGGTGGAGGAAACGCCCATGACGTTGATTTTGCCCTCGGCGGCGGCGGCAATAATGGTGCATACCTTAGCGGTACCAACGTCAATGCCGGCTAATACTTTGCCTTTGGCCATAAAGACATGCGTACTTTTTCTTTGAAAAGAAAAATTATAGAAGCCTGCGGCTTCAGAAACGCTTGATTTTAAGTTTTTTAATGGTTTTCTTGTTTTGGCAAAAAGAACCACACTATAATTTATTAAGAACGAAGAATTGGCTTACTATAACGTAAGTCAATGGCTTTCGTTTCTTGTATTGTAGTCTCACGTAAAATCAGTTGTAAAGAGGGAACGAGCTCGTAATAATTACCCTCGAGAGGAAAAAGGGCCAGGGGGGCGTTTTTGAGTACTACTTGTAAACGGTCTGGGTAAAGTTCTATCCGGGTGAAGGAAATAAAGTAGTCTTGGAGTGTCTGGGCCAGATCGATGGCGCTAAGTAACGCCGGGTCTTGGATCGGTTGACCCAAAGTCAGAGCGGTAACTTTAGGGCTGATGATCTGGGCTTCTTGGCCAGATTTTTCCTGGATTTGGAAAGGGGTGTGATTACCGTCAATGTAGACGAGCTCCCCTGAATTGGTAGCTGTGGCGGCAGTCAGGGTGGACATTCTCAGATCGAGATTAACCAAAATAGTATCGGGTAACGAGACGCGGATCTGAGCTTTTTCGATACTGTGGCTACCTTTAAGAATTTTTTCTTCCAGCTCGGCGGCGCGAAAGGTAAGAATATTATTGCTTTGGTGTCTCTCGAGTTCGGCGGCGATATCTTCGGAGCACGGTCCCTCTCCCTCAGTGCAGTAGATATGTTTGATGGTAAAAAAGCCCGAGAATTGAGCCCAAAGGGTGAGACTGAGAACAATAATGAGGACAAACAACCAGACAAACTTTTGAGCAGTAATGAGGATAACTTTGGGGCGGGGGGGGACAAAAGGACGGGGTGAGACAAGACTGCGGCGGCGGGAGATAAATTTTCTCATATGTTTTTAAAAATACTACTTAATCTAACGCAAGTTACGAAATTTACCAGAGGAAATGTCATTCTGGTTAAATCCAGAATCTAACATTTCTTCAAGACGCAAGTTGTAGATTCTGGACAAGCCAGAATGACAACTTGCTTATTAATTCGAGTATTCATTCCTAATTCAGACTACTTTAGGGTTTATTAGTTTAAAAGATATTGAATGATGGCGGCTTTGGCGCCCCGTCGAATCAATTTCTGAGCTGCCTTTTTATGGGCAGCAAATTTCGAATAATTTTTGAAGACTGAGGCGATGGTTTTGGCTAGATTCTGTGAATTTAGTTGACTTTGATCGAGGATGGTGGCGAGACCCACTCGCTTTAGGACGGCAGCATTCTTTTGCTGTTCGGCGTTATAGCTAAACGGCAACGGAATGAGAATACAGGGTTTGCCTAAAGCGAGGAGCTCAGCGCAAATGTGCGCTCCGGCCCGACTGAGGACGAGGTCACTTTGTTTCAGATAGCTAATCATGTCAGAAGTCTCGAGAAAAGCGTGAGGCTGGTAGTGAGATCTAAGACTTTGAGGTAAAGAGGATTTGATAATTTGCGCTTGGTGGATATCAAAAGAGCGGAGGCTAAGGCCGGTTTGATGAATGACGATGTAGTTGGCAACGAGATTACGAATTATGGGAAAAGTGGCTTGGTTGAGGACGTGGGCACCTTGTTTACCGCCAGTGATGAGGATTGTGGGCAGAGAGAATTTTTTGGGGTGAGTTTTGGCGGTTAGCTCATCTGGAATCGGCAGGCCGACGACTTGGGTGTTTTTTTGGGGAAAGAATGGGAGCGATGATTCCCAAGCTAAAAAATTATAACGGCTGAGGCGGCTTAAAAGCTTTGTGCCTCTACCGACAGTGGTCGTCTGTTCAAAAAGAATGAGGGGAATACGCAAAATCCAGCCCACGATGCCCACAGGAACGGCGAGGTAGCCACCGAAGGCGAGAATGAGTTGAGGCCGGAGGCGGATAAGGAGCCAGAGAGCGTGGATAAAGCCCAGGGGGAGACGTAAAAGATGCCAGGGGTTGGCTTGAGGGTGGAATTTGCCGGCAAAGACAGAGTGAAATGGAATCTGGGCGTTTTGGACCTCTAAGTATTCAAGAGAATCATGGGGGTCACCGATCATGGTGTGACGATGACCCAGCCAATGAATGGAGTAGCCTGCCTGTTTTAAGGCCCGAGCGATGACGAGGGCGGAGTTGTGGTGACCGCCGGTGATGATGATGGGTTTTTGCGGGTCAAGTATCATGACTTGAAATATTTAAAAGTATACCTGTAGCAGTGAGGACGGTAACGAGCGAGGAGCCGCCGTAGGAAATGAAAGGGAGGGGGATACCGGTTAAGGGGACAAGGGCGACCATGGCAGCGAGGTTGAGGAGGGCTTGGAAACCCACCCAGGTAGTGATGCCGGCGGCTAAAAGCTGGTTAAATGGAGTCTTGGCATTTTTGGCGATCCTAAATCCCCGGTAGATAAACCATAAGAAGAGGGCGATGACGATGAGGCTACCAACAAAGCCGACTTCTTCGGCTAAGACGGCAAAAATGGAATCGGTGGTGGCTTCAGGCAGATAGGCGTATTTTTGGCGCGAGCGGCCGACACCCACCCCCAAAAGCCCACCGGAACCAAGAGCAATGAGCACTTGGCGAATATGATAGGAAGCCCCCAGTGGGTCGCTCGTCGGGTTGAGGAAGGTGAGGAGACGCTCTTTGCGATAAGCAGAACTTAAGATGAGACCTAAGCCCGAAGCAAAACCTGCGACCAATAAAGCAACCAGAGCGGCAATGGGCGCGCCAGATAAAAAGTACATGACCACTCCTGTGCCCATGAGTACAACCGTGGTGCCTAAATCAGGCTGGGCCATCATCAACCCCAAAATGAGACCAGAGAGAATGACAAAAGGAACAAACTCACGCCGTTTTTCAAGCCAACTGGCTAGATAGAGGGCAAAACCGAGTTTGACTACTTCTGAGGGTTGGAGAGTAAACGAGCCCAGAGCAATCCAGCGCCTGGCGCCCTGGACTTCACTGCCAAAGGCGGGGATGAGGACAATGATGAGAAGGGTGATGGAGAGAATGAAGAAAGGGAGGGCGAGTTTTTTAATGAGACTTAGGGGGATGAGGCTAGAGACAAAAAGGCTAGCAAAACCTATCAGAGCCCAAAGCGCTTGTAACTTGGCAAAATGGTATTTGTCAGAAAAATCGCGGTAGGCTTCGACGATGGAAGCATCGTAGACCATTAAGAGACCAACTAACGTTAGGGTAACGACAATGCCTAAAACGACCAAATCAAACCGTCGAGGTGATTTTTGTAAGCTCGAGCGATAACGCTTGGGCCGAGGGTGTCTTTGGGGGGTAACCATAAGCTAGGTCAAGTGGCTGACAGTAGAGTTAAAGGCGTCGCCACGTTCGAACTCATTGGCGAACATGTCAAAAGAAGTAAAGGCGGGGCTAAAAAGGAGCGTGCCACCTTTGGGGGTAATTGAGAGGGATTTTTTGATGGCGGCGGCTTGATCTTTGAATGGGCCAACAATTTTTTGGGGATCAAGTAAAGGTTGGAGTTCAGTGGTACCTGATCCCTCAAGGAGAACAATATGACTTACTTGATTATTGATGGTGGCCGCGAGTTTTTTGAGAGGGAGATTTTTGGTTTGGCCGCCCACGACTAGTGTGATTGGAGGAGAAACGACTTCAAGGGCTTTGCGGGTGGCGATGGGGGTGGTGGAGGTCGTGTCGTTGATAATGGTAATGCCGTTTTTGACAGCGATGACTTCTAATCTTCCGGGTAGGCCTTTAAAAGAGCTTAGGCTTTTGAGTGTTTTGGCCTTATCGAGACCAAGAGCTTGGGTCACTTTGAGGGCGGCGGCGGCGTTGGCTCGATTATGACCTCCTTTGAGTACAAGCTTTTGGGAGCCAAGATCGGACTCGGCAAACCAGTCGACTTGGGCTTTAGTACCAGTAGCAAAAGTTCGACTTCTCTTGTTTTCTCTATTGAGGATGAGAATATCTTTGGCTGTTTGGAAGCGGGTGATAATTTCTTTGTCGCTGGCATAATCACTCATAGATCTATAGCGGTTGAGATGGTCGGGGTAGATGTTGGTGATGACGGCAATATGGGGGCTAATTTTCTCTTTCGCAAAGCCTTGTAACTGCCACGAGGAAAGTTCGAGGACAACGAGATGATCTGGCGTGGCGTGTTTGAGGTGAGGTAGGGCAGCATTTTTGGGGACGTTGCCAGCGAGAATGGTGGGTTTTTTGGCAGCTTGAAGAATGTGGGCGATGAGATGGGCAGTGGTTGATTTGCCGCGGGTGCCAGTGACGCCAATGATGAGGCCACGAAAGTAGGTAGCAAACAAGGCGGTCTCCATTTTTATGGGAACATGGTGAGCTGCCGCGAGTCTCAGAAATGTTGAAGAGCTGGGGACGGCGGGATTACGAATGATGAGATCAGATGCAGTGAAATCAGTTTCTCGATGGCCGCCGAGGTGGTAGCTAATGGAGTGTTCTTTGAGGCGAGCCGCAACTTGTTTGAGGGCGGGTAACTTTTTAAGATCCGTGACGGTGACGTGACTGCCTACTTCGGCGAAAGTGCGGGCGACTGCTTCTCCTCCACCTTGGAGCCCCAAACCCATGATGGTGACCTTTTTGCCATGCCAATCGTGTTTAAACTTTTCCCAGGGAGTCATGAGACAATTATACGTCGTTTTTGCCAAGGCAAAAACTTCCGATAATCTCGCTCATGAAGCTCGCTCGATTATAACGCCTGAGGGTGATAACGCTAGTTTTTTAACTTGCTTGACCACCGCCGCAGCAGGGTCGTAGAAGGTGACGTGAGGGTAGTATGCCTTCATCTGTTTGAGGAGATAGGGGTAGTGGGTGCAGGCAAGGCCGACGCTATTAACTCCAGCAGCTATGCAGTTGTCCAAAATAACTGCCAATTGGTTTTGAAAATTAAATTCTGACTTCGATACTTGGTAGTATCGAAGTGGGTGGCGTTGGCGAATAATCGCTTCAATTTTTTCTGCCAGGCCGGGACAAGCGATGTCATAAATTTTAGTTTGGCCGGCAAATTTTTCTGTTAAGACTTGGTAACGGTGACTATTGATAGTGGCCGGAGTCCCCATAACGGCAACTTTGCCAGTGTGGGTGAGGGCGACGATGGGTTTGATGGGTGGCTCGATGCCGACGAAAGTAAGCTGGGGGAATTTTTGGCGTAAGGACTTAATAGTATTGGTAGTAGCGGCATTGCAGGCGACGACGATGAGCTGACAACTTTCTTTTATTAACTTTTGCGTCATGGCAATTGATCGCCGGAGGATAAAAGATTGCGGTTTATCGCCGTAGGGGAAAAAATCAGAATCTGATTTGAAAATAACAGTCGCTTGAGGAAGAGTGCGATGGATTTTTTGGGCGATGAGTTTGCCCCCGATGCCGGAATCAAACACACCAATAAGAACTTTTGTTGCTGACATTATTTAGATTAAGGCAAGCCAGGCGCCGAAGAGAGCCAAGATGATACCGGCGAGCCAAGCACGCATGACAATTTTGGGTTCTTCCCAACCGATGAGTTGGAGCCACAAATGAGCCGGGGCGGCGGGGAAAATTCTTTTGCCTCTCAGTTTCTTAGACAAAAGTTGGAGTAAGCTCGAACCGACTTCGACGACAAATAGACCTCCGATAATGACTAGCGCCGCTGTTTTACCCACCAAGAGCCCGACGACCGCAAACGTGGCGCCAAATGATAAGGCGCCGACGTCACCTAAAAAAATCCGGGCGGGGTAGACGTTGAAGTAATTAAAAGCGATGAGGCTCCCGAGCCATAGAGCGAGAAAGATTGACAAAGGGGTATCGAGAATAGAGGCGGACAAAAACCAAAAAGCAAAAAGGGCGATCATCAGCAGCCCCCCAGCCAGCCCGTCGAGGCCGTCGGTGACGTTGAAGGCGTTAGTAAAGGACACAATGACCAAGGCGGCAAAGGGGATAAACAACCAACCCAAATGAAAGACACCAATAAAAGGAATGTTGATAATGTCGATGCCCAGATTGAAGTAGAGCAGAAGGCCGATGACGAGGGCGAGAATCCACTGAATGATGAATTTGTGCCTCAATTTGAGGCCGAAAAAACCCGATTCGCGGACGCGGAAAAATTTCATCGTGTCGTCGTAGAGGCCTAAGAGACCGAAGCTAATTAAGGTAAAGAAAATGATGTTGATTTCGTCCAGCACCGAATAGACCTGGGTAACGGGCACGCCCAAAATGCCAATGAGAGGGAAAAGGATGGCAAATAAGAGGGAGACTAAGGTGATGATGAGGAGACCTCCGCCCACGGGGGTGCCGGCTTTGAGGTGATGAAATTTATCAAAAATGGGCGTTAGTTTTCCAAAAGCATCTCTAGTCTTTTGGTTGTGACGACGAAATTTAAGTCGGTAAAGGAGGTTAATAAAAGGCACAATTGAAGCACTGGTGACGCTGAAGGAAAAAATGAGGAGACCGAGGAGGAGAGCCATAGGAAAAAAGAGCTAAGGGCTAAGAGCTAAGAGCTTAGGGATGAAAATCACGAGCCCAACCACGACTGCCGCTAAAGCACTTATCAGCACCATGCCGGCGGAGACGTCTTTGGCGATTTTAGCGCTCTGGTGATTTTTTTCTTCGATGAGATCGGTCATGGATTCTAAAGCCGTGTTGATCATCTCGGTAGTGAAGACGAGGGAGAAAGTAAAGATAATGATGAGCCACTCAACGGGAGAGAGGCCAAAAAACAGGCCGGCTAAAATTACGGCTAAGGCGATGATGCCGTGAACGCGAAAATTGGGCTGGGTGGAAAAGGCGTATTTGATGCCTTCGAGGGCGTGTTTGAAAGTAATCCCGTGTGCCATAGGTTTATTACAAGATAGCCGAAACCCCGCTCCGGCGGGGTGAAGGCGGTTCAAGTAATATGAGCGGTAGCGAATACAGAGCGTAACATACTTTTCCCGCCGCAGGCGGGACATAGAGGGCTGACAGCCCTATAAAGTTTATTGTAGCGTTTTTTTGATAACAACTAAAACTTGATAGAATGATTGGCTATGGCTGAAACTTTACTGATTCCCCAAGAACCGACTTTGTTGAATCAATTGACGGAGCAACTCAGTGATGAGATGGCGACGATGGGGTTGACCATTGCTACGGCAGAAGGTTGTACAGGAGGCGATCTAGCTAACACCCTCACTATTCCGGGAGCAACTAGAGTTTTCCATGTGGGGAGTATCCCTTACTCTCGACAGGCGAAAATTGAACTCGGCGTTTTGCCTCAAACGATCGATCGTTTTGGGGAATACGCACCAGAAGTAGCTGTGGAGATGGCACAATTAATACAACGCTTCCGAGATGACTGGGTGGGCGTGGGAATAACCGGTATGTACGAATCGACAGGCTCTGTTGCCAACCTGGCCCTTGTGACTAGAGAAGGTCGGACAAAAATAAAAACTATAGATTTACCGCCCACACCCCGATATATCCAGAAGCAACTAACAACTCTGGCTGCTTTAAGTGAGGTCTACCAGCTTCTCCCCCATCGCGTTGCTAGCAACATCCCGTGGCATGTTGAGAATATTCGCTGGGCGACTGGTTCGCTTGGATCTTCTGTGATGGACGAGTTATATCGCGATGAACTGATAGTGAGTACAGTGCAAAAGCTTCAACGAAACAAATTAAAAATTGCGATAATGGAGTCGTGTACTGGAGGGCTCCTGATTGATGCGTTGACTAGTGTACCGGGTGCAAGTGAGGTAGTTGAAGGTGGGGAGGTAGCTTATGATGAAGATGTTAAAGCTAAATTTAAAGTTTCGCTGCTGAGTATGGTTAATGGTATGGTCTACTCTCTTCGTACCGCTCGAGCTATGGCTGAGGCGAAATTACATCGGTCTCCAATGGCACATTTGGCTATAGGGATAACCGGAGTGATGGAAAATCGGGACACCCGCCCATTCCATGAAGATTTTGAACCGGGAACGATTTTTGTAGCGATTGCGAGAAGAGATGGTACACGGAGAGAACTTGGATTTCGGATTCCGGTGGCTTCGCGTGAAACCATTAAAGTGGCAATCGTTAGAAAAATTCTGGCTATTCTTAATAGTATAGTCGAAGAAGTTACGCCTGTTCGGGAAGCTACGCATCATTTAGTTAGTTAACCAGATATGAAACTCTCCTTAGAGCAGACAGACACCCGACCTGACTATGACCGGTTATTAAGATTGGGCATGCCCGAATTCGTATATGCAGAGTCAAAAACACCTGATCAGGTGGTAAAAAGTCTACGGGCTCTCTTTAAAACTCACAAGGCTTGTTTGGCATACAGAGCTACACAGGCTCAGTTTCGGGCCGTGAAGAAATCCATTAAAAGCGCTCAGTTCAATGCTTTAGCTAGGATTATTCGTTGCGGAAAAATGTCTCAAAATCTGGCGGGTAAAGTTGTAGTCGTTTCCGGGGGAACTTCTGATGTGCCGGTAGTTGCAGAAGCGGTTGAAGTACTGGAGTTTTTAGGGTGTAAAGTCAGAACTCTTCAAGATGTGGGTGTGTCTGGTATTCACCGTTTGCAAAAAAGATTATCTATATTCTCTGACGCACAGGTGACAATTGTCGTAGCGGGAATGGAGGGATCGTTGCCGACAGTAATTGCCGGATTCGTCAAGCTGCCCATTATTGCTGTGCCAACGAGTGTGGGGTTTGGAGCGAATCTGGGAGGAATAACCACTTTACTAAGTATGTTAACCAGCTGTGCTCCAGGTGTGGCGGTGGTCAATGTGAATAATGGTGTTGGTGCGGCACTCGCTTCGTATCGTATCCTAAATACTTTCAAAAGGGAAGGTGCTTGAAGTCTTCACACACGGCGCAGACGCCTCCGGATGGACTCAATTCCATAATTGATGGCATAGCGGAATGGGTTGATGACTAAATCGCGGGCGTGGAGGTAGGCAACATCCTCGCCTCTGAAGCCCCGTTTGAAGACTGAGACGCCGTGAAAGCGGTGGTTTGTGTCGCCTTCGGGAGCGACACCCCAGAGATTGTAGCGTTTAAATCCTCTCGCTTTGGCGTCTCGGATGGCGCGCCACTGAAGTGCATAAGCGGCGGGATATTGGCGGCTCTCTTCTGAACTCGCACTATAGTGGTAATCGGCTTCGAGCGCGTAAAACATGATGATGGCTTGAACGAGAAGTCTGCCCTTCAATGTCACTGCATAGAGCGTGGCTTGGTTGTCCAGAGCGAAAATGCGAAATTGTTCTTCGAGGAATTTTTTTCCAAAGGGGACAAAGCTTTGCCGCTTGGCAGTCTCAAGTTGCAAATCATAAAAAACACCCATGTCCTTGGGGTTTTGACTGGTGGAGACTTTCAAGCCAATTTTTTCTGACTGGGTTATTTCGTATCGAGTTGTTTTGCGCATGGCCGTGAGTAAATCGGCTTCTGATTTGGCAAGGTCAATTTGGTGGGTAAGCTCGGCATGAAGATGCATCGGGCTCGAGCGAAAGCCAAGGCTTTTAAAAAGAGAGGCGTTTTCGGGGGTGTCCAACAGCTGGGGGCGGACGCGGATAAAACTAGCACGATGATCTTGGGCGAGATTAATAATTGTTTCCTTCCAGCTATTCACCACGTCTTTATCATGCCAATCGAGTAAAGGGCCTCCGGGAACGGTGAGGTAGGTGGCCCGTTTGGCTCGCTCGACTATGGCGAGCATCACACCTTGCAGGGTGTCACCTTTAAAGTAGCCGAGGCGATGAACTGATTGGTCGAGGTTTTGATGAAACTGACCCCAATTCCAGCTCTGAAGAAAGTTGGCTTCGGGAAAGCGGGAAACAGCCTGTTCCCACTCGTCCTTGACTGTGATTTCTTTTACTTCAATCATCGATTGCGTCATCCTGAATTTAGTTTACTGTCATTCTGAGGCCTAGCCGAAGAATCTCTTAATCTGCAATGTGAGATCCTTCGCTTTGCTCAGGATGACCGAGTTGATGGATGTGATTTTTGATAAACTCTGATACTTTGATGGCTTGTTTTTCAGAGAGAGTCGGATAGGTGGGGAGATTGAGAATTTTTTCTGCCACAGATTCAGCAATAGGACAAGAGCCGATCCGGTAACCTACATCCTCGGGATCTGCCGCGGTGATGATGTCTGAATACCACGAGCCTAAGAGCAGGCCGCTTTTTTGAGCTTGATGAAACAGTTGTTCGGCCTGCGGCGTTTGGATGGTAAAGCGTAAATAGATGCTGTCTTTATCTTTGGGGGGGAGCTTGACATTGGCGTGGGACAGGAGTTTAAAGTAAAGTGCGGCGACCATACGACGATGGGCATTAAAGCGGTCAAGCTTTTGCAGTTGATGGAGAGCGAGGGTGGCTAATTGGTGGGAAAGCTTTGCTGGAAACAGAGACGGGCGTTCGGTAACAGATTTTTCTGGATACACGGGAGAAAGAAGACCTGTTTTTTGGGTGAGCCAGATGATGAATTTACCTAGGCCCCAAAAGTTATAAACCGGCAAGGCGAGACCGGTGATGAGCGGTTGGAGGAGTTGCTGGGTGACCCATAAGCGCGGGCTTGGGCCTGTGGACTCATACTTCTCTGCCAACTTTTTGGCTATTATTCTATCTTGAGTCAGGGCGACTCCACCAAAGACGGAGGAGATAACTTTGTCACGGCCGAAGCTAAAGAAGGCAACGTCGCCAAACGTGCCTACCTTTTTTTCTTTGTAGGTGGCGCCCAGAGACAGAGCACAGTCTTCAATCAGGAGAAGGTTTTTATCGTGACACAGTTTAACGAAGGCGGCGAGATTAGCGGGTTGACCAAAGGTGTGTTGGACGATGATGGCTCGGGTGTGAGGGGTGATTTTTTTTAGAGCGGCGTTTGGATCGAGGTTGAAATTATTGGCATCGATGTCGGCAAAGATGGGCTTGGCTTGACACCATAAAATTGGTTCGATGGCGGCGACACAAGTAAAGGCTTGGACGATGACCTCGTCACCCTCCCCTACTCCTAGGGCCTGAAGAAGAGAATAGAGCGCCGAGCGACCGGAGTTGTAGGTAAAGACTTCGAAGCGAGAGCCGAAGTAATTTTTAAACCATTGGGTGACTTTGGTGGGAGCTTGGAGGTCACCACCCGTGATGAGAGTTTTGAAGGCAAGCCAGAAATCATCGGGCTCGAGGTTTGGTGAAACGGCGATGTTGATGGGACGAAGCATGTAGACTTGTTGTCATGCTGAATTCAGTTCAGCATCTTGATTGGATAAGGATCCTGAAACTAGTTCAGGATGACGGTCACAATTTTAATATGTCGCTTTTTAGACTTTCGGGGATCCTGCCTTCGATTAAGAGCGTATCACCTTTCCTAAGGGTATCCCTCATGTCTGAAAAAATTTTGTTCATATTTTCCTCACCAGTAACGTGGTTTTCTGGGGAGCTCAAATCATCCGCGTGTTTGAGGTTCGTGACCCAGACATGATCTATGCCTTTGAGCTTTTGGCCGAGCTCGGAGTGAATCTTTTGGCTAAAACGCCCCAGTTCAATAATACCGGGGGTAACCACGAAGGTGCGGCCAGGAAAGGTTTTGAGATACTCAATTGAAGCCAGAAAGCCATCAAGATTGGTGTTATAGCTATTGTCGATAAGAGTGACGCCGTTTTTTAGTTTTTTTAATTCGAGTTGATGAGGCGGTTGCTTGAGTTTGGCTATGGTCGTCATTATTTTTGACTTATCAATTTTGAGTAGCCTCGCAATAGCGACGGCGCCGAGGACGTTGGCCCCATAGTGTAGGCCCCGGAGAGGAACGGTCACCGACCATTCTTTTTAGCAGGCAAAACGGCGAAGCCATTTTCTTTTAAAGCCCGAACCGCTTCGTATTTAGCGAGCTTGATGTTTTCCAAGCTGCCAAAGAGGCCAATGTGCTGCGGGCCAATGGCCGTGATCCACGAGATGTGGGGGGGGAAAAGGGCCGCAAGATAGCGAATTTCTCCCCGTTTGTAGGCACCCATTTCGAGAATGAGAATGTTGGTATCGGGTTTGAGGCTAGAATTGATGCGCCGGGCAATACCTAACGGCGTGTTCTCACTGGCTTGTGTTTTGACGACTTTATATAAACTTCCATGGGCTGACGCCCATGGTTTTGTTCCGCTTGGTAGCGCGCTAAAGCGCGTTCTTGATATCGCTTCATCCACGGTCTTACGACCGTGGTTTCCGCTGTCTTGGAATGAACCTGAGAGGAGAGCGGCTAAAAATTCTTTGGAGCTACTCTTGCCGTAGCTACCGGTGATAGCGATGATTTTGGGGTGGAGTTTTTCAACTAACTTTTTTGCCTGGCTTACTTCTTGACGAGCGAGTAGGTTTGTGAACGGAGCGGAAACAGCGGTGCCTGTGGCTGTGGTGAGGGCAGCAATCCCCGGTAGGAGCAGGACTCCCAGAATCCAATATGGTGAAGAGTAGAGAGCTGGCACAAAGGCCGCCAAAAAGACCAGGGCGACGAAGATGATCATTAAGATGCGCAGGGTGAGTTTGGGGCGACGACTTTTGAGTGAGAGGAGCTCTTTGAAGCCGCGGTCGTAGATAGCCCAGGTCAGCATCCGATCGAGGCGATATTCTTTGGTTTGCCACCA
>JACOWY010000040.1 GCA_016176555.1 Candidatus Chisholmbacteria bacterium | reverse complement strand
AAATAAACTGGCGAAACGAGAGCCACGAATGGCTGCACGGAGCGATCGATGAGGTGAAACGCTAGGCTCGGGTGTTTAAACACCCAGCCTTCTTTGAGAGCTTTAATGTCTGAACGCCAAGAATTGCGGCTGTGACGGGTGCGTTGTTTATAAAGGGTGAGTAAGCTCTTTTCGCCCTCGGTAAAGACGCGAGCGGTGCTTTGATAGGTCACTTTCCAACCCCTCTCTTGGATTAGGTAGGTTAATCTTTTGTCTTCGCCACTGATGACCAGTTGACCTAAGAATTTTTCGTTAACCATGGCATCAAGGAGAGGGAGCACAGCTTGGCGGCGGTAAAAAGCGCTTGGCGGCGGTAAAAAGCGGTTCTGCCTGAAATGCAGGTTAAGGTCGAACCAACGGCAGCAAGGTATGAATGCTCGTCGGCATAGCGAAGATCCAAACCCATGTCAAAAATCTTTTCAGCGAGCGACGTGGGTTTGAGGACGTTTTGCCGGGTACCGACACCAGCAACTTTGGGGTCTTTAAAGGGAGCGAGAGCGTGGAAGAGGACGTTTTTTTTCCAGACTGTATCGCTGTCGACGAGGGCGACGATAGGGCTTTTGGCGGCCAGGATACCCGCGGCTAAAGCGGGCCGTTTGCCAGGAATTTTGGTGATGATGAGGGAAGTAGCGGGAAAGTTTTTTTGGAACTTTTTAAATACTTGAATACAGGCTTTATCGGTGTGATCGATGACGGCGATGATTTCTGCGGGATCATTTCTTTTCCACGACCCGAGGGCTTTTAAGAGCAGTGCGGGCTTTTCGTTGTAGACTGGAGTAATGATCGAGACTGCAGCATGGAAGCCAGGTTTTTTGGGGTGATAGAAGAGGGCGAGGCACTCTTTGGCGAGCCACGTGCTCCAGCGCCAGGCACCCAATACCCCCAAAGGGAAATAAAAAATGGCTACGTCTCTGTGGGTAGCGAAAAAAGAAGTTAAGTAGCGAAGGAATTCTTGAAGGAAACTCGCGTCATACGGCATATTCTGGAGCGGCTATGGTGTCAACTTCTCCATTGGCCACGGGCAAAGGCTTGAGGACGGTTTTGATTTTAAGGCTATCATTGAGCCCGACGGCGGCTTTGAGGATGGGAACATCAAGGTCATTTTCTTCTGCCCAAGCGAGAAAGGCCTCGGTGTCTTTGGGGAGGCACATGCCTTCAAAGGGGCCTAAATTTTTGAGGCCGTATGTGGGATTCCACAAGCCCTCGCTACTTAGGGCTACGGTGGGAAATATTATATCAGCGTCAGCGCCAATTTTGGCGCAGGCGCGGCGCATTTCGTTGAAGAAGGAGATTTTGACGGCGTTAAAGAGGTTGTGGACGTATTTTTGTATTTCCGCTTCTTTGATAGTGACTCTGACAACGGGGAAGTTAAAGGGCTCGTAGAGGCGTTTGAGAAGCTCGCCTGATTTTTGATCATGCTCGCCGATGAGGACGAGACGGGAATTGACAAAGTCCTCGAAGGCACTTTTTTCTCTTAGGAATTCGGGGTTCATGCAGGCGCCGAAATCGCGGCCGACTTTTTTAACGGAGTACTTTTCAATTAAGGGAATGACGAGATTTTCGGTGGTGCCAGGGGGGACGGTGCTTTTGACGACGATGAGATGATAGCCTGAAAGGCGCTTTAATTTTTTACCGAGTTCGATGGCGGCGTCTTTGAGGGGTAAGAGGTCGACTTGGCCCGCAACTGTGGGGGTGGACACGGTAAACATGGAGATGTCGTAGTTGTAGGGAAGCTCCTGCATCTCGGCGAGAGTGTAGGCAGGGAAACCCTCGTTCTTGAGGGCGATGACTTTTTCTTCTCCTCTACCCCAAAATGAAACTTTAAAACCTTTTTGGTGCAAACCTTTGCCGGTGGCTTGACCGACCACGCCAGGTCCGATGACACAAATTCTAAAACTCTTTGAATTTAATCGAAGGCTCATCGTGATACTTCAACGTGATGAAGAACCTTCTGAGTGCAGCCAAGTTCTCCGATTGCTGTTTTGAGGCATAGTAGCAGAGGCGTGAAAATTATGCAAGAGTGATTTCGGTCACAATGGTTGAAACTAAACTTCCCCGGCCTTAGAGGCCGGGGTATTCTCTCTTCGAGAGAAGAAGTATGTTACGCTTTGTATTCGCTATCGCTCATTCTTTTTAGAACGCCTTCATCCGTGGCCTAAAAGGCCACGGTATTCGGCTGTCTTGTAATAAAATTACTTGGTTATCAGATGTGGATGATTGGAGGGTTATAATCTGTTTATATGCTGTGGTTGCCGTTTGCTCTGGCTAATGCGTTTTTTGAGTCGGTGGTGAATGCGTTTACGAAACGCGGGGCGCAAAAGATCGATACGTTATCAGTGATTTGGTCACACAGATTTTACTCATTGTTTATTTTGTTACCTTTAGCCCTATGGCAGAGAGCTTTCGTGGCCGTGCCGTCACAGTTTTGGTTGGTAGCGCTGGTATCAACAAGTTTGGGTTTCATGGCTAATATTTTATTTGTGAAATCGGTGCGACAAGCACCGTTATCGTTGGTTTTACCTATCACTGCCTTTAGCCCGGCATTTTTGCTGGTCACTTCTCCCCTACTGATAGGGGAGATCCCACCGTTTATGGGTATTATAGGTGTACTGATGATTGTGGTGGGTTCTTATATCCTGAATTTAACTAAACGACATGAAGGATTTTTTGAGCCTTTGCTGGCTATTCCTAAAGAGGCGGGTTCTCGGATGATGCTTTTGGCGACGATTATTTGGAGTATCACTTCTAATCTTGATAAAGTCGCAATCAGGTTGTCTAACCCTCTCTTTTATGCCTTAATGGGGGGCGTAGTTGTAGTCATTAATATGTCGATTCTTTTGGTGATTATGAGAAGATCCATGCGGGCTATCTTAAAACATTACAAAATGCTGGCTCCTATAGGGATTGCGGCCGGGTTTTCGCTGGCGGCACAGATGACGGCGATTTCTATGACCATTGTGCCGAATGCCATCTCGGTGAAGCGGACGAGTACGCTCTTTGGAGCGGTGTGGGGCAAGTTGTTTTTTAAGGAAGAAAAGTTTCGAGAACGAATTTTGGGGGCGGTGATAATGGTTTTAGGGGTGATAGTAATCACGATTGGTTCTTGACCATGCCAACCACTAAATGCTGGCGGCGGTGAAGGGGTGGTAAAGAAATTTTCTCTTGTGCCACTTTTTCAAGTGCTGATTTGTTCCCAGGCCGCTTGAACAAAACCAGGGGGAACTGAAGAAAGAAGAATTGGGTTTTCGCTCGTTGGCACTTTTACTTTCACACGCTCGCCTTTTTTACCCCCCTCCCATAATCTCCCGTTACGAATACGCGCTTCGGTATAGCGTTTAAAATCTTCGAAACTAAGCTCACCGGCGGCTAAGCTGGTTAACTCTCCGAAGAATTGGATCATACCTGAGTTTTTTCTGCCGCTGGGTTTGAGAGCTGGTAGCGTTTTTCCTGGCGTTTCATATTGTTCGACATAGGTGAGAGTCCAGGCTTTGAAGTCGTCGAATTTACTTCCCCATACCATCCTTAAACCGGGCGCTTTATCTTTATTGGTATATTGCCTCAGACTGTCCTGGGCTTCAGATTCGAGGTCAAAGTTAGCGCCGTATGACTCTAGAACGGTGCGCACGAGAGATGGATCGATCTCGTTTACGACACCGGTTTCGGCGAGGGCGTGAAGCCAAAAAGAGACTTCGTGTCTTTGGGATTCTAGGGCAGGGTTTTGTGCGGTGTCAAATCCTGAGTCCATCTCTAAATTACTTTCTGAGTAAACGAATTGCCTGGGAGGGGGTGGCGGCAAAGGTGATGAGGTCTTTGAGCTGGCGGGGGAGGAAATGTTCTTTTTCCATGCGAGTGAGTTGGGTTTTGAGGCCAGAGTAAAAGCCGGCAGTATTGAGAACAACGATGGGTTTGTGATGAATGCCGTGCTTTTTAAATTCTAAGATCTCGGTGATCTCATCCATAGAGCCGATGCCGCCGACGAGGAGCATAAAGGCGTCGGCTTTGGCTAAAAAAGTTTTTTTGCGCTCAGCGTGATCGAGGGTAATGATCATTTGATCGGCGTTAAGCCGGCGGTTGGCTTTGAACATCTCGGTGGTGATGCCGATGAGTTTGCCGCCGTTTTCCTGAACGCTGTCCGCAATGACTTTCATCATGCCTTTGTTGGTGCCACCCCAAATGAGAGTGAATTTATTTTGGGCGAAAAGCTGACCGAGTTTTTTGACGGCACGAACGTAGACTTCGTCAACGTCCTCAGCAGAGCAGAAAACAGCCACGGCTATAGGCATGAACATACTTTAACACAGGGGAAATATTTAATATCTTTAATGATCGAGGAAGGGGGTTCTTGATATAATAGGGTTAAACGAATCTGAGTGGTAATTTTAGTTAATATTGGGCCCGTAGCTCAGTGGTAGAGCAGGAGCCTTTTAAGCTCTGTGTCGCAGGTTCGATCCCTGCCGGGCTCACCCTCTTTTTATCGTCTTCTTACGTAGTTGTTTTTTGAGGCTGAATCGAGATACACTGAAGGCAGTATGTCTGAGCCGACAAAAGAGACAAAGCAGGGTACTGCGCCAATCTCTTCTAAAAAACCTAAGGTCAAGTCATCTCAGGCTGTAAAACGAGTAAAACTGGCAATTGATAAGGAAGGCCTCAAGAAATTAAAGCTCGTGGCAGTGGCGTATTCGCACGTGGAGCGGGAGTGGTTTCCCAACGAAAATGCATATTGGGCTGAAGCAGAGGTGGAAGGCAGAGCCCAGGATGTAATCAAGACACTCACTAAACTTTCGATTACGGCTAAAGGCTATTCTGGCGATCAATATTTTTTGACCAACCTTTTGGTGGATAAACCCGATGTTGTCCTCAATTTGGTGGATACGCTGCGGGGCAAAGACAGGCTACAGACCTCGGTGCCGGCAGCATTGGAGCTTTCCAATATTCCCTACACGGGCACGGGCATGGAGGGCTTGGTGATTGGCAACAACCGCAATTTAACCAAAAGGCTGCTTTTGGCATACAATGTGCCGACGCCGGCATTTCAGTTTATCCGCAGAGTGGGCACGGCGATTCATGAAGACTTGGGGGTGCCTTTGATCGTGAAGCTCAATGAATCGGGGGGCAGCGTGGGGATTGATAATCGAGCGGTGAAAGAAACGATAAAAGGGGCGACTACCAAAGTCGAGGAGCTGATTACCACTTATAAAATGCCGGTGGTG
>JACOWY010000039.1 GCA_016176555.1 Candidatus Chisholmbacteria bacterium | reverse complement strand
GACTAGTTTAGGATAGACTGGTTAAGTGAGCCTGCTTGATTTTTTATATCCAGTGCGGTGTGTGGGGTGTGGAAAGACGGGGACGTATTTTTGCGCTCTGTGCCGAGAGCGATTGCCGAAAGTTACGGGCCAGATTTGCCCGATGTGTGCGCGGCCCGCTATTGGAGGAATGACGCATGCGAGGTGCCGCAAACAATTAGGATTGGATGGTTTAGTGAGTGTTTATGCGTACAGAGCGGTAATGCAGCGGGCAATTAAGAAGTTCAAGTTTCGACTGGTGCGGGATTTGGCGGAGACGATGGCGGGGTTGACCTTAGATGGTTGGCGACAGAAT
Organism: Candidatus Chisholmbacteria bacterium; assembly: GCA_016176555.1. GTDB lineage: Bacteria > Patescibacteriota > Microgenomatia > UBA1400 > JACOWY01 > JACOWY01. The sequence goes on along the minus strand of JACOWY010000039.1, from coordinate 4,668 downwards.
GACCTCGTGACGTTTTGGCGAAGGGAGAGATTTGGGGTGATGCCGGTGCCGCTGCATCCGGTGCGTCTCCGATGGCGCGGGTTTAACCAGGCAGAGGAATTAGGGAAGCGAGTGGCGAAAGGAATGGGGTTGCCTTTCGCTGCTGGGGTTCTCAAGCGGACTAAGAAGACTGAGTCGCAGGCGGAGATGAAAGTGCGGTTGACCCAACAAGAAGAGCAGCGGATACGAGAGAAGAGTGTGTCTAGGCTTGATTTTGAGGAAAAACTTAGAGAAGCAGTAAAGGAAAAGAAGCGGCTCTTACGGAGCAAGAATGTGCAGGGGGCTTTTGGGGCAGAGAAGAAGATGAAGGCAGGAACGAGGGTGATATTAGTGGATGATGTGTGGACGACGGGGGCGACGATGCGAGAGTGCGGGAAGGTGCTCAAGCGAGCGGGGGCGGAACGAGTGTGGGGGTTGACGATGGCGAGGTAAGGTCCTTCGACTCTCTGGCTCATCACATTTCGCCAGAGTCGCTCAGGATGACACGGTCGATCTAAATAGTTTATCGACCGTGTCAAGTGAGGTGAAACATAAAAGGTTGGGGATTTGCTTGAGGTGTGAGATAATTGGAGCCACGGTGGGGTCGCATAGCGGCCGAGTGCGGCGGTCTTGAAAACCGCTAAGGGCGCAAGCTCTTCGTGGGTTCGAATCCCACCCCCACCGCACCATGGAATTTGGACAGAGGAACCTAACAGCAGAGGCCTACATGGCGATGGCAGAATTTCAGTCGGCAGGTCGTCTGTTTGAGGTTGCTGTAGCTGTTGATCCCGCTACCGCAATAAATGATTTGCTCGTAACTAAAGGGCTTAATCCACGAGATCGACTTTTAGCTGTGGGGGAATATGAGCGATTAGTGGCTATATTAGGTGAGCGCTATCCTGAAGCTGTTGAGGCTTGGGTTGGGCTGCAAGTAAGGGGGTTGCAGGGGCTTAGGGCGGGTGGTGCCTCTGATGAATTTATTAGACGAGCGGATTTGCATACTTACTATGAGGAGTTACGGGTTCTTTTTGAGAGGTTTCCAGAAAGATTTATTCAGGTGATGGATATTATTGAGTTTTATTGAATTGTTGGCTGACTCACTGTGGATACTTGGTACAATATAGACAGGTTATCTGAATAGACAGGGAGGCGTCCGATAGTGGTCATTCGAGCAGTTTGCTAAACTGCGGGGCGTATAGCCCCTCGTGGGTTCGAATCCCACCGCCTCCGCTCAGCAATATGGAAAACTTATCAAAAGAAATGGCAGAAGCTGTTCTTGAGGTTGAACGCGCTTTAATTTCTAAAAACTACACAAGTATTGGCTCAGAGTCAAGAAACAGTAGGTTATCTGCTAAAGAAATAGAGCAGGCAATAAAAGAATATGGTGGCTTAGTTACGCAAGCATCAGAAAGTGAGATTAGTAAAATAAAGGCGATAAAAGTTACCAAATCAAATTATCCACGGTGGTCGGTAGATTATGATCTGTGGATAGATAATAAGTTAAGCGATCTTACTGTTTCGCTTACTTTAACTAAAGAGGGGAAAAGAATAACTGCGGTAGTAGATGATATACACGTTTTATAATACGTTCCAACATAGTCTACTAGACACCGCCACGTAATAAATTTTTCTTTGAAAAATTTAAACGTGGCTGGGACGTTAAATTTTACGGGGTAAAATTTTTACGTCTCGCCAAATAATAAATTTTCGGAGAAAATTTAAACGTTGCTGTCACGTTTAAATTGCAGGGCAATTTATTACGTGACGCCGTGTTTTATTTAACCGGTTAAGTACTATATGACAACTGCCCAGGAAGAACAAAGCGTGCGTTCAGCCAGCGAACCGCTTGAGAAAAGCTATAGAGATTTAGAGGTGCTGTTGAAATGGAAATCGCAAGCGCGGCCCTTTAAAAAGCGAGATAGGGAGTATTACACCACGATTGGGGCGATTGTGTTTTTGGTGGCGGTGGTGCTCATTTTTCTCAAACAGTGGTTATTGATAGCGGTACTGGTAGCTTTGGCCTTTTTATCCTACGTTTTGGCGGCGGTACCGCCAGGAGAAGTGGAACATTTTTTGACGAATAAAGGAGTGGTGACGGGAGGAAAAATGTATCCGTGGAAGGATTTGAAGCAATTTTGGTTTGGAAAGAAATGGGGAGAGCGATATGTGGAAGTAGTGACGAAAAGTGGCTTTCCGGGTAGATTAGTGCTGCTTTTAGGGGAGCAAGACGAGGGAACGGTGGAGAAGCTTTTAGGCAAGTGGCTGTGGAAAGAGAAGCCGGCGGAGGGGAGTGTGGATCGGATGGCTCGGTGGCTCTCGAAGAAAGTGCCATTGGAAGCTTAATTAATGTGCCTGTAGCTCAGCTGGATAGAGCATCTGCTTGCGGAGCAGGAGGTCGGAGGTTCGAATCCTCTCAGGCACGCTAAAAAACTCTGAGGAGTTTTTCAGCGCAAGCGCGAAAAAGTTAGGAAGGTGGGCAGGACGGTAATGCGCTGGTTTCGAAAACCAGTGGGAGTAATCCCTAACAGGTTCGACTCCTGTACCTTCCGCCACGTAAGAAATTGCAACGCAATTTCAACGTGGCTGGGACGTTGAACGTTAGATTTTGAATATCAAAATCAACGTTCTTACGTCTTGCCATATGTATTTTGTTTATATCCTCCAAAGCGAAAAAGATGGAAGACTGTATATTGGTTTTACTGATGACATTACGAGGAGGCCAAATGAGCACAACGAGGGTAAGAGTTTAGCGACTGAGCCATTTAGACCTTATACATTGATTTACTATGAGGCGTTGTTAAATAAAAAAGACGCTAAGGCCAGAGAAAGATTTCTTAAAAGTGGATGGGGGAGAAGGAGTGTCAAGAAAATACTGAAATTTTACTTTAGTGGGCAACCTAACTTGCGCCTGTAGCTCAGTGGATTAGAGCGTCTGCCTCCGGAGTAGAAGGTCGAAGGTTCGAATCCTTTCAGGCGCACAAAGTATGAATGATAAGTAGACTATGCTCGATTATGAAGTAAGGTTGGCCACAAGAGAAGATGTCTCCAGTTTGGTTGCTTTGCAGAGTAGAGTCAGAAGTCTGGCAGCAGCTAGAGGCGAGTTGCCTACCGTAGACCTAAAACCTGCCCTAGAGGTAGATGCAACATTGGTAGGCGTTTTATCCGATGCAGATCGGATGATTTTGGTTGCAGAAGTGGATGGTGAGATTAGGGGCAAAGGACACCTTAATTTTTATCCAGATAAAGGAGTGTTGACCTTGAGTAGTTTTGAGGTTGACTCATCAGTTGAGGGTTTGAGAATAGCGGGGGCTTTTTTGAAAGAAGGGGTGAGAATGGCAAGGGAGCGATATCCCCAGATACAAATCTTAAGAATCGGGAGATATAACAGATCTGAGGATTACCGAAGACGAGGTTTATCAAGGAGGACTTTTTTTGATTGGATGGCTGCACAGAGTGGGGTGGTAGTTGAAGAGGACAGTTGGGAAGGTGAGCCTATGAGATGGTACAACGTGCCTTTCGCTACAGTTGACAATCTGATGGCGATTTATGAGAAGTTGTATCATCGTTTTCCGATTACTTAGGTTGAGATTGAAAAAAGCTTAAAACTATTAGGAGGAAGAGTAATGAATAAGAATCAAGCTTTTAAGAGAGAGTTCTCCGCTGGGGGGGCAGTGTATAGGAAGCAGCAAATGGCACATAGCAAATGGCAAATAGATTGGTTAATAGCGAAACATTCTGGTTACAAAAAGTGGACGCTGCCTAAAGGTTTGATTGATCCCGGGGAGACGGCGGAGACGACGGCGGTGCGGGAGGTGGCGGAGGAAACGGGGATAACTGCTCGGATTGTGGCCAAAATTAAGCCGGCGGAAAAATATACTTACACGTTTAATGGGCAAAGGATATTTAAGGTGGTGCAGTATTTTTTGATGGAGTATGTGTCGGGCGAGGTAGCGGATCATGATTGGGAAATGAAGGAAGTGGAGTGGGTGAGTTTTGAAAAAGCGCATGAGCGGCTGGCGTTTACTGGACAGAAGAAGATTTTGGATCAGGCACAAGCGATGCTTGAGGAAAAAAGGTAAAATTGACTTGCCCCACACAAAAACTTGACTTGTCCTTCGACAAGCTCAGGACTGCGATCAATTGCGGGCAATTGATCTTGGAGGAGTCGGATAGCGGTCAATTCCATACGCTTGGAGAGCGTAAGCCGCAAGGCTACGTGGGTTCGAATCCCACCTCCTCCGCCCTTCGGCAAGCTCAGGACGTCGGTCTTGAGATTGTTGAAGAATGATGAGTTGGTGGGATGAGAAGTTTACCCTGAGCGAAGTCGAAGGGAATCCCACCTCCTCCGCCATCTTTCGCCAAGGCTACGGAATGACTGGTCTTGGTTTTCAGTTTTTCTTCGGGGTGGATGTTAGAATCTAAGCATCCCAGTACTATTCACCCGACTTGCTCGCTCGATTATCTAGTCGGGCTTCGGGACGTCTAACGTCCCAGGCATTCAGGTTCAAGTGCGGGACGGCGCTGTTATAGTGAAGAGTAAAGGAGAGCTTGTGTCTGATCAGGTGCAGGAAGTGAAACAGAAAGCTGATATTGTGGCGATTATCGGCGAGAGGGTGAAGCTTTCCCGCGCGGGGCGGAATTTTAAGGCTT
>JACOWY010000038.1 GCA_016176555.1 Candidatus Chisholmbacteria bacterium | reverse complement strand
ATCTCAACATGCCTTGCCCTGAGTGCGTCGAAGGGCTATACTAAATGAAACTATGACCACCAAGTTCTATACCTTCACTGCTCTCTTCGAAAAAGAACCAGGCACCAAAGAAACATATAACGTCTCCGTGCCAGCTCTCCCTGGATGTCTTACATTCGGCGAATCAAAAAAAGAAGCTGAATTCATGATTCAAGATGCCCTAATGGGTTATCTAGAAACAGTTTTAGAAAATGGCCTCCCTATCGCCCCCAATCAACAAGTCAAAGCCAAGAGAAAGAGTAGCTACACCAAAGATATCGTCGTCGGCATCAAACAAGAAGTAATGGTTGGCCTTCCTGCTCATGAAACTGCCCGCTTTGCGCGCGCCTAAAATCCTCAAGGTCCTCTACAAATTTGGCTTCAGGGAGCGCAATCAAACTGGCAGCCACCTCGTCCTCAAAAGCTCGACTGGTCACCTTGTTACTATCCCTGTCCACCCTGGCAGAGACGTACCCAAAGGCACCCTCAGGCGTATCATCAAAGACGCCGGCCTGACCGAAGCGCAATTTTTAAAGCTGCTCTAAATTGACTCATTTCGAGCCTGCGAGAAACGTCGGCTGATCCTGCCCGCCCGCCTCTGGAGGGAGCGTAGTCGAAGGAGAGGCGTAGACACTTAGAACCTCTTCGTCTCCTTTTCTCGAAATGTGGGGGGCCACTACCCACCATCTCAAAGAATCAACAGAGGAAGCTTCACTTACCTCTTAAATCTCTCAAGAATAAGGACACTGGAGAAACAGGATTAGAACGGGAAAACACTGGAAATATTCCGGTGTTATCCCGTTTTCATCCCGCTCCTTCCCGTGTTCTTTTTTTCCGTTGACAACCCCACCCTCTTCTGTTTGAATATAAGCATGCTTACTCAAAGAGATCTCGAATCCATAGAAGAACTCATCGATGAAAAACTTGACGAAAAGCTCAAGATTCTACCTTCCAAAAATGAGTTTTTCACCAAAATGGGCGAACTCATGAAAGAGCTGGAAGCTCTCCGCCAGGAAACGACCGTACTCCCTGAGCAAGTTGCCGACCTCAAAGACAGAGTCGAGAACCTCGAAAATATTCACCCCAAAGGCAAACACCCGCAATTCGCGGTTTAAAAAAACACAGGATAAACAGAACACTAACTGGAAAACGCAGGAAAATCAGGCATTTCACTTTAGGAATGAGAAATCTATTCAAGGGCCTCAAGCCAGTTGTCAGGCAACGTCTCCCGGTTACGCAAAGCTTCACGTATCTGATCTGGGGCTTTGCACGCTCCTGTCCGCAAAGCCAGCACCCCCTTCTCCCTCATTGACTTCCATCCCTCAACCGCCTCTCTTCTCGTAATCAAAACATCGTCAGGAATACCGTAGTAATAGTCGATAATTGCCCTCGCCAACGCGCATTCTCCAGTACCGGAAAAATCACAAGCCGCCACCGAAATAGATTCACCTCCTAGAAGCCCCCACAACCTTTGACGAGTACCGCTACACTCCGACATACTTCTAGCCTCCTTTCTCAATTCCCCTCGATACTTTTGATACTCTCCGTACTTTCCGTACCCTTCTCATCCCTCCATCGCCTTCTCGAGTCGTCCTCTCTTCAACCCCGGCCCAATCACCGCCAAGCGAAACTCGTTAGGCCGCAAAATCTCAGAAGCCAGCGTCGTCACCTCATCCACCGTCACTGCCTCAATCCCCTTAAGAATCTCCAAAGGAGTGCGCACTCTGCCCTCGAGTAAAAGCGAGCTCCCCACGTGGCTCGCCACCTCTTGTGAGTCGTCAAACTCGAGCATCAAAGACCCTTTCAAATATTCTTTGGCTCGCGTCAATTCTTTTTGATCTACTTTTTTATCTTTAGATATGTTTGAGTAGGCTTTAGACACTGCCGCCACTGCTTCTTCGAGTTTATCCAATTTCACCCCAGCCTGAGTGCACACGTTCCCAGTCTCCCGAAACACATCCACCCCCGTGCGCACGTAGTAGGCTAAGCCCCGCTTCTCTCTTATCTCCGAGAAAAGCCGCGAACTCATGTTGCCTCCGAGAATCGTCGCTAAAATGGCCTGGACATAGCGGCGGGTGTTTCCTCGATGGAGTCCAAGGACTCCCAAGCTAAAATGCGCTTGCTCTGTCTTTTTTTCTTTAAGAAATAAGCGCTCGGGGGAAGTTAACTTAAAGTCACCCCCGCCATCATGCTCCTCACTTGACGACGCTGATACGCTCGTCAAATCAGCGTCGTCATCTCTTCGATCCCGAGCGGAGTCGAGGGGCTGAGCGCTTCTGGCGGTGCGGGATCCGCCAGGAAGCCGAAGGACCTCTCCTTTGCCATCAAACAACTTCTCTACCAGGCTTAAAACCCGATTTTTCCGAGCTAGCCTTTCCTTATCCCCGGCTATGGCCAAGACCATCCGGTTAGGCTGGTACCATCGCCTCATGTGCCCCACAAAATCCGCCCGTTGTACCCCCCCCACACTCTCCTTGGTTCCAATCACATCTTGCGCCAAACTGTGCCCTTTATAAAGAAGCTGGTCGAAAAGGTCGCCGACCCTGCGCATCGGCGTATCTTCGTACATATTTATCTCCTCAATAATCACTCCCCGCTCCCGCTCAATGTCAGCCTGGTTTAGCCTGGGCTTAAACAAAAACTCTCCCAAGATATCCAAAGCCAACTTCAGGTGTTGTGACGCGGCTTTAACATAAAAACCCGTGTATTCCTTGCTCGTAAACGCGTTGTACTCCGCCCCCACCGCATCGACTGCCGAGGCAACGGCCATCGCCGTCGGGTATTTCCCAGTCCCTTTAAACACCATGTGCTCCACAAAATGCGATAAACCAGAGATCTTGGGGCTCTCAAAGCGGCTGCCCACCCCCACCTGAGCCAGCGCCGTCACGGCCGGCGTGGTCATCGGCACCAGCACCACCCTTAGACCATTAGGCAAGGTATCAAGAGAATATTCAAACTTCATTTTTGTAGTATAGCGCCAGGTTAAGTCATCGGCAACTACACGATCTACACGACCCGGACGTGTAAGCATTGACACACGTCCGGGTCGTGTCACAATAGATCTATGCCCAAAAGAAAAGAGATCTTTACCGAAAACGCCTACTACCACGTCTTCAACCGTGGTGTCGAAAAACGCATCATTTTCCTGGACGATCAGGACTATCAAACCTTCATCGACATCCTCACCTACTATCTCAAGTTTGTCAAAAAATCCTTTCTTAACGCCCTCGGAAGAATCGGACTGACTCATACAGGCCTTTTCCAAGATAAAATCACCTTAGTCGCCTACTGCCTCATGCCTAACCACTTTCACCTGCTTGTTCATCAAAAAGAGGCAAACGCCACCACCAAGTTTATGCACCGGATTGGTGTGACTTACTCTCAGTACTTTAATAAACGCTACCAGCGGGCGGGCCCCCTCTTCCAGGGCCGCTTTAAAGCCAAATACCTCGATACCGACCCATACCTCTTGCAAACTTCCAAATATATCCATCGCAACCCTCTTACACTTACACGACCCGGACGTGTAGTCAATGTCTGGAGCTCATATAAACAATTCGTCGACCCCTCTATCAAGCTTACCCAAATAGATAAGCTTGTCGATCCCCTTCCTGTCCTCAACAACTTCTCTAAAACCAACCCCCAACTTTCTTATAAAAGTTTCGTCGAGGAAACTGATCTAGCCGATTGGTATAAGCAAGAATTGAAATGGCTGCGCTGACCACTCTCGCTACACGACCCGGACGTGTATACGTGTATATGAGCACATTCGAAAAACTCCTCCTCGCGCTCCTTGTCTTCCTCATCCCCTCAAATCTGGCGGTCCACTTTACCTCAGTGGCCGAGCTCGTCCAAGGCCAGCTCGTCGACTACCTCATCCCCAAGATTTACTTGACTGACCTTGTCATCCTCGGCCTCATCCTCACCTGGCTCTACCGCCGTCGACATCAAATCAACAAATCACTTCTCCGATCGTCACGAAGAAGTGTAATTTTTAATCTTAAAAATTATCACGAATTACCGATTACCGATTACCGATTACTGATTACTCTCTTCTTCCTCATCACCCTCCTGCCTATTACCTTTACCGCCAACCCCCCTGCCGCGCTCTTCTTCTGGCTCAAACTCCTCGAGATGTCGCTATTCCTTTTCTATCTCAGGTCGCTTAAGTTACTTAAGCATCTTAAGTTACTTACGCTTCCACTGACTCTGTCAGTGGCGTGGCAATCCCTCCTTGCCCTCGCTCAATACCTCAAGCAAGCCAGCGTCTTTCCCTATTGGTTCTTGGGTGAATCCCAATTCTCCGCCACGACTGCTGGTGTAGCTAAAAGCGCCCTCGCGTGGTCCACAGGACCATGGGCCTTTGGCCCAGGCCTCGTCAAAGTCCTCCCCTACGGCACCACCCCCCACCCCAACGTGCTGGCTGGCTTTATAGCACTTAGCCTGGTGATGATCATTTTTTTTGGAAAATCTACGGGGAAAAAGTCGATTTTTTTGACTGCATCAAAATATATCACCGTTTTCTTCGGGTTTACTGCGCTAATGCTGACCGAGTCTCTCTCTGCTCTCTTTGTTTTGGGCCTCGCCATCGTCGCTCTAAGCTACCCTCGCTGGCGTAGCACTCATCAAAACCGATCGCTAAAAATGCTGCTGTTCTTGGCGGGAATTGTGCTGATTGTTTGGGTCTCTCTCAAACTGCCTAATATCCTAGAACCTGAATCTCTAAGCCGCCGCCTCTCGCTCAACCAAGCGGCGCTGCGGATGATCGCCGCAAATCCCCTTCTCGGGGTGGGCTTAAACAACTTTACGGCAGCCCTACCCGCCTACGGCGAAGTAGCGGGCTCCATCCGCTTCCTCCAGCCTGTGCACAACATCTACCTCCTCTTGGCTGCCGAGACCGGTTTGATTTCTTTTGTTATAGTTATCCTACTGCTGTGGCAGCTTCTCAAATTAAAAAATTTGAAAATTGAAAATTGGAATTTGAAAATTCCAATCCTAATGATGCTAATCATTGGATTGGCTGACCACTACCC
>JACOWY010000003.1 GCA_016176555.1 Candidatus Chisholmbacteria bacterium | reverse complement strand
GTAAAGGAACCTTGACCTTGGAAGCCTAAGACGTCGGCATAGGGCTCAAGGGTAGTGCCCAAAATTTGAGCGGCTTCGGTGCCGGCGATTAGGGCTTTAAAGGCGTGGTCGCCGTCGTTCCAATACCAATTGAGAACGGGGATGACTTTGGTCCAGATGAGGAGGCGGTAGGTTTTGTGGGTTTGGAGAAGTTGGTCGTGGGTGGCAGCGAGTTTTTGATTAAACTCGGGGAGATTCTGATTTTTCCCGGCAGCATAGGCTTCGCGGGCGGTGGCGAGGGTATTTTTGGCGGTTTGCAATGTTTTAAAGGCAGGAATAGCGATGGCGACACCTAAAAGAACGAAGATACCGATAATGACCAGCACAATTTTAGCGAAGCGAGGAAAGTGCCGAGAGGCTTTGATCGAAGGAGGAGACGACGATGGTGTGCTTCGAGGAGTTGCTGTTTTGATGACGGTTGGCCCGGTGGCTTGACCTGAGACTTTGGCCTGAGCCTGGGCAATAGCAGCTTGAGCGCTGGGGCTGGGCTCACCCGCACTTGGTTCTGGGTTAATTTTTGGGATGAAGAGCCCCCCAGGCTCTGCCTGTGGGTCTCTTGAACGCTTTGACCCGCCTGCGGCGGGACTATCTGTAGCTGGCGCTGTCTTGTTAGCATCTACCATTTGGAAAACATTGCAGACGGAGTTTTAAGCAAGATCACTATATCATGAAGCAGGCTTTTACGGCGAGCGTACGCCGCATCCATTTTAGCGCGTTTGAGGAAGGGAACTTCGTTGCGGCCGGAAGTTTGCCACGGGCCGGTAATGCCGGGTTTGACGGAAAGAATGTCGGCGATCAACGTTTTCGTTTCTGGGTGGCGTTGCCCCTGCTCTTCGAGTTCTTTTTTGAGGTAGGCTCTGGGGCCGACGATACTCATTTCACCTTTGAGGACATTTAAAAGCTGCGGGAATTCGTCGATGGTGACGGAGCGAATAATCCTACCCAATGGGGTAATGCGCGGATCATGTTTTAACTTCCAATCACCTTGTTTAAACTTCCGCAGAAGCTGGCGATTTTTTTTAAAGAGAATGTCGTCGGCGTCTTGGACCATGCTCCTAAATTTGTAGAGGTGAAATTCGCGGCCGTTTTTACCCACGCGTTTGTGGCCATAAAAGATGGGGCCGGAAGAATCGAGTTTGATGAGGATGGGGATGATGAGCCAGACGGGCAGAAAAATGATGCCCAAGACAAGACTCAGGACAAGATCCATAAAGCGCTTCAGCGGTTCCCAGTACCAAGGAGTCATATCTAGATTTAGAGCAGGTCTTCTTTCTTCTTGTCTTTGAATCGCTTGAGGAGGGTTTTGACCTCACCGGTACGACTGCGATCACACACGAGGAGGGCATCAGGGGTATCGACGATGACCAGGTTTTCAGCGCCGATAGTGGCAATAATTTTTTTACCACTCCCCCAGATTAGATTGCCTTTGCTTTCGACCAATTCGGTAGGGCCCTGGGTGATGTTGTCGGTGTCTTTTTCGGAGAGGCCGGCAAAGAGAAGCCCCCAGGTACCGATGTCGGTCCAGCCGATGTCGGCGGGGATGACGAGCATGTCTTTGGATTTTACTTTTTCGAAAATGCCGTAGTCGACTGAGTCTTTGGCGATTTTGGGATACTCAGTCTTTAGAACTTCTTGTTCGCTGGGAGTACCGATAGAGGCGGCGATCGCTTGCAGGCGCTGGAAAAGGGCTGGCTGATGTTCGCGATAGAGATTGAGCATGGTCGTCGCCGCCCAAGCCATGTAGCCGGTGTTGATGAGGTAGCTGAAGGACCTAAACAAGCGTTTGGCCGTAGCCAAATCTGGTTTTTCGATAAAGCGGACAAATTCGTAAATTTCAGTACCGTCAACTTTGTCTATGGGTTTGCCGATTTGCACCCAGCCATTGTAGGTGCTGGGGAAGGTGGGGCGAGCGTCTACTTTGCAAATGACGGGCTTAAGGCTCGCGATTTTACCCGCGAGTTTGATGTTTTTGATGAAGGCTTTTTCATCCTCGACCAGATGGTCAGCGCCCCAAACCGCGGCGATGATCGTATTGGGGTGGTATTTATGAACGTAAGCAGTGGCGTAGCCGACGGCGCCAAGGCTATCACGTCTGGTCGGTTCGAGAATGAGGTTTTTTTTGGGAATCTCAGGGGCCTGGGAAATGATGTGCTCGGCGTATTCTTCTCCTGAGGAGATAAAAATTTCCTCCGGCTCGAAACCTTTGAGGACGCGGTCCACTGTTTGGCGAAAGATTGATTTTTCCCCGACTAAAAGCTGAAATTGCTTGGGGAATTTTTTGCGGCTCATGGGCCAGAGCCGGGTACCGACGCCGCCGGCGAAGATGACGGCTTTCATTTGAGGAACGTTTGATGCTCGTGCCATAGTGCTTCTATTGTGGCCTGAAATCTTTCCTTAAACAAGAGGGTAGCAAATGGTTTAACGTGGTTTCTAATCGCGATGGGGTCAAAAGTGAGGGTAGCAAATTTTTCTAGAGCTGCCGTCAGAGCCGAGACTGATAGTGTATCAAAAAACAGGCCGGTTTTGCCTGCTTTAATGCTTTCGGTGGCTCCACCAGCCCGATAGGCGATGACGGGTTTACCCATGCTTTGGGCTTCGAGGATAGTCAGACCAAAGTCCTCGAGTCCCGGAAAGATGAGGGCGCGACAGCGGAGGTAGTAAAGGCGCAACGTGTCGTCAGGTACCAACCCGGTGAAAGTAACTAGGGGGCCGGCGAGGCGGCGGAGTTTTGGTAGCTCGCTGCCAACACCCACGACGACTAGGGGAAGCTTGAGAGCGGTGGCAGCTTTGACGGCCAGATCAACTTTCTTGTAGGGTACAAGGCGAGAGACAACTAAGAAGTAATCGGTAATCGGTAATCGGTAATCGGTAACTTTATTGCGACGTAGGGGTGTGAAAAAGTCCGTGTCGATGGGTGGATAGAGGACTTGGCTTTGGCGGTGGTAATATTTTTTAATCCTTTTTTGAACGATCCGGGAAATGGCTAGGTAGTGGTCGGGGCGGTGGGCGGCGACAGTGTCCCAGTGACGAAGTTTGGCCATAATGGCACTGCGCATGGGTTTGAGAAGTGGGTTGCCCACTTCAAGATACTCCGAAGTGTGGCTCCATAAGTATCGCGTGGGTGTGAGGCAATAGCAGATGTGAAGAGTTTGGGGTTTGGTAATAATACCTTTGGCTTCGGCACTGGTAATGGAGATGACGACGTCAAACTCACCGAAAGAAAACGACTCGAAAGCAAAGGGGGTAAGCCAAGGGAACCATTCGTGATGAGAGCTGGCAAAGGGGATGGCTTGCATGAATGAGGGAACTATGTGCCAGTCTTGGGAAAAGGGGGCGGACTTGGTGTTTTGGACGGCGGTGTACCACGGAGCCTCAGGCCAGATGGCATGGAGCGCGGTGAGGACTCTTTCGGCGCCGCCGATTTTATTGAGGCGGTCGTAGACAAAGGCGATCTTCATATTTCAGATGAGTAATAACTACGCTGCGTTAACACTCAGCCGTTGTTTCTCGCTCCTCTCGAAATGAGCAGAAAACAGGAAACAATGATTTGCTAACATTGCTCATTGATTCTGGCTCATTGTTCCCTGTTTGTACCGACAACTTCGTCGTAGACACGGAGAGTGGCATTGACCATCTTTTCCCAGGTGTACTTTTGGGCCTGAGCTCTCCCGAGCTTAATGAGCTTCAGGCGCTGCCTTGGGTCTTTTAAGAGACTTTGGATTTGGGCAGCAAGTTCTTCGTGATTTTTTGGCTCAAAGAAGAGGGCGGCATGGCCATAAATTTCGGGCAGAGCGGTAGCCCGGGCAGCAATCACTGGACAACTTGCGGCCATGGCCTCAAGCCCAGTCAGGCCAAAGCCTTCAGAGGTAGAGGGTTCAATGACAGCTAAAGATTGGGAATAGAGAGAGGCAAGGCTCGTGTCTTCAAGAAAACCCAGATGTTTAACCCAGGCGCTCAGGCCCAGGGATTTGGCTTCGGCCAGAATTTTGGCAGTGAAAATACTCCTGGTGCTGACGAGAACCAACGTCATTTTGGGAGTCAGCTTTTGATTGATGAGACTAAGGGCTTTTAAAAGAGTGAGAACGTTTTTGTGAGGGTAGAGGCTGCCGGTGTAGACTAGGTAGGGCTGGGTAATCTCAGGCTGAAGCAAAGACGGTAAATTACCACTGAAGTTCCTATCAACGCCTTCGGAGGTAACGACAGTTTTTTCATCGGGAAGTTTGAATCTCTCTTCTAATTCTTTTTTTACCCAAAGGCTCGGGACGATAATTTTCTCCGCTGTGGAAACGGCATGACGGACGACCAAGCGATAACCCAGGTACTTCACGGCATAGCGCAGGGGATCAAGGGTGGTGACAGAGAAACCGAGGACGTTGTGCCAAAGCAGGTCGTGGATGGTGACGATGAAAGGCGCCCTATATAAAAAGGGGACGTTAAAGTGGGGAAAATGGACGAGGTCGACATGTTCACGCGTGATAAGCTTGGGAAGGACAAATTGCTCTTTGAGGGTGTAATGACCAATATCGGCGACAACAACTTGGCATTTTTGGGTGGACTTAATCTCGTGGTGATGAGGGGGGCGGACAAAAAAGATGAAGTCGTGGGGACTATCGGAGCTTGAGATGCCTTCAACTAGCTTTTTGACATAGCGGCCGATACCGGTGTGTTCGAGGCCAAATAGACGAGCGTCAATGGCAATACGCATGGTAGGAAGTAATGAGTAAGAAGTAATAGCTACGCTTCGCAAGACTCAGCCGCTCTTTTTCGCTAAGCTCAAAATGAGTAATGTTTATTATTTCATTATTTCCTATTTCCTACTCATTATTTCTTTATTCTACTTATCAGCCAGATGCCGATTAAGACGAGCCAACGAGTCAGAAACGAATAGCGGTGACGGTAGTGTTTGTCGTAAAAAAGTTTCATAGTAGAGAAAAAGTGGGCAGAGGTGTTTTGTCTGACGCTGTCAGCTTTGGGCGCGTGACTCTCACCCACTCCTTTAGGACGGTCTCCCCTGGCTAAAGCCAGGGGTTTCCGTCCTACGCCGGCAACGCTACTCCGCCTGCGGCGGAGCTGCGCCTCCTTCCCTTGACTAAAGTCAAGGGTATAAGGCTTGTTGCCGTTGTAAAGACGGCCACTTCTTTTTTTAAGATGCATGACGCTAACGATGGGGACGAAGACGATTTTCCAGCCGGCTTTCTTAATCCTTAAGGAGAGGTCGATGTCCTCGGCGTAGATAAAAAACTGCTCGTCAAAGCCGCCAACTTTTCTCAAGATTTTTTTTCGGGTGAGATAAAAGGCGCCCGCTGGGGTATCGATTTCGTGAGTTGCCTCCAAGTTTTTCCAGCCCTGGTGATATTGGCCAAAGAGCTGGGAACGGGGAAAGAGGCGTTCGAGCCCCACAAAAAAAGTAAATGAAGCCCACGGGGTGGGAAAGCCGCGATGGGAGGCAGGATCAAGTCCCCCTTGAGGTAACTGAAGTTGGCATGTAGCTACGCCGACATCTGGGTGAGAAGCCATGAACTCGGCCATGTATCCCAGAGTCTGAGGAGGGACGAAGGTATCGGAATTGAGAAATAGGATGTACTCTCCGGTGGCATGTTTGAGCCCGAGATTGTTAGCTCTGCCGTAACCAAGATTGCGGGTAGATTTTAGAAGTTTAACCTCTTTAAAATGAGTCTTTATCATCTCGGGACTGCCATCCTCGGAGGCATTGTCGACGACGATGATTTCCTTTTCGAGCTTATCTTGTGAATGTTTTAGGGAGGTAAGACATTCTTTGAGTAAAACTCTGGTGTTGAAGCTGGTGATAATGATAGAAAGTTTCACGATTTGCCTAACTTAAGGTAAATGCTGTCGAGTTTTTTGGAAATTTTTTGCCAGTTATAGTTTTCGGCGACCAGTTTTTTGCCGTTTTGACTTAAGGTTTTTTGGAGGCTCGGGCTCTCCAGCACTTCGACTGTATTTTGGGCGAGAGTTTCGGCTTCATCAGAAACAAGGGCGTGCACACCCGGCTTGATGGCAATGCCTTCAACCGAGAGCCTAGTGGCCACGACAGGGACTTCGGCCGCCATGGACTCGAGAATTTTATAGCGAGTGCCGCGGCCGTTTCTGACCGGGGAGAGCATGACGCTGGCTTTAGAGAAAACGTCCCTGATATCGGGAACGTCTCCTAAAACAGTGACGCCGGGTGACTTTTGTAAGTTTAAAATTTCCTGGGTGGGGTTGGCGCCGACAATCCACAGCCTAGCATTGGGTTTGAGTTTCCTAATCCGCGGCCAAATGTCGCGGGCGAGGAAAAGCGCGGCGTCTTTATTGGGAAGCCACTTAAAGTTACCGACAAAAAGGACGATCGGTGCCTCTGGTTTTTGTCTGGCGTTTCTTTCGAAAAATTCAATGTCGACACCGTTGGCGACGACGTCGATTTTGAGGGGCCGAGCCCCCTGATTTTGAATAAATTCTTTGTCTTCCTTGGACATGGTGACCAAGCGGCTGGCTTGCTTCCAATAGTATTTTTCCCAAAATTTTATTTTGGCGACGTCGAAGAGAAGCAAAGGTTTAAGAGGATTTAGGCGAGATTTTTGGGCAAAGGTTTGGTAACCCAAATATTCGATGGTTTGTTCCACTAAGAGGATGGGGATATTGGTTTTAGGGATATTGGGCATGACGTAGAAGGTTTCGGCGTGAATGAGATCGTAGTCATTTTCTTGCAGCTCTTTGGTGACTTGGGTCCTCAACGTGTGCGAAATGTAGATAGCCACTAAAAAGGGGTAAGCTGTCAGGCCAGAAATGATGAGGTTGCGGATATCCCAGGCTGGGCGGCGTTTGAAGACGACGACTTTGCGACAAAATTTCTGAAGCTCCGGAAGGTGGGCTTTTTCTTCATTTTTGCGGATAAAGGAAAAGAGGGTGATATCGTGTTTGCGGGAAAGATTTTTAAGGAGGTTGTAGCTCCTGATCTGACCGCCAGATAGCAGTGGGTAAGGTAAATACGGGGTGAGCATGAGAATTTTCATAAGTTAATTGTTGGATGACCAGTGGTGATGGCTCTGCGCCGATTAACGCAGAAAGGTGGCACGAGATGAATGTGACTTTTATAGTAGCCTATCAACCTGACGCGGATTTAACGCTGATAGCATAGACGCATTTCAAAAATTACACTGACTGAGGCTAATGATGGCAAAGGTGTCGGTTTTAGTGCTGACGTCACAGACTTGAAGTAAGAGGTTGGCTTCGGCGTCGAACGTGGTGGTGACATAATCGGTGGCGCCGCGGTTGATTTTGTCTTCTATGCTCCCGCCGATGGGCCAGCCGCGGCGATTAGTCTGGTAAAGAAAGGCGGTGTTACCTTGGTAAGGAGCGATGACTAGGGCTTCCCGAGGCAGGGTTTGGTCAGCGAGTTTGCCGGCAGCGACGATTTCGGGGTGGTTGATATTGAAGTAATCGCGGAGGTGAAACCAACCGAAGGCGAGCGAAAAAAGAGAGCAAATAGCAAATAGCAAATAGCAAATAGATTTAGAGAGCTGGGGGGGTGGATAGAGTAAGAAAGCCAGGCCTTTGGCGACGAAGACACTGACGATGGGGATAGCAATGATTTGGTAGTAGTCGTGCTGGACATTGCCGGTGGCAAAGACGGCGAAAAACAGCAGGACTGACGCCAGCCAAAGGTGATAAAACCAACCCTCTAGGGCTTTTGTTTTCTTGGCCATACCCAGGGCAAAGGGGACCAAACCAAAGTAGCCTAAGATTAAGCGGCCTAAGCGATCGGCAAAAAGCCAACGAAACCAGGCACCTTTGAAGCGGATGCCGTTGCCGTTTAGAAGCCAGACGTTAGCGGGGATGCCTTCGGGGAATTGGGCAATCCACAACCGCCAGAGGATAAAAGGGACCAAAACAATGGCAACGTACAGATATGAGTAGGGATTTTTCAGGAGCTTGAAACCGTGGTGTTTGAATTTGAAATAGACGAGGGGTAAGGCGAAAAACAAAGCGTACGGTTTGAGCAAGACCGCAACTGAGGCGAAAATAGCCGAGGTCCAAAACTCCCACGAGCGGGGGGTCTTTTGCTCTACTACTTTTTTCACCAAGAAGTAGATCGATCCGGTGAGAAAAAAGACGAGGGGCACCTCTGGGAGAATGGTTCGGGAATAAAAAATGTTGTAGGGAAGGAGCGCAAAAACCAGCGCGGCCAGGAAAGCCTCAAGGTTACCTGAGAGTTTTTCGACTAAGAAGTAAAGGAAGACGAGACTCCCGAGTGAAAAAAGAATGGAGACGAGTCTCGAAAAAACGTGGATCTCGAGCTCGTTTGCTCCTGGTAAGACCTGGTATAGCCAAGCCGTAAGGCCGTTAATTAGAGGAAATTCGACCATGCGGTAGCCTTGGGGATTTTCCCGGCCTGAGGGGATACTGGAAAGGTCGTCGTAGCGAGGGTGAAGGAGGTCAATGCCATCAGCCACATAGCGGCGGGTGACGGCGGCGGTATCAGCCTGGCGCCAGGAATGCCAGTCGGCCAAGGGAGTGGTGAGACGGTAAAGCCTGGGGATGAGGGCGACTACTAAAGCAATGGCGAGGAGTAAGACACGTTTCATGCGGCTGGTCGTTTTTGGTGACGGAGGCTAATGCGCTCGACGGTGGCGACGAAAATGCCCATGAGAGCCCAGAACATGAAAGCGACTTTGGAGGCTTCAAAGACATCGATATAGAGAGCGTTGACCAGAAGACCAATCGTCCCCGCGGCGATACCGACGACGACGGCGTAGACAAACGAGGCGCGTAAGTACTCTCTATTTTTCCAGGAATACCAGAGGGCATAGCCAATCATGCCATAGAAGGCGAGAAAGCCCAAAAGGCCGGTTTCACCCAGAGCTCTTAAGAAATCATTGTCTGTAGATTCGGCTTCGGTGAAGTCGGTGATCCGGGCTTTGGTGAGGGTAGAATAGCCAGATCCAAGGAGAGGATTATTTAAAAATCCTTTAATGGCGCGGGGCCAGAGAGCGTCGAAGCGAATGGCTGAGGACAGGCCAAAGGTAAAGGCAGCGTCTGAATATTGGCGGCTTTGGGCGGAGATGGTGGCGGTGCCGTCGGCTGATGTCGTGGCGATGAGACCATCGGGGATGTCTTCAAACACGTCGGGAGGTAACTCTCCGTCAGTCCTGCGGGAGGAACCGGCAGGGACTGGGGGCGTGTCTGACGGGGTGAGGACCAAAGCGAGGTTGTCGGTCAGGCGAAGATATTCGGGGGCTGGTTGGATTTTGAGAACGTCGTATTTGATAAAGCCGGAGATGCGAGCAAAGTTAAAAAAATGAGAAAAACGACTGGCGAGTTCGCCAAAAGCCGCAGAAAAAACTAGGCTGACGGCGATCAGGACCACCCACCTTTTGGCAGCCCACAGCCACGAACGGCGCAGGGCAAACAGAATTAGCATGACGGTAATGGCAATGAGGTAGGCGATAAAAGAGGCTCTTGAAGCGGTGAGGACGAGGGAGACTAAAGCGGCGGTAAAGCCAAAGAGGCTGACCACTTTGACCGGTTCTTTTTTGACGAAGAGGAAAATGGCGGCGGAGATGGAGAGAAACAGAACGAGATACGCAGCGAAGTCATAATGGCCGGCAAAGGTAGAGGGGACACGGGCGTGCTCGGTGAGGACTAACTTCCAGCCTTTGGCAAATTCCCGGTTCATGGTGGAGTACACCGGCCACTGGTACAGCTTTTGGCCAATACCGTAGATGGTGGCGGCAATGGCGGTGAGGCCAAACAAGATCATCAGTCTTTTGACGGTCCTGATTGAGGTGACGGCGGAGTAGAAGACAAAATAGAGGGAGAAATATTCGATCCTTCTGGCCCAATGAAGGACCATTTTTCCGATGTGGTCAAACTGCATGGGTACAGTGTGGGTCAGCAATACTGCCGAGACCATGGAAAGAAGACCGATGACCAAGTAGGCCACCATGGGTATGAGGAGGAGGCTATGGAACTTGGCCTTTTGGCGGATGACTTGGACCAGCCAAATGAGTAATGTCGCGGCGACTAAGAAATCTTCAAGGCGGACGCGGACGATGTAGCCGGGAATGATGTCAAACAGGGGGAATTTGGGGTATAGCGGGATAAAGACAAAGAGAAAGCTGGCGAGAACGAGCAAAATATGATCGTCAAACCAAACGAAGAGCTTTTTTATAGATGGCATAGCGAGATGTGTCTCTCCAGATTGTAGCAAATAAACTGGCTCTCAAGAGAAGGCCGAGTTTGAGGATGAATCTCAAGATTGGCAGTTCCCAGGCGGGCTTGTGTTTGGCAAAAATATATTTGAGGCCGGTGATTTCTCCGAGGAGGGCATTTTCTTCACCGCCTGATTGAAAGCGGTGGTGAATGACTTGAGAGTCAGCGACAGACCAGATTTGCCAGCCAGCTTTGCGGGCTCTGAGACACAGGTCGATGTCTTCGCCGTACATAAAGATTTTCTCGTCAAGAGGTCCGACCTCTTCGAGCTCTTCGAGGACTTTTTCCCTGATAATCATGGCGGCGCCTTGAACCCAGCCAAGTTGGCGGGTTTTCCGGTAAAATCCCGGATTTGTTTGGTGATAGCTCCAGAAAATTTGTTTGATAATCGGCAGATCGTCGAAGAAAAACATCCAGGCGGCGATATTAGAAAGTCTCGGGATAAAACCGCCGCTTTGTTGGATGGTGCCATCGGGGTTGAGGAGTTTCGCCGAGACGATACCGACTTGGGGGTGGGCGTCCATAAAATCGATTAGTTTCTTAATGGACGAGGGTTGTACTTCGGTGTCGGAGTTGAGAAGAAGAATATAGTCGCCGGTGGCTTTTTTGATGGCTTGGTTGTTGGCTTTGGCGAAACCAAGGTTAGTCTTATTCTGGATGAGTTTTACTTGAGGAAATTTTTTCCTGACTATCTCGGCGGAGCCGTCGGTCGAGGCATTATCGACGACAAAGACCTCGACATTATTTTTATCGTCACCCTGAACTAGTTTCAGGGTCGGGAACGATTCTGAAATGTCTACGCTTCGCTTACGCTCAGCCGACGTTACTCGCTCGCGCTCCGTAATAAATTCAGAATGACCTAGATCAGAGAAAACCGACTCAAGGCATTTTTTGAGCAAGTCTCTGGTGTTGTAGCTGACGATGATGATGGAAAGACTCATCAGGCGGTGGATCTTTTCTTCACTACCGATAGTAATCAACTTGTGCAAACTTTAGCATAAGATTTCCTATAGGTGTCACCTTGCAACTTACGGCTATATCCTCTGGTAATCCTTGACACTTTTTGTCCATGCCCTCATTTGTTAAGTAGCCGACATTACAGCCGCACTTTGGAAAGCGAAAAAAACCGGGAGTCGCATTCATCCATAAAATTAACGCCACAGACAGTGCAAAGAGCAGCAAGGTTAGATACTTAAAAAACTTGCCCATACTAATTACTGGAATAATCTAAAACGGCCGAGGCGGTATTTAAAATCACTAATTTGGCGTTGGCCGATTTCTTGAGCGGGGACGCCACCGACGATGGTTTTTTCGGGAACGTTTTTAGTGACTACGGCGCCGGCAGCCACGACGGCGCCTGTACCGATTTTGACACCGGGGAGAATGATGGCGCGGGGACCGATAAAGACGTAATCACCGATTTCCACCGGGGCTTCGATGGGGCGCATGTCCTCAGAATGAATGTCGTGCTCGGAGTTGTAGATCGCGACTTCGGAGGCAATGTCGACGTGATCGCCGATGGTAAGCGGGGCTCTGCCATCCAAGGTGGCGTGATCACCGATGATGGTGCCTTCGCCGATTGAAACATTTTTGGGTTGGTAGAAGCGGGCGCCGATGTGGATAGTTGATTTTCTGCCAATGGTAACACCGGCGAGTTTGAAGATGAGGCGACGGAAGCTATGGAAAGGCACGTAGCCTAAAAGCCAAAGAAGAGAAATTTTGGCATCGAGCACATAGTTGACGCCACGGTTGACGATCTTATCGCCAGCTTCATCCCAGCCGAGCTCTCGATTCATGCGATCTTTAAATGGCGATCTCATAGATAGATTGATTGAACTTATTCCAAAACTGTCATTCTGAGGCTGAGCTTGTCGAAGCTGAAGAATCTTAAGAGATCCTTCGCCCGCGTCAGACGCGGGACTCAGGATGACACCATGAGTTAAGCGGATTTACGCGAGGCCACATTTTCGAGTACCTCCACTGTTTTGGTGGCGCAGGCACGCCAAGCAAATTTTTTGGCCTGAAGTTTACCGGCTTTGATAAATTGTACCCTTTTGGCGGCTGGGAGCGAAAGAGCTTCGGTCATCCCCCGAGCGATATCGGCTACATCGTGAGGGTCGACCAAAATGCCAGCCCTGCCCGTTATCTCTGGAAGTGAGGAGACATTACTGACAATTACAGGGGTGCCTACGGTCATGGCTTCGGCGACGGGAATGCCAAAGCCTTCATAGAGGCTGGGGAGAACAAAAGCGGTGGAGTCTTTGATGAGAGCGGGTAGATCTTGATCAGGGACAAAGCCGATGTCTTTGACGCCATTCGGGAGCGGCTTTGTTTTCTCTGTGGTGAACTGTGACCAAGTTTTGCCAGCAAGGACTAGAGTTACTGAGTGACTAAGTGACTGAGTTACTGAGTTAAACGCCTCTACCAGGCGAGGGAGGTTTTTTTTGGGTTGACGAGTGCCAATAAAGAGGAGGTAGTCACCGTGTAATTGGTATTTAGCGCGGACGGCGGCAACGGCTTTGGCTGAAATCGGATCGCGAAAGTGGCTGCTCACCCCTGGATAGGTGACGGTAATTTTTTCTGGGGCGATATTGTACTGTTTAACAATGTCTTTTTTGCTGGCTTGGGAGATAGTGAGAATGTGGGCGGCATTGAGGGCACTTTGCTTGGTCCACTCGGTTAATTGCCTTAAAGCTGTGGGTTTAAAGCTCTCCGGGTAGGTTAAAAACGAGAGATCCAAGATGGTAATAACGGTGGGAATGGGGCTAAATTGCGGAGCGTAGTGGCCAGGAGTGAAAAAAACCTGAGGCCTGGGGTGGTGAGTGAATAAATCGAGCGGCAGACGCCAGCGGGTCCACAAAAATGAGGGTTTTAGGACTCTGTAGCCAAATAATTTTCTTTCTTGAGGTAAATCTGTTTGCTTTTCTTCTTTTAGGTAAATTATGTATTCATTATTACCCCTAAGATCCTCTATGGCACTCAATAATTCAAATGAGTACACATTTGATCCGACTCGGTCACTCGTGTTGGCTTCGTTAGCGTCGATACCGATAAGCATAGCGTTTAGTACTTAGCGTCTAGCGGCTAGTTCATAAACTTTTAGGGTTTCTCTGGCGGTTTTTTCCCAAGAGAATTGGTGCGACCGTTTAAAGCCTAGTGTTTTGAGTTCTTTCTCCCGGCTTATGGCTTCAAGTATTCCCTGGTAGATTGAATTTTGACTTTCAGGGTTAACTACTACGGCGGTATTGCTTACGACCTCTTTGAGGCTGCCACGATCTGAGGTAACGACCGGGCAGCCGACGCTCATGGCCTCAAGCACGGGAAGGCCAAAGCCTTCGTACAACGATGGGTAGACTAACGCTGCAGCACCGGCGTAGAGGGCGGGGAGGTTTTGCTCGGGGACAAATCCGAGGGTGTGGATTCTTTTTGTTAGCTCAACATTGGGCTTATCAACGTCATTCCCCCAGCCGTAGTTGCCAGCGATAACGAGGTGAAAGCGTTCATCTACAGCTTTGAAGGCATCAACTATGCGGGAGAGATTTTTTCTGGGTTCGCGGGTACCCACTGAGAGAAGGTAATCATGATGAAGCTGGTAACGAGAGCGAACGCGATCAATTTCTTGAGTGATGATCTTTGTTGGCTGTTTAATAAAATTGGTAAAGGTCTCGTTGGCGGCAAGGTAAACCGGGTGGATCATTTCCTGCGGAATTTTGAGTAGTTCAATAACATCTTTTTTGGTTGCCTCCGAATCAGCAATGATGGCAGCTGCTTCTTTTTTGACCCAGTGCAAACGCCGGCGGTGAACGGCGACAGTTTTAGCCAGATGATCCTGGGGAAATTTGAGAGGGGTAAGGTCGTGGATAGTAGTAACGAGCTTAGCTTTTATCGCCGGTGGCTGCTGCCAATCCCAAGCGTGAAAGACGTCGACGGGGCCAACGAGGCGTTCGATAGAAAAAAGATGAAGATTGTTCCAGGCAAATTCAGTCAGACTGGGTGGAAGAGGGTAGAGTTTAACAGTGACGTTTTGGTGGACTGCGAGGGTTTGAAGAAAATCATTGAGTTTTTTTTGACCCCGAAGTGTCCCTGCAAAAAAAACAAATGAGTGATGGGGAGCGACCAAAGGCAAGTGACGAGCGAGCTCCTTGGTGTACGTCCCTACACCCGTGCCTAAGTAAATGATGGGGGTGATGTCGATGCCGATTCTCATAAAATCATTGTAGCGAAATTAAGGGAAAAAAACTGAAAAAAAACTTTTTCTATAGGTCATTACTATTACCACACACTGTAGTATGGTAATAGTACTTGTCAGTGAATCTTCACAAAAAAGATTTGGCGGTAGTGGGGAGGGCGTTTGTCGATGAGGGCGAGAAGGGGGAGAAAGATTAAGAGGATTTTGCGAAAAAAGATATTGACCAAGAGGTTTTGGTTCATCCATCCTTGCATCAGAAAAGAGCGAAGCCTCAGATTGCGGTTACCACTGGTTTGAATGCTAATTTCTTTTCTTGTGTTTCGGGCGGCGGTGGTGATCCAGCGGCGTACATCTGCCGTTTCAGGCAGGCCGTAGTTTACTTGTTCTTTTAAAAAGGGGAATTGGTGGCCAAATTTTTTTTGGTAGAGAGAGTCGAGATGTTTGTCTTGGGCTGCGGCGAGCTTACCCACGGGCAAGGCGATAATGGAGGTTGTTTTGGCCACCCGCAGCATTTCGGTGACAGCCTGGTTTCGGTCTTCAGGCTTAAGGTGCTCGAGCATGTCGACGCTCAAGACAACGTCGAAGTGATTATCTGGGAACGGTAGTTTGGTGGCTGAGGCGATGATTTTTTTAGCTTTTTTCCATTGGGGGCCGGAAAAATCGAGGTCAACAGCCGTAAAGGGTTTATTCAAATAAGGGCCGATACCCAAGGAGCCGGAGCCGACTTCGAGAATAGTGGGGTTTTTGATGGGCAACGACTTGATCATGTTGACGATAGGGAGGTAACGGAGGGCAAGTTGGGGGTGCCAATGGAAGAACATAGTGAATTGAGTTAACTAAGGTAATTAAGGTAACTGAGTAGATGGGAAAAAAGAGAAATCATTTGAGGAAAGAAAGCGGTAGTTTAGATTTCGTAAACGGATGACGGTGACGCCATTGAAGTGGCGGCGGTCGACTTCGGTAAACCCAAGATCAAGGAGGGTTTGGTAGATAGAGTTCTCAGGATCAAAAATTGGTTGAGCATAGGGAATGTACCAGACGGATTCATAGTTTACGGTCTCACTAAGTTCTTTTTCCGACAGCACTTCCCTAGCCTCACGATTGTAGTAGGCATAGGGTGGGGCGACCGCAGAGTAAATAACAACAGGAAAGTTTTGGGGGGTTTGGGTTTCGATATAGTTACTCGCCCCCTGCCAGTTTTCGCGATGAAATTTTGGATTAAAAAGATAGACCGAAGTAGCGCTGAGGTTAAACAATAAGGCGACGATAAAAACAGTAATGGCTACTTTAGGACGCAGGGTCGATAGGCCGCGCGCCATAAGAAGATAGAAGACAGGGACGAGGAAAAGAAAACGGAAGTAGGAAAAGACGGGAATTTTAAGAGCCAAGAGGGCAGCGAGGATTATAGGGAGTATGAGCCAAGACCAGAGGATTTTTAGGTTCTTTTCACTTTTACGGGGTAGGGCTTTATAGAGCAGATAGGCAGCTATCCCTAGAGGAATCATTAAAACTCCCGCGTAGGCATAATTGTTGTCTATGGAAATGCGGCCGAGGAGAAATTTTATAGGGATGAGGCTCGCATTTTTGAGGCTCAATTCGCCGACGACATCAGCCCAAATGGGATTAATCGTAACCGTAGCTATACCTTGACTTAGCTGCTGCCAAAAAATGGGCAACCACGGAATCAGAGCCGCGAGGCTGACGAGCGTCAGCGTGGGGTTGAGAATAAGAAGTAAGGGAACGAGGAGCCAGGTTAGATAGTGGGAGTAGAGCATGGCAGTAGCAAATAGCAAATAGCAAATAGCAAATAGTCGACTAGGATTTTTGCGGTAACTCAGTAATGAATAGAAAGTGCCAGTGGCGGTGAAAGCGGTAAGAGAGTACATGCGAGCTTCCTGAGAGTAATAGACGAGGAGAGGGCCGGTGGCAACAAGGAGAACGGCAGCCTCTGGAAATGCCAAATGCCAAATGCCAAATGCCAAATTCTTCTTGGGGAATACAAACTGGCCAATTTTGTAGACAAACCAGACAGCCAGAGTACCAAACAAGACTGAGGGGAGACGGAGGGAAATTTCTGAGGTGCCGGCGAGTTTGACCCAAAACCAAAGAATGATATGGAACAGGGGCGGATTGAAATCACCGAGAATATACTCAGTGATGAGGTGTTTTAAGGGAAAAGTGGTGACGGCCCACCACTGAATAGCTTCGTCGAGCCAGAGAGATTGGTTGAGACTGATTAGTCTTAGAAGTAGGGCAACAATGAGGATGAGAGCGATGGGTTTTGACTTCACTTGCTGGTTCTCCCGCTAATGGCAGCGCGAATGATGCCGGTGTCAAAACCAATTTCAAAAATAATTTTGGCGAGAAAACTTGGCGGATGGCGAAAGCGGACGGCTACCCAAAGCGGACTTAAGAAAAAACCCAGACCCAAGAGAGAACGGATTAGATGAAAGATTTTGCCAATGGTCCCAAATTTAAATTTTCGACTCCCCTGCCAGCGGGCTTGGATAAAGATGGCCGTGAGCGAATCGGGATTATGGTGATAATAGACTGCGTTGGGGGCATTGACGGCCTTAACCCCGAGTTTTTCTGAAAGGGACCAGTCGTCGTCGTAGCCGCGTTTTTCATCGAAGCCACCGACTTTGATAAATTCTTTTTTGAGAATCGCGCGAAAGACGGGCGCGGTATTTGGATAAGAGGAGGGAATGGCTCGGTGTTCTTTAAGGCCACGGCAGTAATTCCACGCTTTAGCCCAGGGGTTGGACCAATTTTTGACATATTCGTCTTTGGAAAAGGTGCCTTTGGCCCGACGGTGAATGATGGGGTCCACGAGGGATCTAAGAAAGTTTGGATCAAAATCCATGTCAGCATCGACGAACACGAGGATGTTGCCAGTCGCTTTACTAGCTCCAAGGTTTCGGGCAGCGCCGGCCCCTTTATGTTTTTGGCTTAAAATTCGTAATTCGTAATTCGTAATTCGTAATCCCGATAAAACGTTTAGTGTTTTATCGGAAGAGCCGTCGTCAACGATAATGATTTCTTTGGGCTTAAGTGATTGAGCTAGCAATGAATTGAGGCAGCCAACGATATAGCGTTTTTCGTTGAAGGTAGGGATGATAACAGAGAGAGTCATGAGAGATTTTTGAGTAATGTTTCGTATTGACCAATGGTATTTTCCCAAGAGAATTTTTGGGCTTGGAGGCGGGGTTTATGACCCCAATTAGTTTGCAGAGCTTGAGTTAATCCCCCACTATAATCAGCCCTGTCGTCGGGGTCTTTAATAAAGACACCAGCATGGCCAATGATGAAGCGGCGCAACGGATCATCGACCGTAACCACTGGTAAATTGCAGGCAAGGGCTTCGAGGTAAACGAGCCCAAAGGCTTCTGAGGCAGAAGAGGCGAGAGTGAAGACAGTGGAGGCAGTGTAATACTGGTTTATATCATGGTGCGACACATAAAACCTTTGGTACCGTTTGGGACCCAAAAGTTGTTTACCTAGTTTATCTATACGATTCTCAGCTTCACCTTTACCAATTAAGAGTAAACTGCCGGATTTAAGGCTGGCGACGGCTTTGATGGTGGCTTCAATATTTTTCACGGTCTCCCCCGCCGTCGCATTAGCGGCATGGCGCAGAGGACGTCGAACGTCCCAGGCTGCTATTTGGCCGTTTCTCCAGCCGAATGCTTTGGCGGGCAGGCCTCCCCCGCTTTTGGGGGAAAGAGCCGAAACTGTGACGAAAATGGGTTTGGGTAAGTTGAGTTTTTTGGGGGTGATGTGGGGATTAAATTTGGTGGTATCGACACTATGGGGAATGGTGACTACATTTACTCCCCGACTATGCGTTTTAGCCCACTCACTTTGGCTGGGTGAAAAGGCAATAAAGACATCGGGCTTGAGCCAGAGATTGACGCGATCATCCCAACCAGGACCTGAGTGGCCGGCGAGGATTAGTTTAGTTTTATATAGGCGACAAAAGCGCTGACTTAAGATACTTTGCCAGCCGTTGTTGACTGGATAGAGAAGGTCGGGGGGGTCGATGGTGAGCTTGGCTAACACAGTTTTAGTGGCTCGTTTAATTGCCAGGCTAATTTGATCAAAATATAAGCGCCGCAGGATTTTAGATTCTGTGTTGGTGTAGGGTTTTATAGGGGATGGAAGCTCGGAGGCGGTGATGACCTCGACTTGGTGATTCGAACTCAGGCGGTGACTGAGCTCGTCGACATGCACTTCAACGCCGCGCTCGACGAGGCCGGAGAAGAAACTGAGGATGACGATATGCATAAGCTAACCCCACCCAAGTAAGGCCAAAAAGGATTAAGCCTATTCTAAGCGACCGGGGCGCAGAGTAAAAGGAGGACTCGGCCGGCTTGGAAAGATTATTCTGGTAGAGAAGGAAATTTCCTTCTTGATAAATGAGGGAGAGGTTTTTGTCGGTGAGGGGATAAGGACTTACTATGTATTTAGTGTTAAGTTTCTCAAACAACTCGGCGCTGGGTTGAGGCTGGCTTTCGAAAGTGGGGTAGGGAGGAATTATGGGGATATATTGGTTAAATTCGTATCCCCCAGCGGCGGCAATTAGATCGATGCTGGCTTTTAACTGAACAGGATTATTGCCTTGAGCGGTGAAGATGCCGAGTTCGCCTAGCCGTTGCAAAGAGAAACAGCCGGTGGTGCAGTAGACCCGAAATGAGGTCTCATGGTCACTTTTGATAATTGAGTAAAACGAGACTGGTAATTTTTCAGGCTCAATTGGTCTTGAAAAGATTTTTAAGTTTATGACTCCTATTTCGATGAAGCCGATGAGGGCGATAAGCAGGGTGAGATGGCGGATTTTTTCTTGGCGCCACAGGGACTGTATACCCAAGCCGGCGAATAGAGCGATAATCAAAGCTGAAATAATCCAAAGCCTGGTGGTGATGCGCATCCAGCTCATGAGAGGGAAAAATTTGTAGAAGATGACGAAAAAAGGAATGCGGTCGCCAAGGGCGAAAAGCAGACTAAAGATGGGCCAGCCCAAGAAAAAGTAGCGATCGAAGCGTTTCGTTTTGAGAAAACCGACGGCGGCAAGGCTCAGGATAATTAACCCGGGAAAGAGAACTCTTTCTGTCGACATTTGTTGATGGTCAAGATTGAAAGGGAACAGGAGATTTTTGGCAAAAAGACTAAAGCTCCAGATGGGTTGAGCTACGTCTTCATAGGTGATAAGACTTCTGGTAGTTAGAGGGGCAATTTCAATTTGGGGGAAAAGAACCGGAGCGATGAGGCCGAGGAAAAAAATAGTAAATAGTAAATAGTAAATAGTAAATAGTTTTATCTTAAATTGACCTCTATTTGTTAAAGCATGATAAATAGAATAGGCGGCGAAGAAGAGGAGGGCAAAATAGATGATGTTGATGTAATTGAGATACATTACCCAAGAAATGAGGGCGAGAAAAATAGCTTTTTTAATGTTTAGTTTCTGGACGAAGCTCAAGCCGATGAGGAGAAATAATGGCAGCCAAGAAAAGGCTACGATCATGTTGTAGTGACCAGCTTCGAGGTGAGAAAACATTTTGGGAGTGAAGACAAAGGTGAGAGAGGTAGATAAGGCAAAGAGTGAATTCAGATGGAAGATTTTTTTGGCAAGCAGAAAGGTGCCGATGCCGGCGAGGATGAGGTGCCCGAGGAGGAGAATTAAGAAGGCGACCTCGACGGGCAGGATGACAAAGAGATAGTTGGGCAGATAAAAAAGATAATTTTGGGGATCGGCAATATAGGGAAAGCCCAAAAATTGGATGGGACTCCAAAATGGAAGTTGGTAGTTTTCTAAAATCGAGCGTTTGAAAAAATAGGCGTGGGGAAGAAAGTAGGTCGAGAGATCGTTGCCGCGGTGAAGCAGGGTGGAAATGAGCCAGTTCATGCTCTTAGTCTAGCAGAGCTGTAGCAATGAGAGTTGCTAAATGTTCATGGCCTTTTTGGTTCAAGTGACCGTCGAAGGGAAAATAATATTGTTGATTCGGTGGCGCTTGTTTATCACCCATGGCAATAAAATCAATCTGGCGAACTTCGAGGAGTTTGATGATAGGCGTTAGGAGGGGATTCGTTTGGGGGTCATCATCGACAAATACAACCAAAGGTGTGGCGCCGAATGTCTCTATTTTCATGAATAGGGTTTCGAGCAGTCTGGGTGTGAGCGATAACTCTAGGTTGCTTAAGGCCGCCTCATACGCTTTACGGGCGAGTTCACTTCTTTTTTCCTGGTGAAGACTAAAACGGGCGAAGAAGCGAGCTAGATGGGAGTGGTCCGCAATAAAG
The DNA here is from genome assembly GCA_016176555.1 of Candidatus Chisholmbacteria bacterium. Taxonomy (GTDB): domain Bacteria; phylum Patescibacteriota; class Microgenomatia; order UBA1400; family JACOWY01; genus JACOWY01. The sequence continues at coordinate 4,284 of JACOWY010000003.1, read as the reverse complement.
CCAGTGACATTGTTAGTTGGAGTGATGATAGAGGGGAGCCGGTAGAGTTTATTTTCTTCTAGCCAAAATCGAGGGCGACCTGTCGTTTTGGGTGTCAGACGCTCATTTTCTAAAAGATCATTCTGGCTAAATAAAATGGCGACATAGTTTGGTTTGAATCTTGTCCCCCATTCTTCCCAAAGAACTATTTCCTCAGCGGTGCTGGCGCCGGCTCGACCGAGGGAGATAATCTCCCACTCTGAGGAGTCATGATTCAAGCGCCGCTGGAGTAATCGGCCAACCGTTTGACTCAGTGGAACTTGCAGCGCTTCGAGGTATGAATCCCCTAATAGCACCAGGCGTTGTTTCTTGGTTGGATTAGCTTGGCTATGTTCGACGTCGTGAAAGCCGAGATTATTGGTAGTGACTAAAGTCGCAAACTCGCGATTGAAGACGTACTCGCCATACCACCAACCCTGGAAGTTGGCTTTAAGCAGAGAACCAAGTTTTTCGTTAGGCTCATAAAAACGATCTGATTGAGGAACGAGGAGGCGAATGCTGGCTTCCGCTAAGATGAAAGTGAGGGCGGCGGAGAGTAAAGCGACCAGGAGATTTTTTTTCATAGCATGAGATAAGTGTAACAACCAATCAGAAATCAACGTAGATGAACTCACTGCCGCTACCCGCAAAAAGGAGAATGGCAATGATAAAGGCAGCCAGGATTCCTGAGAAGATGATAGAGACGATGATGCCTTTCATGCGAAGCCAAACATTTTCTTTAACGAAAAGATAGCCACATCGACCGGGGCGATAAAGAGCAACCAGCCAATGGTGACGAGGAAAAAAGTAACCACCACTGACATGATTGAAACCAGCGGTTTCAGGTGAACGAAACGGTTTTCAGGAATGGCGAGTTTGTACCCGCGATACCCCACCAGCAAGACACCATGGTACAAACCCCAGACGACAAAATGCCACTGCGAGCCATGCCATAAGCCCGAAAGCCCCATGGCGATGAAGGTGTTGCGGATGGTTGTGGTTAAGCCTTTCCGGCTGCCCCCTAAAGGGATAAAGATGTAATCGACTATCCAACGGTAGAGAGTGATGTGCCAGTGCTGCCAAAACTCGGCAATGTTGCGGCGAAAATAAGGCAAAATAAAATTTTCGGGGATGATGATGCCGAAAAGCCGCGCGCTGCCGATGGCAATGTCCGAGTAGCCAGAAAAGTCTAGATAAATTTGGAAAGAAAAGCTTATGAGTGAAAGCCAAAGCAGGGATGGAGTGGCCGCGGTAACGGTGCCTATAGAATCGAATGTAGAGCCAACTAAGACAGCGAATGTGTCTGCCAAGACAATTTTTTTAAATAAACCCAAGATGATGCGGTAACCACCAATGAATATATTTTCGGCGGTGAGGTGGGCAGGGCTAACTTGATGACTATATGCAGGAAAACGTTTTATGGGGCCAGAAACTAGGGTGGGAAAGAAGAAGATAAAACTGGCAAGTTTTTGAAAGGAAAGCTCACGGATACCCCCTCGCCTATACTCCACAATGAAATGGATAAATTCGAAACTGACGAAGGATAAGGCGAGGGGGACGGCAACTTGACCGATAGGTAAACCAATGCCGACGGTAAAGAGCTTGCCTATTTGGTTGATGGTTAACGCAAAAAAGCCACGATATTTAAAATACCCGAGTACAGCTAGTGTACCCATCAGGGCGATGATGGCGCCTCGATGTCTGGCAAATTTGAGGAAAAGATAGACGAGGATTAGCTCGATGCTGAGAAGGCCAAGAAAAGCTGGGGCGACGTCTCCGTAAAATACTACTCCCGATAAGGCTAAGGCCCAGTGGCGGAAGCGCCTGGGAACTACAAAAAAAATGCAGACTGAAAGAATTAATAATAGGTAATAGGTGCTACCTGTAAAAATCATGGCTGAGAGATTATTTTTGCCAAGACTGCGGCTACTTTCTGATTGCCTGCTGGCAATAAATGATCGGGGTTGTAGAAATCATCGGGGGTCAACCGGGCTGGATTACCGACGTTGAAGTCGACAACGGGGATGTCATATAGGCTTAGCACCTCTAAGCTTGCGGCAATTATTTGGTCATAAACCTCGCGGTTGATGATGGTGTTTTTTTCGAGGGTGGGAAAATCTAACGGCACGATATAAGCCAGAAAGCGAACGGGTGTTTTTTGGCTTAACTGACCAATTTTGTGCAGGTATTGAAGATTAATATTGCCCGAATCTATGCGATCGATTGATTGCCACAAAAGCTTATTTTGATTGAGGATCTCCTCTTGCACCTTGGGAGTTTGTTGCGAGAACGAGATAGTGGGATCAATGGTCATGGCGGTGGGTGTGGCTGGTGGTGAGTCGAGCCGGCTCATGATCCAGTCGCGGATGTAGACTTTGGTGGGTTTGCCAACGACGAGGTGAGGGAGGAGACGATGAACTTTGTAGGTATACCACAATTTTCCCAGCAGCTCCCCTGTAAGGCTGGCGAGGAGAGGCCGGGGGGAAAGCTGCAAAAGAGCTAGGTCATTTTGGTTTGCTTGAGTGATGAAGTCAACAATGTCTGGACGAAAATAAAAAGCGCCATTTTCTCCACGGCCCGAAAAAAAGCTGTAGTGAATAGGGAAAATGACGACGTCGGCAAAGGCGATGGTTTCTTTCGTCAGCAAGTATTGTTCACTGAGATGAGCGCCAGATAAAGCTAAGTTATAGGTATGTGTTTCTCGTCCAGATGGCTTGAGAGCGGTATTTAGATATGCGGGGATGGCCTGACTATGGTGATATAAAAGACCCCCAGAAGTAGAGTCGCCAGGGAAAATGATAATAGTTTCTGCCCTATCTTGCCTGAGAGTATCGAGAGTGAATGGGATAAACTCAATCCGACTGGCAGGGAGACGATAGCCTTCGGAATAAGAAAAAAATTCTGCCCACTTGGAGGCGATGTGCCGACTGACACTATCAAACAGTTTGAGCCACACTAGCGTCAGAGTTCCGACCAGGAGAAGATTTTTCCAGCTAAAAAAAGGGAGTGAAGGCGAAGACGATGATTTCATTTAGAAGCGGATGCGGAGCAGGTCGAAGGCAGATTGGAGTATATCAGGAGTTAAACTGACTTTGGTGCGGGGATCATTTTTCCAGGAAACAGGGCGTTCTTTGACGGTGTAATGGTATTTATGAGCGAGGAACATAACTTCGGGGTCAAAGGCCCAACGGTTGATGTGATTTTCCGCAAAGAGTTTTTTGGCAACATTGCCCCTAAAGGCTTTAAAGCCACAGGTGTAATCGGTGTGGTTGAGACCTAAAACAAAGTTAGAGAGTTGGGTAAAACCATGGCCTAAAGATCTCCTGAGACTATTTTGAGATTTGGTGACTTTCGAATCTTTGAGGCGGCGCGAGCCAATAACGATGTCGTGGTTTTTGAGTTCTTGGAGAAAGCGGTCGGTAAATATCATGGGCACTGATAAATCAATGTCGGTAAAGAAAATATATTGACCCGTGGCGGCTTCGACCCCCAGGCGAATGGCATGACCTTTGCCAAAGTTTTTTTTGGTTTTGAGGATAAAGACACCCGTATGGGTATAGAGTTTAGTTGTGGCTTCATCGATAGAGCCGTCGTCGACGATGATAATTTCCCAAGAATAGGGTTTGGGGCGGAGGTAACCCAGTATTGAAGTAATGCCTTTTTTGAGACGTTTTTTCTCATTGAAGACAGGAATAATAAAAGATATTAGAGGAGATGTCATTTGTGGGTCACGACGCACAGCAATGATACGCCGAATGGCACACTGGCTCTGGCTATAATTTTTTGTTCGATGGTGGCTAAGAAAAAGAGAGCCGCATGGAAAATGGCAGGCAGCTTAATAAAATCCGACCGGGGTGTCTTGGCCTTAAATAGTTGGTGACGGATAAGTCTGAACGGAATAACCGGAGGCAAGAGAAATGCATAAACGAAAGACAGCTTGACGATAGTGAGATGAGCTTTCTTAACTTTTTGTTTAAGTTCGGTTTTGCTATAGCGTCGGTAGTGGCCAAGAATGGTATCCCAATAACTAAAAAGCCATGGGTATGCTGGTACGGTAATTATGGCGTAACCCCCAGATTTTAATAGTTTTTTTATTGTACCCAGTGCTTGCCTGTCGGTTTCGATATGTTCGAGGACGTCGAGACAAGTAATCACATCGAACTTGGCTGTGATTTTTTTAAGGTGGGGAAATTTCTCTTGATACACACGAGGCAAATTTCTTTGATGACAAAAGGCGACGGCTTGTTTGTTGGCATCAATTCCCCA
>JACOWY010000037.1 GCA_016176555.1 Candidatus Chisholmbacteria bacterium | reverse complement strand
CGGAAAGAGGTGGGTTGCCGTCGCTGATTGGCCTGGCTTTTGAGGTAAAGACGAGTTTGCTACTCAGTGGAGTAGTCGCGAGTGTCTTCTGGGGACTGGCGGCGGGTGAGGCGCAGGTGATTATTGATCGATCGCTGGATATTTCTCGCTTGGTAGTGGGGGGGGCATAGTGGCGGCAGATAATTCTGGCTGTGGCAGAGCCGATAGTCTGGGCGCACGCTACCTATGAAGTGTCGCCTTTTCTCTCGATGGTGATAGGGGAGGTGGCGATGGCGACGGTGGTGAGTGCGGCTAACTGGGCGATTGATTTTGTCGTGGATTCGGCTTAGGGTCGAGGCATGCGTTTTGGCTGGGAGGATGGTTTTAAGTTACCTTGCAGGGTGACACCTTTAGGTGATTTGGTGGATGTGGGTATAAAATGCGAGCATGGGTACTGAAGGCAAAGCGCCTGCGCCAGAATCTGGGGATCAGGGTTTGATGGATCATCCCGGTGGTTTTGTAGCCGTAGTGGCTGGTCTTTTTACCTTAGGGGCCACGTGGTATGCGGGAGAAGCGCTGGGAATTATTAATCAGGGAGGGGAGGCGGTGGCCAGGGCTCTTTCGGAGCACCACATTAGTGACGTGACGCAGCTGTGTTTACAGCTGTGTGCCGAGGCCCAGAATCCTCAGCTTTGCGTGCTGGTGATACCCACTTTGAGCTTTTTAGTGGGGTGTGTGGGCATGTGGGCGTATGTGAATAGAGGCAGTGGGGGACAGAGCTAGGTAATCAATGACTGAAGTGGTCAGGAGTTTACTCTTGGGCGAAGACGGTGGGTAGAAATGAGGTTTCTTATGTATGGTTCTCAACGATAAGGCCAAAGTAGGGTAATTCTGGTGGGGATATGGGGTGGGGAGGGAGGTTGGGAATCACATTAAGATCTAGATGAGAATGTTGCCACGGGGAAGCTGCTTCCGGATAATCCTGTATGGTGAGATAGGCGGTTCCTCCGTGAGCGAGGTGAGAGCCGATGGTGTTGATTATTTCCGGGGTCAACGTGGCAGGGGAGACACCAGTCCACAATAAGCTCTCGTACTGGTAAAGGCCCTGTTGCTCTAAGAGATTCTGGAGGGTTTGGGGATAGAGGTGCATTTGCGCACGGGGAAAACCGTGGGCTTGATTTAGCATATCTACAAATAGGCCCGGGCTGAAGGCATAGGTCAGGATGTCTATTTTTGTAAGGTGCGCTAGTTGATTTTCTACGACTGCAAATTCGAGACCTGTCTCACCGACTCCTACCAGGAGGGTTGTACCCCACAATTGTATTGCCAGGGGCTCGATGTGGTCGAGATATTGGGCAAGCAAGCTCCGGGTTAAATTCCTCTCGATAAATGTTTGGATAGGGAACGTTTTTGGCTCGGCGCTGCTCATTATGTGTTTTATGTGTGGACAGCGAGGTCGACCCTTGGATTGGGGGAGTTAGCGGGAAGGACTTACGTTTGTTGGCGTTGCTTCACTTAACTCAACCCTAATGCTAGGGGAGACGGAGGAGGCGAGGGTGAGTTTGAGAATCTTTTTCTCGCCGACGGCGGTGATGAGGGCTTGGATGTTGGCCGCAAGCTCTTTTTCTTTGAGGGAAATTTTGCCGACGACGACGTGCATTAAGGGGGCTTTGGCTTCGCCTTTGACCATGGTTTGGCCGGCCTCAAGATCTTTTTTCTTTTTTTCAGGATCTTTAGTGACAGTGCCGGCTTTGGGGTTGGGCATGAGGCCTTTGGGGCCTAAGATTTTGGCGACTTTGGCAATTTTGGGCATCATGTCTGGGGAGGCAACGAGGATATCAAAATAAATTTTACCGGCCTCGACGTCTTTGAGAAGGGAATTACCGGCCTCGACGTCTTTGAGAAGGGAATCGGTGGCGATGGCTACCCGGGTGGTCCGGCCGGTGGAATGAGGAAAGGTGACGTCTACCCTCAAGCCTATTTCGGTGAGATTGAGGTGGGCCTCGACTGAGGCGTCGTAACGGGCGATGGAGACTTTTTTGAGGAGCTCAACGGCTTCTTCGAGGGAGTAGGATTTGGTGCGGTCGATCCTAGAGCGGGCCAGGCGATAACGGCGGGAGCGCTCACGGGGCGGTCTTTGGATAGCTTTTTGAGACACAGAGGGCGCAGAAGTGGCTGAGGACACTGAGGACTTTTTTAGTTTAGCCTGACGCGATTCCTCTTCGGCGAGAATTTCCGCGCTCATGTCTTTGACTCCGCCCGTGCCTTTGAGGTGAAGGACGGGTTTGGCTTTGGCCACTTTGGATTTTCGGCCAGAGGCCGATCGGCCCTTGGCCGAGGCGGATGGGGCTTTTTCTTCTGGAGTGTCGGCGAATGTGGCGAGACGTTTTTGACCCATATGCCCGCCTCCGGCGGGAATTTCTAAGTTCTAATTCCTAAACTCTAAACAGCTTTTTATTTGGTGCTTTGGATTTTGAATTTATTTAGGATTTGATGCTTAGGATTTAGGATTTTACTTTAATTCCCATTGAACGAGCAGTCCCTTTCACAGTCTTTATGGCTTGGTCGAGGTTGGTGGTGTTGAGGTCGGGAAGCTTCATTTCGGCCACCTCGCGGGCTTGATTGTTTGAGAGTTCGCCGACCATTTCTTTAGGGGTATTGCCAGAGCCTTTTTTGATCTTGATTTTTTGCTTGATGAGCTCGGAAACAGGCGGGAGTTTGGTGACGAAGGTAAAGGTGCGATCTTCGTAGATCGTGACTTCGGCGGGGATGACTTGGCCGCGTTTGTCTTGGGTGGCTTCGTTGTATTTACTCACGAAGTCCATGATGTTGATGCCGTGGGGGCCGAGCGCGGTACCCACTGGAGGAGCGGGGGTGGCGGCGCCGGCTTGGAGGTTGAGTTTTAGGATGGTTTTGACTTTTTTAGCCATGGGTTTTTGAGGTCACTTATAGTCATTTGCCCCGCCAAATCGGCGGGGCGTCATACTTAGTCATTTTAAGTTGATTGTTGGCGATGAATGACTATCAATGACAACTAATGACTATGAATGACAGTTTTTAATTAAGGCAACCAAGGGGAGTGCGAAAAAAAAGGGGGAGTGAAGAAGATTTTTCGCAAATCCCTCTGGATTTACTGCCTCAAATCAGACCAACTGAAGCGAGGTAAGTGAATTTTAGCAGACAGGAGTTATGTTGGCAAATTATTCAATTTCGATGGCTTCGATGCCGACTAAGAGCTCGGCTAAGATGAGGATGAGGCCAATGAGGATGAAGAGCTGGTGAGGAGGAAGGGAGGGCATAGAGAGAATTTCTAAGTTCTAATCTCTAAACAAAAGGTAGTTATCTTATTGTCGCTTGCTCGATAATGGCTTGCAACTGGTCTAGAGACTCGAATCCCTTTGGCAAAACTCCGTCCATGATGGCTTGGCAAAGTTCATTTTGGGTGAGGCCAAGTTCTGGGGGGAGAACGAGGTTGTGGTCATAGAGTTTATCGAGGATCGGCTCTGGGAGCCCCAACCCTGTTTTCCCCATTGGGTGGGGCGATTCTGAACTGTCCTGGTGGTTCTCCTTCCAACGCATGAGCTTTCGGGGTGATATCACTCCTTTGAAGAGTAGCTCTACTACGGTTGGTTCTAAACATGATTTAGAATTTTTCTTGATTTTATCTTTTTCCTGATGGTTTGGGAAGTTAGCGGCCGGTGGCCAGGCGATAGCTATATTCGGCTGCGGCGGCTTCGATTCTTTGGTTAATGGCGATGATGTGGTTGTCGGCTTGGATGTCTTCGGGGGCGCGATGATAGCGGACAAGATTCACTTGCTTTTGTAGGGTAGAATATTTGGCAATGTTGCCTGACGATGAAGCACGATTGCTGCGTACTCTACGTGAATGGGAACAACGTCGGTTGTTTACGGCGTCTTTGGTGGCAGAAACAATCTTGGGGGTGGTTGGCACTGCGGATGTTATGATAGTACCTCTGGAACAAATGGTGGATTCGGTCCGGGTAGCATTGCGTACAGCTGGGGTGTGGACCAGGAAAGCCAGGCCTGATTTCATTCACCTGCTTTCAGCGGCGGAAGTGGGAGCGGGGTTAAGGGAGTTAGCGCGTCAGGCAGAAGAAGGGCCGGGTTATTCGAACGCGTGGGCAATGAGGCTGACTGAAGCATTAATCCGAACCCAAGTGTTGCCGGCGCTGGGGGAGTTGGCTGGGGGGATTGGGCCGGAGGCGTTTGGATTTGGGGTGCCTCGAGAGGAAGGGTTTTAAGCGGATAAAATTGACTTTGGCAAGATTGGGGGGCGTGAGTTAATTTTGGGATGGAGGTCTGAGAACATGGGGTTTACCGATTTGTTTGGTGGTTTCGGCTAATTCTTCAAGTTTTTCGGGAGGAGCGGTTTGGGTGTTGGGGCGTTGAGCGATGAGATCGATGAGCTTTTGAAACAAGTTTCTTTCTTCTTTAGTGCCGGTGCTCTCTGGAGATTGTTGAGGAGGTGGAACTTCGGATGATTCGCTCATGATCATGAATGTACTCTGCTTCTTGGTTTAGAGTCAAGCTTGGGGGTAGAGGAGATGAGTTTCAACGACGATTAGGCCTTCTTTTACTTCTTGGAGGTAGACGAACTTTTGAGGCCAATTTTCTTGAGCATTTCTTGGTGGGATATTAGACGTGTCTCTTTGAAGCCCTCAAGAATACTTTCTCTGGCGCCTGGGATACTCAAGATCTCAACAGTTTCTTTGAGAGATTCAAGGTTAGCTTTACTCGTGAGAATGACAGGGTTTTGGTCCTTGAGTCTGATCTCGATGGGGTGAAGACTTGCTTTTCTAATGAGATTAAAGAAATCCTTTTTCGCTTCGCTGGCAGTATAGGAGTTTTTGTAGGGCATACTTCAATCGTCGGCTAACTCGTACGAGTTGTCAATCTGTTGGGTTGGGGATTAAATTTTGCTGACCTTGAGTCCTTCGACAGGCTCAGGATTGCAGGTTTAAATTTTTGTGATCCTTCGATTGCACTCAGGATGACGAAGTCTTAGATCTTTGTCACCTGCAAAAAGTCGAGTTCCACAGGTGTTTCTCTACCAAAAATACTTACTAATACACTTACTTTGCCCTTGCCTTCGTCGATTTTATCGACGCTGCCTATAAACTCGGCAAAGGGGCCTTCGACGATTTTGACTGAGTCGCCCACGGTGAAGGTGGCTTTGTGCTTGGGGGCGGCCATCTCCATGAATTTCATGATGGTTTGGACTTCGGCTTCGGGGAGCGGGGTCGGTTTGGAGCCAATGCCGACAAACGAGGTGATGCCGGCGGTGGTGCGCACGGCCAGCCACGAATCGTCGTCGACGATCATTTTGATGAGCATGTAGCCAGGGAAGATTTTTTCCTTGATGGTGTCTTTTTTGCCTTTTTGGATGCGGATTTTTTCTTGGGTGGGGATGAGGATCTCAAAAATTTTGCCATCGAGATTCATGGTTTTGACCCTCTGCTTGAGCGTTTCGGCGGCCCGAAGTTCGTGGCCGGAGTAGGTATGGACGATGTACCAGTGGGCAGTTTCGGGAGCGGCCGCGGAGATTTTGAGGTGATAGGGGGTTTTGGCTTTCTTTGCTTTCTTTTCGGCTGATTTTTTTCCGCCTTTGGCGGAGGCCTTTTTCGTTGGCTTGGATGGCGGCGTTTCTGTTTTCAGAATATCTGGCATGGGTTTATTTATCAATATTTTTAAAAGGTGCCAATTAGGATGTTGACGAGTTCGGTAAAGGCCACGTCGAGGATGCCGATGTAGGCGGCCGTCCCCACTGAGACGCCAACGACGATGAGGGTTAAGCGGATGGTTTGCTGGCGGGTGGGCCAGACGACTTTAGCGAGTTCCTGCCTGACTTCGGTCAAGAATGTCGCAGCGTGTCTAGGCAACTCGGTCAAATTACCGGCAGCATTCATGGGTGAAATTGTATCATGACAGAGAATGATTTGACAATTTGTTGAGGGACGTCACTCATAGTCATGTGCCCGCCAAATCGGCGGGGCGTCATACGTGGTCATTTTTGTCTTAACGATTAGTGACTATTAATGACGATATATGACAAGTGGATGACGCTAAGTGACTTTTACTTTTTCTTGACAGCGAGTTTTCAGGGTGTGCTACACTTGGGGAGCATAGAGCAGAACTGACGATGGTTAAGAGACAAAAAATCAGGAAGGCAGTAATACCGGCAGCGGGTTTCGGCACGCGGTTTCTGCCTCAAACCAAAGCCATGCCTAAGGAGATGCTGCCGGTGGTGGATAAACCGGTAGTGCAGTACGTGGTGGAGGAATTGGTCGACGCCGGGATACGGGACATCATCATGGTGACGGGGTATCACAAAAGGACGATTGAGGATCATTTTGACGAGCCGAATTTGGATCTTATAGAGAATTTGAAGATGGGCGGGGAGAAGAAGCGGCCGCTTTTGGAAGCAGTGGAGCGGATTTCGGAGATGGCGAACTTTGTCTACGTACGGCAGAAGGGGCCGTATGGTAATGGCACCCCCTTACTCAACGTGCGGCACATCGTGGGCAACGAGCCGTTTATTTATACCTGGAGTGATGACTTTATTGTGGCCGAGCCATCGCGGTTTAAGCAGCTCATCGCCGCCTATGAAGAATTTGGGTGTTCGGCTTTGGCCAGTATCAAAGCGACTCGAGACGAGGATTATGATCGCTATGGCTTTGCCGGGGGGAAGGAAATCCGCGATGGGCTTATTGACGTCACGACGGTGATTGAGAAGCCGGGCAAAGCTAGCGCTCCTTCGGATCTAGCTAACGTGTCGGGGTTTTTGTTTACGCCAGCCATTTTTGGCTTTTTGGATAAAGCTTTGGAGAATTTAAAGGAGGGCGACGAGCTTTATTACAATGACGCGTTGAAATTGATGCTGGCGGGTGGGCATCGGGTGTTGGCGGTCGAGATCAAAGATGGGAACGAGATCAAAGATGGGAAGTACTACGACACGGGCAATAAGCTTGAGTATATGAAGACGGTGGTGGAATTTGCCATGCGGCACCCGGATATTAACGGGGCATTTAGGGAGTATTTGAAGGGACTGAAGTTATAGGGTTATAGGGTAGAATATTTGGATTAGTTTAGTGGAAGGCAGGAGAAGTATGAGTGAAACAGGCGATCAAAGTAGAGGAGCAATAGTGGGCGGGATCGCTCTTGGTGGAAGCGCATCGGCAACTGAGGCATTAGGAGTTTTTGCAATGGCCGAAGCAAGAGGTGAGGGAGGGCCGCTGACGGTAGCGCAGGTGACTGCTTGTTTTGAGGAGAGAGGGTATGAGGTTACGCCGGCAGCAGGTGGCGGGGGAGAAGGTGGACCTGCTGATAAGTATTATGTACAAGGGGGAGTCGGAGGACCGGTTGTGTTTGAATTTACTACACGCTGAAGTAAGGGTTTTACATTTTTTGGCACCCAGATTTTAAGATTGAGCATGACTAGGCTGGAGAAGGTTAATCTTTACTGGACTTTAAGGAAAACTTTGTTAGGATCGTTTTGCCATACAGGGAGCGATGGAAGTCGTTACGACTTTCTTTCTCCTGGGGGGAAGGTGGGTTATGGGATTGGGTGCACGGATCAGAGGCGGTGGAGATGTAGTTGGAGGTGGGGCTGAGCTTAGTGGCTGGGGGTGAGCAGCTTAAGGTGGGGAATTTTTTGGAAGTGCTTTTGGTTGAGGGTGGCGAGTCTATGCTTGCCGACGGTGGCAGTGGCAGCGATGATGGCGTCGATGAGGTGAAGATCTTGGATGGTTGCGTATTTTCCAGCTTTCACAGACATTGCTTCGGTTAGGGGAATAAGGTTAAGGCCGGAAAAGATAGTTCTCATCTCTGGTAAAGCCTTGGGTTTTTCCCAGATACTTTTGCTAGCGTAGAGTTCGGTGTGGGTGATGATCGATACCGATAGCATCTGTGAACTTTGAGCAAGAGTGTAAAGCCAGGTTTTGGTTTTATCTTTTTGGCGGAGAAAGTCGATGATGACCGAGGTGTCGACGAGGATCATCTTTGTTGGAGTCGACTGGCAATTTGGTGCCTGATTTTTTTCCACTGAGATAGGTCAAACCAGTCACCTTTGAGGGTAAGGAGCTGTTGGGCGTAGGTACTTTTTGGATTGGGTCTAAGTAATTTAAGGCGCAAGATATTTTTCTCAGGCGAGATTTTTACTTTGGTGCCACTTCTGATGCCTAACCCTTTGGGGAGGGTGATGACGGTGCTTTTGCCGAGGGTGAAGGTTTTGGAGATATACTCGGTCATGGTATATATCATAAAATATTTGATATATATTGTCAAATTAAGAAGTGTATTTGACACTCCTAATATTATGTTATCTCTACGGTCGCCTTAGGCGACCCGAGGTAACGCTTATTATGAGCAAAGCGAGTAACGTCGGGTCTGCTTAGCAGGCCGTAGACATTAGATTTTTATGGAAGTTCTTGTTATGCGAGCATTAGCTCGCGTAGCGCTGATTAGATTTTTCTTGACACTCTTGCTATAGTAGTAACTGCCCTGCGATGAGCGCGTCTTGGTTTTGAGGAGCTTTTTCCTCAACACAACTTATTAGGGCGTCGGGGTCTTCGGTCAGTCTTTGACTCGCTGGAGCAGATGCCCCACCTGGAGTTTATCCGGGGAAAAATCTCAAACCGGCGCTCGTTGTGGGGCGATTTTAGTTTAAAGTTGAAAGTGAAAAGTTCAAAGTT
>JACOWY010000026.1 GCA_016176555.1 Candidatus Chisholmbacteria bacterium | reverse complement strand
CCCGCGGCACACTTTGTTATTAATCTCAAACATATATGGCCGAAAAAGTAATCGGAGCACCCGATATGAGAGGGAATGTTGATTGGAGGGGGGGAGGCACAGGAGACGCAGGATTATAGAAGCGGTCTCGAGCAGTTAGAGTCATATCCCGAATTTGCGGAGTATGGAAGGATATATTGGTTTTGCCGTGAGGTAGCTATCGCCAAAAAACGTTTAATGAATCCGGGAAACCCCCATATCGGAGAACAAAGAGATGTATTATCATACGCACAAGACTTATTGGACAAAGGCGTACTTAACCAAGAAGCGCTAAATTACATTTATGGACAATTTGAATTCAATCCAGAAGAATACACGCCCCCGGATCTTAAGGCCCAAGGAGAAAGAATCATAAATGCCTTAAGGGGATTGCAGTAGATAATGGTGATCAACCCAATCTGCTTGTCACAATAAATTAAGATCAAAACCTCTTGTACTTCTTGTACTTCTTATACCTTTTGTACTTCTGTTTAGCTCTTCCCCCTCTTCGACTCCATACTGTAAAACTTAATCCGATCGCCTCTAAACCTGAGATCAATCGTCCTCAGCGGTTCCATATCCTCGTCATCCTCCCGATACAAAAACATCACCACATCCGCATCTTGTTCAATCGCCCCACTCTCCCTTAAATCCGCCAACACCGGTAGCTTCCCGCCTCGGTGTTCCACCGCGCGGTTGAGTTGGCTCAAAGCCAATATCGGTATCTTAAGCTCCCGGGCCAAATTCTTCATTCCTTGCGAGATTTCCGACACTTCCTGAACTCGGTTTTCCAAATTCCGCCCTCGCACCAATTGCAGGTAATCCATGACAATAAGCTTCACATTCTGCTCGGCCAGAAGCCGCCGGGCTTTAGTCCGCATCTCTAAGACCGACACCCCCGGCGTATCGTCAATAAACAGCGGCGAGTCCGCCAGCTCCCCCATGGCATCGGACAGCTTGGCAAAATCCTGCTCGTTGAGCTTCCCGGTCTTAAGCCGCCAGGCATCAATATCCGCTTGGGCCACCAAGAGCCGATCGACGAGCTCCTCTTTGCTCATCTCCAGCGAAAAAAATCCCACCGGCATTTTGTACTTCACCGCCACATTCTGAGCGATGTTAAGTGACAACGCCGTCTTCCCCATGCCCGGCCGGGCTGCCAAAATCACTAAGTTTGAAGGCTGCAAGCCCGCCAGCGTCCGATCCAAATCATCGTAGCCCGTGGGCACGCCCCGTAAACCTCCGGCCGATTTATGCAGTTCATCCAAGCGATCAAAACTCTCTGCCAACGCCGCCTTAATCGGCATAAACGACTGGGGTAAATGGTGCTGTGAAATGCCAAAAATGCTCTGCTCCGCGTGATCCAGCACCGTCTCAGTTTCTTCGCCATCGTCAAACGCTTCTTCAGTGAGGTCAGCCGCCGCACCAATGAGCTCTCGCCGGACAAAGTGATCCTTAATAATCTTCCCGTACTCCTCTGCGTGAGCTGAGGTCGGTACCTCGGTGGCCAATTTCGACAAAAACGCTCTTCCCCCCACCTGAGTCAAAGCTTTCATCGTCTTGAGCTTTTCTGTCAACGTCACCAAATCCACCGGCTCTCGTTCTTCATAAAGCGTTAGCATTGCCTTAAAAATCTGTTTGTGCGCCTCAGCATAAAAATGCTCTGGCCGCAAAAACTCCGCCACCGCTACCACGGCGTCCTTATCCAGAAGCAGCGCGCCCAAAACACTGCGCTCCGCTTCTTCACTATGAGGTGGAACCTTTATCTGAGCCATTGCAAGATCTTCCTTAAAAATCTAATTAGAAAATAGAAAATAGCCAATTTCCAATTTCAGTTTTCTATTACCACTTTCTAATTTCTAAACAACCAGTTTCCCCTCTCCAGACTTCAGTTTCTACTGACGCTACCCTAATTACCTCATTCACCTAATTACCTAATCACCTGATTAACTAGCTTCTCTCCATCACTACCACTTCTCGTTCTTCTGGCAGCGCTCCCTTGGCCAGAGTCAACTTCTTTTCTCTTCTCGCCCCCCGAGCTCCAACTGCCTCTAAAAACTCATCGACCGTAGTTAAGTTCTCAAACACCTTGCCTAAACCAGCCACTTTATAGTGCATCGGAATAACGATCAAGGGATCTACTCTCTCCACCACTTCCGCCGCTTGTTTAGCATCAATGGTATAGGTGCCTCCTACCGGCAGGAGCAACACATCCACATTCGAGAGTGCCTCCTCATGCTGCTTCGTCAGCATCTCCCCCAAATCCCCCAAATGCGCCACTACTACCTCATCGACATGAATTACAAAAATCGTATTTCGCCCTCGCTCCTCCCCTTGTTTCTCGTCATGGAAGCTCCCCACTCCAAACACACTAATCCCATGCGCCTCATACTCCCCCGGAGCATCGATCACCAGAGGTTTTGGTCGTTGACTCGTCCCTTTTACCCGGCTCACCGCATTATGATCCTCGTGGTCATGCGACACCGTCACCATCTCCGCACTGACGTTTGGGTAGGGAGTCTGTACCATAGCCCCGTATGGATCGGTCACCACTGAGGCGTCTTTGCCTCGAAGCTTAAAACTCGCATGTCCCAAATAGGTAATGTCCATAAAAACTATATAACCTTACATCAAAATATATGATTTATGATATCTGATATATGATATTTTTCCGTCTCCCATCCTACCACGAGCCCTTTCTGTTGACAATCATCCCCAAGGTTTGCTAGAGTACCCGCGCCCATGAAAAAAGAGGTTATCCTAGCCATAGTCATTGGGTTTGCAATTGGCCTGCTCATTACCTTTGGCATTTACACCGCCCGCACTGCGCTGGAAAACGCCCCCCAAAACCCCTCGCCTCAACCTTCGGCTTCTCCCGAAAACTCCACTCAAGCTGGCCTCATCATCACCACCCCTGCTAATGAGGCGCTGGTTGACACCGCCACCATCCCCCTAGAAGGGACGGCCACCCCAGAGGCTATCATCACCATCATTACTCCAGAAGGTCAGCAAATCATCACCGCCGACTCCGAGGGTAATTTTGCCACCGAAATCGAACTGGCTGGTGGCGCTAACGAGATCCAAATTTCAGCCTTCACCCCCGAAGGCCTCAAAACCGAAGTCAGTCTCACCGTTGTCTACTCAACCGCAGAAATCTGAGCTAATGTCCTTATGCCCTATCGCCGTCTCTTATCCACCCTCACTCTTCTCTCGCTCAGCCTGAGCTTTACCTTCCTCTTTTCCCTGCCATTGTTTGCTCAAGAGCCTGACCAAACGCCTTCAGTCTCAGAAGAAACCATTAAAGAAAATATCCGCGAGCGGCTTGAAGAGGCAGTCAAAGGCACAGCGGCTGACACCACCTCGCCTAATTCCACCCCAGTCAAAAGAGCTTGGGCAGGCAACCTCACCGACATCACCAACCACACCCTCACCATTGAGAGTAACTCCCAAGCCAAACAGGTCGAGGTCTCTGACACCACTGTAATCGTCAACGCTAATCGAGAAACCATTGCAGCCGACAACCTCGAAATCGACACCTTTCTCATCGCCATGGGTTACCTCACCGCCGGAGGTGTGCTCGACGCTCGCCGCATCGTCGAGAGCTCTCCCCCCAAACCCCTCACCCTCGCCGCCTATTTCGTTACCGTGGGTAGCATTGATGATGACACGATCACTGTTAAAGACAAAGAAAACACCAGCTGGGAACTAAGCTTGTCTGATGACACAGTCATCACTCAAAGCGTCGCCGGCGCCGCCACTCAAATCGACGTAGATAATCTCAAGGTCGGCGACGAACTCGTCCTCATTGGAGAAGAAAATGAGGCCACCCCCACCACCCTCGATACCACCAACATTCATCTCCTTTCCTCTCGGGTCATCCCGAGCATAGACACCAACGAATCTTCTCCTTCCTCCAAAGC
The DNA here is from genome assembly GCA_016176555.1 of Candidatus Chisholmbacteria bacterium. Taxonomy (GTDB): domain Bacteria; phylum Patescibacteriota; class Microgenomatia; order UBA1400; family JACOWY01; genus JACOWY01. The sequence continues at coordinate 1,854 of JACOWY010000026.1, read as the reverse complement.
TGAATAACCCCTGGTACAATAGCGTCATGCACACTCGCCTGAATCAAGTTAGGGAGTCCGTTTCGTTAGTAGAAAACCAAACTCTTCTCATCTCTACCCCCACTAATATTCAGTATCTCACTGGGTTTGCCCCCCTCGCGTCCGGTGTCCGCGAAGCTCTCCTCCTCATCACTCCAAAGAGGGCTTTTCTATTTCATTCTCCGCTAGCTCGCCCACCCAAAGCTCCCCGAGTTACCTCTCTCCCGTTCTCAAAATCGTTCTCTCGGGATCTCAAAAACCTCCTCGTAAAAGAAAACAGCAGCACGCTCTTCTTCGAACCCGAAAACCTCACCGTCACCGAATATATTCATTTCAAAAAAATCACTAAGCTTATCCCTAAAAAGGCCGCCATCGAAGTCCTTCGCCAGGAAAAAGATCATGAAGAAATCGCTGCTATCACCCAAGCTTGTACCCTCGCCAAAAAAACAATTTCGTTTCTCCAAAAACATCTCGTCCCAGGCAAAAAAGAAAAGGAGCTCGCTTGGCTCGCCGAAAAATATCTCAAAGAAAACGGCGCTGACTCCCTCGCCTTCCCCATCATCGTCGCTTCCGGCCCTAACTCCGCTATTCCCCACCACACAACGACTGATCGAAAACTAACTCGCCAAGACAACATCCTCATCGACCTCGGCTGCAAGGTTAGTGGCTACTGTTCTGATATCACCCGCACTTTCTTTATCGGCTCGCCTACTCATGAACAAAAACGGGTCGAATCCGTCGTCAAGCAAGCCCACCACGCCGCATTATCTGCTCTAAGCTCTAAACCCTTAGCCCTCTGCTCAGTCATCGACTCCGCTGCCCGCAAAGTCGTCAAAACCGCCGGCTTGGCCAAATACTTCATCCACGGCACCGGCCACAGCCTCGGCCTCGACGTCCATGAATCTCCGGGGCTTTCACCCCATTCAAAAGCTATACTAAAGCCTAACATGGTCATCACCATCGAGCCCGGCGTCTACCTTCCCGGCAAATTCGGCTTTCGCCACGAAGATACTATCCTGATTACCAAATCCGGTTATAAAAACCTAACTTCTACCAGCTAAAAGCTACAAGCTATAAGCTAGTCATATGATTCGCCTCCTCACCCTGGCAGACAGCTCGAGCTACCAAAACCTCAAACTCCAAAGCCTGCAAACCGATCCTCTCGCCTTTCTATCTTCCTATGAGCGCGAAAAAAACTTTCCCTTAAGCTACTACCAACAAAAAATTCACTACACCAACCTTCCTCCTATCTTCGGTATCTACGGCATTTTCTCCTCTAGAAATCACAATCTTGTCACCTCGGATGGTGGCAGGCTGAGTTTACGAAGCCATGACTCCTCCGAGGTGGAAAGCAACCACCTAAAAGAGGCAAAACTCGTCGGCCTTGCCCAACTCTCTCAAGAGTATCACCTCAAAAAACACCATCTAGCCAACATCTACGACGTCTACATCGATCCCAAACTGCGCCATCAGGGCTACGCGAAACAACTCCTCACCCATCTTATCCAAACTGCCAAAACCTACTCCGTACTCGAAGAACTGCAGTTGTGGTGCAACTCCCGCAACCTCCCTGCCATCAAGCTCTATGAATCTCTGGGTTTTACCCTCGCCGCCACCCGCCTTAATGCCGTCAAGGAACCCGACGGCACCTACCAAGACGAACTTCAATTCTCGCTCTCCCTCAAAACCTGACTTGGTGGTGAAATGATAGAATGTTGCCTATATATCAATCCAGACAAAGTCAGACTTTGTTTTCGTCGGCAGGTCCCAATTGCGCTAAAATAGCCCAAAAGACAACATCAGCAACAAAAATCCACACGTCATGACTTCAGCTCC
>JACOWY010000002.1 GCA_016176555.1 Candidatus Chisholmbacteria bacterium | reverse complement strand
CTGGCTCTATTTTTGGCTTTCTATTGGAGCTTGAGGCTTAACGCCAGCATTTATAACCTGGTTACGAATTATTCATTGTCTCTGCCTTTATATTTTTGGCCCTATGTCATTTTGACCTTAGGCACCCTGATTCTCTTTGCTATCAATGTGCCTCTCTTTGTTTACCGCCTGCGTAAATACGGTTTTCCCAAGTTTAAGGTCCGAGGCTTAACCGGCCTGGGCAGCATCGTTGGCGTCTTTGCTTCGGCGTGTCCTGTCTGTGGTTCAACTCTTCTTTCGGCCATCGGTATTACCGGCGGATTGGCTGCATTTCCCCTCGGCGGCTTGGAGCTTAAAGCGCTTTCTTTTGGCTTGATGGCAGTGCCACTTATTGTCACCACCAGACAATTAAAAAGATTTGCCAGTGGCGCCGAAGCTTGCCCCGTCCCCAAGAATGCCTCTTTTAAAACCAAAGAGAAATCTTGGTTTGCCGCCCTCGTAGTTGGGATAGCGATTCTCGGCTACCTCGCGGTCAAGCTGCTTGCCACCGATCCAATTTTTTTCTCTATATTTCCGAAGAAGACCACTCTTATCAATCCCGCCGACAACCGTCTTTATGAGGCCAGCCAGGTCCAAGCAGGCAATAATCCAATTTACGGCGAGGTAGTCGCTAAGGTTCTACCGGAGGCCGGCTTCCAAAGTAAAATTTATTTAGGAGACAGTGTGGTCAAACTTGTAGCCGAGGGGGTGATTGATCGGCAGAAATTCGCCGGTATTTATCAAGGCAGAGGCGGACTTCCACCCGAGCTTGAGGAGGTTTTAATTGAGACTTCGTATCAACCAATACTTTTGACAAAAGCCAATGCCAATTATTATGTCAACCTTCTCTGGCCATTAGGCCTCTCAAATTATATGTCGACCAACAATCAAAGCCCGGTGAATGGCAAAACGCTCTTTAACTTTGCTTCAACTGGAGGCTGGAATTTAGGCCAAGAAGAAAATGGGGGCGAGTATTTTAATAAATTTAGAATCGTTGAACTGAATCCCCAGCAGGAGTAGTTAGTGACCAAGATTGCCCAAAATACCTATCGACCTTGTTGCAACAACTCGACTTTTTACCAAGACTGTAATCATGGCTCTGCGCTTTTGGGACTTCTTGAGTTGGGGGCAAGTCAAGGGTTAACTGAGGCCCAGTTATATCAAGAGGCTTTAGCTTTCAACTCTTTCTGGTTTCCCCATAACTATATTCAAACCGCCCTTTATTTCAAAGTCGCTAACAATACTGACTGGGAATATGTCGATGCGCGGCTAGTCTTAGGTTACGACTACTCAGCCGTGAGCCCCTGGTCCCAAAATGTCCAAACAGAAATAGCCAGAATTCCCGGCCTTCTGCCTAAAAACCAGGGGGGTGGTAGTTGTGGCGTATGAGTCCCAATGCCAAAATTTTCGGGGGCATCATTATCTTTAGCTTAGTTATCCTTGCAGGCGGCGCCTGGCTATTTTCCAGGCAATCGTCGCCAGAGGCCTCAGTACCAGAGGAGCAAGTCATTTCCCGCCGAGGGTTGCATTGGCATCCCCAACTCTCAATCTACATCAAGGGCCAGAAGCAAGAAATTCCTAAAGATATAGGTATAGGCGCCATCCATCAACCGATCCACACCCACGACTCAAGCGGGGTTCTTCATCTGGAAATGAGCGGCTTGGTCACTATAGAGAAGACTAAAATGGGTAATTTTTTCAAGGTTTGGGGAAAAGATTTTAGTGCCAACGGTGTCCCTAAAATGACGGTCAATGGCCAAGAAAACCAAGATTTTGAAAATTATTTAATGAAAGACGGTGATAAGATTGAGATCTATTATGATCAGTAAACTAGCTCGTAAATATTTGTGGATAGGTGTTGGTTTTTTGTTGGTAATATTATTTGTTTCCATGGCCAGAAAACAGATTTTGCCCGAGGATGCAATTGCTTTAGAACACGACGGAACCGATAGTTTCCTGGAACAAGTTAAATTAAGCTCTGGCGCATGGGTAGAAAATGCAGGCAACCCAGTTTTTGATAATGAAAAGCTTGCCGTCAAACCCCGAAGAATTGTTGCAGGAGATTCTGCGGTAGTTTTAGGTTCCCATATTGCTGCCGATGGGAGCGAAAAATGGATCGAAGTAGACCTATCTGATTTTAGACTCAATGCTTGGGAGGGAAACCGAAAGGTTTTTGAGTTTTCAATTTCTTCAGGCAGGCCAGGATACAAGACTGTTACTGGTGAGTTTAGGGTTTGGAGAAAAGTAAGGAATCAAGCGTACCGAGGCGGGTCAAAAGAAAGAGGAGATTACTACTATTTGCCAAATGTCCCCTATTCCCTTTTTTTCCACGGAGGCTATGCCATTCATGGTGCCTACTGGCACGATGACTTCGGCATTAAGAATAGAAGCAGCGGTTGTGTGAACCTTAGAATTCCCGATGCCGAGCAACTCTATAATTGGGCCGGGCCATCCATGCCAGAAGGCCTAGGAGCACTGAGTTCAAGTTCGGATAATCCAGGGGTAAGGGTCGTGGTTCACGATTAAGAATTATGATGGCGGCTGGCCCGAATTGGTCGGGGAGGGGAGAATTGAACTCCCGCTATGCGCACCCCATGCGCACGTACTACCACTATACTACTCCCCGATAGTTTAAATTATGTTGATAGGCCTCTCTCAATGAGCTGAAACAGTGCCAAAAATTGCAGGAGTTTTGAGAGATGCCAAGTTCTTCCTTGGCAGCTTTTTCGAAGCATCCAAAATTTCGATCCCCACCATCTCGCGCCCCGAGTAATCCACCAAAATATCCTCACTTACCTCTTCGGTTCGAGTGCTCTTTTTTCTCTCCGAAAAATAAATATACATGGCGTCAGCCACCGGATCGTATTTTGCTTTCATGGGCAGTAGTATTCTACCATGCATGCTTGGTAAACCTGATGTTGGGCCTACAATTTTTCAAACTTGTAATCCTAAGGTAGGTAATCTAATCTGATGGAAGATGTTAAACCGCAAAGTCAAATATTTACAAGTGGCCCTCAACAACACCCTAGAAGAAGCGAGTGGGATCATTGCCCAACTTCCTCAAAGCGACAGAATTTTACTTGAAGCCGGCACTCCCCTCATCAAAAGATATGGCGCCGAGGCCATCAGCCATCTGCGCCAGTTGTGGGCCGGCTACGTCGTGGCCGATTTAAAAACCATGGATAGGGGAGAGACAGAAGCCCTCATTGCCCAAGAAGCCGGCGCCGAAGGGGCCATTGCCTTGGGTCAAGCCCCGGTTGAGACCATTAATGCCTTTATTGCCGCCTGCGCCAAGTTCGGCCTCGACAGCATGGTGGATATGATGAACGTGGATCAACCCATCAAGATTTTAAGAAAACTCAGAAAACTTCCCACCGTGGTTATTTTGCACCGCGGCGTGGACGAAGAAACCTTTAACAAAGACAAACCCATTCCCTACTTACAAATCAACAAAATTCGCTCCAGCTACGACGTCATGATTTCTATCGCCGGCGGCGATACCATCCGTGAAGTTCAGCGCTCAGTCTTTAACGACGCCAACATCGTAGTGGTGTGGAAAGAGTTTTATCAGGCGAGCGCCGATACCGGGAGGTTGGCTGAAGAGTTTTTACAAGCTATCAAATGATTCCTAAAGGTAAGTATTAACGTACACCCCAGCTTGTTTATAGGGGGCAAACAAACCGTTATCAGAATAATGTTCTTTATTCGCCGCTAATGCGGGAGTGATCTGTTTTAAAGTGCACTCCAAGCATAAGAGCTGAGGCACAGCGTTCACTTTAGCTAACTGCGGGCCCGAACCGGCCCACGTTAATATGCCCTTGCGAAAATAGGCGACCTGAGCTTTATTCTCGCCACACTTGTTACACTTTCCCGATATTCTCTCAATGCACCTTTGGACGTTGTCACGGGCCTGTTTTTCAAAATGAAATTTATTGACCATTTCATCTAAAGCATAGTAAGGATACATCGTCGCGCAGCCTGCTCGTTCTTGCTCAGGATGAAAAACTACAAATGGATACATAAACGCTTTAAAAGCTCGCTCAAAATTTTCCATCACGTGCCGGCGGCAGTAAATCCCTTCCGCTTTTCCACCATCCACAATAAAAACATCATCTGCTGGCTGGCCACACACTTTGCATTTTTTTGGCTTCGGTTGAGGCAACAATTTTGCCAGTTGAGGGAAAAGGACCAATAGCCCCAATACTCCCATGCCCAACCCCATCACTAATGACAGGGTATTCCACCATGTCCCCGCATTTTGAACTCTTCCAGTGGCAAGGCCATATAAAATGATAACAGCTGGCACTAAAAAAAATGCCGCCCAAAAAATTCTGGCGGTAAACATAGATTTGAATCTACCCAGGATGAGAATAAATACCAAGTAGAGCCCTAAACGTACCCAGTGGTTATTGGGGAAAATAAGTTCGCGTATGTCCATTAGTTCGCCAATAATCTAATGAGCCAATAATAGCTATCAATCGCTACGCCGACTAAAGCGTAGGCGAAAGTAGTCAGGATGAGGCCGATGACAATTCGAGGTATAAAATTTTGCACTTTCTCTTTGTAGCCTAAAATCGTGAGAATTCCGAAAAATCCAAGCAGCAACGCGTAGCCCAAATAAAACATATTCCTTAGATACGTGTATTCGCCCAGACCCGCTTCGAAACTGGTTTTACCCACAAAAATAATCAGATGATAAACCAGCCAAATATTAGCCCCTAAAATTATCCATCCCAAAAGGCGTGACACTACCTGAGAATCATCAGGTTGTTTCGCTAAGTCCATACCTAATTAACGGGCAAGCCGTTTCAATCCCTCAAGCACTTCTGTGGGTAGGGCAAAGACGATCGTATTAGCCGGATTGGCAGTCGTGGCTTCAATCGTCTGCAGTGTTCTGAGCGAAATGGCTCCCGAGCCAGCCATTTGTTTCATCGCTTCTTGCAAGTTTTTGGAAGCCGCCAGTTCTCCTTGCGAGCGAATGATAGTCGCTCTTCGCTCCCGCTCTGCTTCGGCCTGTTTGGCCATGGCGCGTTTCATATCCGCCGGCAGCTCAATGTCTTGAATTTTAATTGAAGTGACGTCGATGCCCCAGTCAACCGTCTCCTTATCTACAAGGGATTTTATCTCGTTGGCAATCTTCTGCCGCTCGGTAAGCAGGGTATCCAATTCCACTCCGCCAATGACATCCCTTAGAGCAGTTTGGGCGTACTGAGTCGTCGCATAAGTATAGTCTTGAATCTTCAATACCGCATCTTCTGGCTTAGTCACCTGAAAGTAAACTACCGCATTGATCCCCACCGGCACATTGTCTTTGGTGATCACCTCCTGTTGCGGAATATCAGAGGTGGAAATCCGTATGTCCACCCTAATCACTCTTTGGAAAATTGGCACGACCACTCTCAATCCCGGCTGCAGCGTATACGAGTAGGAGCCCAAAGTCAGCACAATGCCTCGCTCATATTGATCGATAACTTTTAGCCCCGACAATAACAGTAAAGCGGCGACGCCTAAAATGATCCAAAGCAACAGTGTCATGAAGGGTATCTTAACACTTTTTTCATCTTGTCAACAAATATTTAGGCCGCTAACTTGAGGCTGAACTCCTATTGTCTTTTCAGGTTTTGTGTGGTAAGAGTGTGCTAGCTTCTATGGCAAGAGGACGACCCAAAAAAATAAATCCAGCCACCTCCGCCCCCGCCCCCAAAATTAATGAACGTCTCCAAGCCGTCCGCATCGCCATGGAACAAATCGAAAAATCCTACGGAAAAGGTTCCATCATGCGCTTGGGCGACCGTAGCGCCGCCGACGCCCACATCTCCACCATTTCCACCGGCTCCATTGCCCTAGATATTGCCCTAGGAGTCGGTGGTCTACCGCGCGGCCGCATCGTGGAAATCTTTGGTCCCGAAGCATCAGGCAAAACCACCGTGTGTCTGCACACCATTGCCCAAGCTCAAAAGATGGGGGGCACCGCCGCCTTCATCGACGCCGAACACGCCCTCGATCCGCAGCGCGCCGAAGGGATCGGCGTCAATGTCGACGATCTTTTGGTTTCTCAGCCCGATACTGGTGAGCAAGCTTTGGAAATCACCGAAACCCTCATTCGCTCCGGCGGCATTGACGTCATCTGTATAGATTCTGTCGCGGCGCTGGTTCCTAAAGCCGAGATCGAAGGCGAGATGGGAGATTCCATCATTGGCGTTCAGGCCCGCCTCATGAGCCAAGCCATGCGTAAACTCGCTGGGGCCATCTCTCGCTCCAAAACAGTCATCATCTTCACCAATCAGCTGCGGATGAAAATCGGCGTCATGTTTGGCAACCCCGAAACTACCACCGGTGGCCAAGCCCTCAAGTTTTATGCCTCAGTGCGCCTAGATGTACGCAAAATCGGCAACATCCAAGATGGCGACGTCATCATTGGTAGTCGCCATCGCGTCAAAGTCGTCAAAAACAAAGTCGCTCCCCCCTTTCGCACCGCCGAATTCGACATCATGAACGAAGGCGGCATCTCTCATACTGGTGGCATCATCGATGTCGCTACCGACCTTAACGTCATCGAAAAATCTGGCGCCTTTCTTAAATACAAAGATCAGGTCATCGCCCAAGGCAGAGAAGCCGCCAAAGTGACACTTTCGGAAAATCACCGACTGGCTAAAGAAATCGAAGCTGATATTTGGAGACAAATTAAACAAAAGGCTGCCCCCAGTGCCCAACCCTAATCCCTCACCCAAACTTCTCGACTACGCCGTCAACCTCCTCTCCTATCGTCCTCGCTCAGAAGCCGAAATTCGCCTCCGCCTCAAACGCAAACAAATTCCCGCCGCAGAAATTGACACCATCATTAACACTTTAAAAGACATGAAACTCCTCGATGACCAGGAGTTTTGTTTGTGGTGGCAGGAAGTCAGAGACAAACACCGGCCGCGCTCAAGCCGCATTCTGAAACTAGAGTTGCGGCAAAAAGGAGTCGACCGCGCCATTATTGAAGCAGCTATTGACACCTCAACCGCAACAGAGAAAACCCGCGCCAGCCTGGCTCTACAGAAAAAATACGCCAATCGAGATCTCTCTCAAAACAGAGCCAAAGTCATTCGCTTTCTCGCCAGTCGTGGTTTTTCTTGGGATACCATTAGTCAAGTGATCAAGCCACAAAGGTGACGTTGACCTCGGCGGATTTCCAGGGTAAAATACCAGTAGAAATTAGCTGCACGACAATAAAGGAAAAAGTCTTCATGAAGCTTTTTATGACAGTACCTAAGCTCCGACTACTTTCCCCGAAAGACCAGTAAATCCCTGGTTCTCTTTTGTCGTGCAGGCCTTTAAATTACAGGAGGCCTATGTCGTTATTCAGTAGTTTCTCCAGGAGGTTCAGCGCTAAAAAAGCTGCCGCCCCCTCTCCCAAACCCCAACCCAGCTCCAAAGCCAAAATTGCCCCAGCTGCCCCAGCTCTGTTAGCCCAAGCCCAGGCCCAAGCTCATGAAATTATTTTTCAAGCCAAAGACGAGGCCTTGAAACTCCGTGAGCTTACCGACCGCGAATTAGCGAGCCTTCGCCAAGAAGTCACCACTAAAACCCGCCAAATCGGCGCAGCCGAAGCCGTGCTCAACGAAAAACTCCGTCACGCCGACGAACGCCTCGAAGAAGTGAGACAGCTCAAAGAAGAAATTGAGGCCGAGCGCGAGTCACTCAGGGAAATCAAGAAAAAAGGCATTGCCAAGCTCGAAAAAGTGGCTTCATTTACTCGTGAAGAAGCTAAAAAAGAACTCCTCACTCAAATCGACCGGGAAATCGCCGAAGAAACTGCCCGCCGCATCCGCGACGCCGAAGATAAAGCCAAAGAAGAAGCCGAAAGCCAAGCCCAAAATATTTTAGTCGACGCCATGAAGCACGGCGCCACCGACTACGTGGCCGAATACACCGTCTCCGCCGTCAAAATCCCTGATGAAGATGTTAAAGGTCGGATCATCGGCAAGGAAGGCAGAAACATTCGCACCTTTGAGAGAGCCACTGGTGTCGACCTCGATATGGACGAAACCCCAGGGGAAGTGCGGCTCTCAAGTTTCGATTCAGTCCGCCGCGAAATTGCCCGCTTGGCCTTAGAACGCCTCATCGCTGATGGCCGGATTCAACCCAGTCGCATCGAGGAATACGTCGCCAAAGCCAAAAACGAAGTCGAGCGCATCATGTTCGAAGAAGGCAAAAAACTCGCCCACGCCGTCGGCGTCTATTCCCTTCCCCGTGAACTTCTAACTATCCTCGGCCGCTTTAAATTCCGCTCCTCCTACGGCCAAAACATGATTTCCCACACCCTGGAGGAAACGAAAATTGGCCTCTCTCTCGCTCGAGAAGTCGGGGCCAACGTCGACACCGTTCGCCTTGGTTGCCTCCTTCACGACATCGGCAAAGTGGTGAGCGACGAAGAAGGCAGTCACGTCGAGCTCGGCATCAAGCTCCTCAAAAAATATAATCTCCCTCAAGAAGTCATCGACTGCGTCGCCCAACACCACGAAGACACGGCCTTCACCTCCAACGAAGCCGTTCTCGTCTACATCGCCGACGCCATTTCCGGCGCTCGTCCCGGGGCCCGCTACGAAGATTATGAAGAATACGTCAAACGCCTTACCAAGCTTGAGGAAGTCGCCAAATCTTTCGCCGGCATCTCAGAAGCCTACGCCATCCAAGCCGGCAGAGAGATTAGAGTTTTAGTCAATCCCGAGAAAATCTCGGACAGCGAAACTACTAAGCTGGCCCACGATCTCAAACAAAAAATCCAAACAGAGCTCACCTACCCTGGCGTCGTCAAAATCAACGTCATTCGCGAAGTCCGTGCCAGCGAAACCGCCACCTAGTTAGAAATTGGCTGTATAGAATCTAGCTACTTTCCAATCTCCAATTTCCATTTTGAGCCTCGCGAAAAAGAGCGGCTGATCCGGCAGCTGCCGGGGAGGCGTAGCTATTACTAATTTCCATTCTCCATACAACCAATTTCTAGATCTCACTTTTAAAATAACTTGAACTATAGGCACTTACATGGTAAAACCTGTGTAGTCAAGATTAGTTGTTTAGAATGACCAAATCACAACTCATCAGCATCATCTCCAAAAAAGCCCACCTCACCAAGAAAGCTAGCCTGGAAGCAGTTGAAGCCGTGTTTGATGAAATCCAAAGAAGCGTCAAGAAAGGCGAAAAAGTAGTTATCTCTGGCTTTGGCACTTTTGTCCGCTCCCGGGTCAAAGACAAACAAGTCGTGCCCTTCGGCATGGAAGAAAAACGTCAAACCATCAAAGGCCATGGTGTGGTCCTATTTAAGCCCGGTAAACCGCTCAAGAAATCTGTTTGGTAGTCTTCGTTGTGACTCTTTCGCTCTCGTCCGAGCCTGAATAAACTTCCCCGGCCTGAGAGGCCGGGGTATTACGTCAGTAACATCGGCCGAAGGAGTAGATATTCTCTCTTCGAGAGAAGAAGTATGTTACGCTTTGTATTCTCCGCCAGTTGGCGGATCATGCTATTAAGACCGCCTTCATCCACGTTCAGTTTACATGAACGTGGTATTCGGCTGTCTTGTAATAAAACATAAAATCGCTCCTCAATCGAAAGTACGAAACCGTCAAAGCAGTCAATAATATCTCTTTCTCCATCAAAGAAGGCGAGCTCGTCGGCTTTATCGGCCCCAACGGTGCAGGCAAAACTACTACCCTCAAAGTGCTTTCGGGGCTCTTATATCCCTCAAGCGGCCAAGTAAAAGTTTTGGGGTTTACACCTTGGCAGAGAAAAAGGGCCTTCCAAAAACAGTTCGCCCTGGTCATGGGCCAAAAAAACCAATTATGGTGGGATTTACCCCCCCAAGAAACATTTCTTCTCAATAAGGAAATCTATGAAATCGAAGACGCCGCATACCACAAGACTGTCTCCGAACTCGTCAAACTCCTGGACATCAGCAAAATTCTCACCGTGCCCGTGCGCAAACTTTCCTTAGGCCAAAGGATGAAGTGTGAGCTCGTCGCCGCCCTCTTACACAACCCCAAAGTTCTTTTCCTCGACGAGCCCACCATTGGCTTGGACGTCGTCATGCAAAAAGTCATGCGGGACTTCATCAAAACTTACAACGAAAAATTTGAAGCCACCATTATCTTAACCTCCCACTATATGGATGATGTCAAAGAGCTCGCCAAAAGAATCATCATCATTGACACCGGTAAAATTCTCTACGACGGGAAGCTCTCGGCCGTCATCGACAAGTACGCCCGCAACAAAATCCTCACCGTCACCTTTGGAGCAGAGCCCAATCAAAGAAAATTGGCCGAATTAGGCGAGGTCACCTCATATCAATTTCCTCAGGCAGTCATTAATGTCAAGCGCCAAGACACGTCTCAAAAAGCCTCAACCCTTCTCAAAGAATTTCCCGTCGCCGACCTCACTATCGAAGAGCCACCCATCGAAGCCATCATTCGCGAGATCTTTTCGGGTAAAGAATGAACTACAGCGTCCTCAAAAAATATTGGTCAGTAGTCCAAATCAGTTGGCAGAGCGGTTTTGTCTATCGCTTCAATTTCATCATGTGGCGCGTCCGCAACGTCGTGCAACTCCTCACCTTGTATTTTCTTTGGTTGGCAGTTTCCGGGCCAAAGGAATCAATCTTCTCCTATTCTCAAGCGGCCCTCCTCACTTATGTTCTCGGCTCCTCCCTCATTCGGGCCATCGTTCTCTCCGTTCGCTCTATCGACTCTCAGGTCGATATCGCCACCGGCGACCTCAACAACTTTCTCATCAAACCTCTCAACTACTTTGTCTACTGGGCAGCTCGGGATATTGCGGACAAAGCCCTCAACATCGCCTTCGCCATCGTCGAGCTCGTGCTGCTCTACCTCATCCTCAAGCCCCCCATCATCTTTCCCCAGCATCCCTCCACTTGGTTTCTGTTTGCGCTCAGTGTCTCGCTTGCTACCGCACTCTTTTTTATGTTCAGTTTTATTATCAGCATGACTACCTTTTGGTATTACCAATACAACGGCTGGGCCCAAAGATTTTTAAGTTTTGTCATCGTCGAATCGTTAGCGGGTTCCCTCTTTCCACTAGATATTCTCCCCCCCCTATTTGCCAAAATCCTCATCAGCCTTCCCACTGCCTACTTTATTTATTTCCCCATGCAAATTTATCTCGAGCGCTTAGGGGACGAAGAAATCGCTACCGGCTACACTGTTTTAGTATTTTGGATCATCGTTTTATATATAATTGGCCAATTCCTCTGGCAAAAAGGTCTTAAAGTCTACGCCGCCTTTGGCCGTTGAGGAAATAATGATTAGGAAATAAGAAATAATGAATTAACTAAACTCATTACTCATTACTTCTTACTCATTACTCATTTATGCTGCGCAAATACTTCATCGTTTGGCTCAAATCGGCCTCACTCTCCACTCAATCGAATCTCACCCAAAGGTTCGGGGCTATTCTTTTTATTACCGGCAAACTGATTCGCTTCGGCTTTTTCCTCGTCCTTCTAATAGTCATTGGCGATCGGGTGAGTAGCACCACCGGCTACAGCCTCAATCAAATGATCATTTTCTTTCTCCTGTTTAATCTTCTCGATATGTTTGGCCAAATTTTTTTCCGCGGCATTTATTGGTTTCGCCAACAAGTCGTCACCGGCGAATTTGACTTTCGCCTCACCAAACCCATGAGCGCCCTCTTCCAAGCTCTCACTCGCCAGACCGACATTCTCGATCTGCCTCTTTTTATTCTCATCATCATTTATCTGGCTAAAAACGCCGCTGCCTTTGCCCCCATTCCTTGGGGATTATTTGTGGCCTTAACTCTGGCGGGTTTAGTCGTTATCACCGCCGTGCACATTGCCGTGGCTGCTTTGGGGGTGCTCACCACCGAAGTCGATCACACCATGATGATCTATCGCGATCTCTCCGCCATGGCCAGAGTCCCCATCGACATCTACGGCAGCTCCATCCGCACTTTTCTCACCTTCATCATTCCTATCGGCATTGCCTACACCATCCCCGCCAAAGCCTTCTTAGGCTTAGTCAGCATCCAGACTGCGCTCATATCCATCGCCATCGCCATCGCCTCGTTCTTCTTAAGCCTCATTCTCTGGCGCTTCGCCCTCACCAAGTATTCCTCAGCTTCAAGCTGATGATCTGCGGAATTCCGCGTCTCAAATCCGCGTCCTTCCGCTTCTACATCTATGAAATACAAAGCCATCATGATGGATGTCGACCGCACCTTGTGCCCCCAAGGAGATATGGAAAAAGCCGGAAATCCATCTCCAAAGGTTCTGGCGGCTCTCAAAAAAGCCAAAAAACTTATCCGCATCGGCGTGGCCACTAGCCGTCCCATCTATAAAACGCGTCATATCTTAGAAACAATTAATGCCAACGGGTACTCGATTTTTCTAGGTGGCCCTCAAATCGCTCACTCGCGGACGCTAAAAACAGTCTGGCTCAAACCTATATCGAAGCCTGCAAAAGAGAAGATTTATACTGTAGCCAAAAAATATAAATTGGTCGCCTTGGCCAATGATGGTTTTTGCATCCCAGCTTTCCAGTTCTCCCGCCAAGCTTTAAGCGCCAAGCTAATTAATATTTTCTTTCACCATGTTCCTTTCTCCCAATTCGAAAACATACTCAAAGATTTATCATCAATTAACGACGTCGCCGTAACTCGTTTGGTAACTGAAAATAAACAAATGACAGAATTCGATATTACCGACATCAAAGCTACCAAGCATCATGCCATGGTGCACGTTGCCAAATTACTGAAAATTAAGCCCCAAGAAATCATCGGCGTCGGCGACGGCTACAACGACTACCCTCTCCTCATGGCTTGCGGTCTCAAAATCGCCATGGGCAACGCCGTCCCAGAGCTCAAAGCCATCGCCGACTTTGTCGCCCCGTCAGTTGACGAAGACGGCGTGGCCACCGTCATCGAAAAATTCATCCTCAATCAATAAACACAACTACCACGCTACAGTGTGTGGTAGTTGTGCAAAGCCATGGAAGTCTCACCTGGTAAAATAGTAATAGTAATAGTAAGAAGATATGATGCAACAAACATACTTCATCAAAACCTTTGGCTGTCAATCGAATAAGTCTGATTCTGAACGCATCGCCGGCGACTACGAAGCTAGAGGATACCGAGAAATAAATAACTGGCAGAAAGCTTCGGAAATCGTCGTCAATACCTGCGCCGTCCGCCAAAGCGCCGAGGATCGAGCTAGAGGATTTTTACTCAATGTCCAAAATCATTTTGAAAATCACCCCTCGGCCAAGGGCCGATCTAGGCCAAAAGCCTATCATCCTCTGGATGAAGCCTCTAGCCGAAAACCCAAAATCATTCTCACCGGCTGCATGACCCACCACGGCCAACAAAAACTCTATGAGTTATTGCCCATGGTTGACGAGATCCTCCCCATTGGTGAAGTCGGTTTTAATCAGGCCGCTGTGCGTCGCGACAAGCAGCACGCTTGGGTACCCATTTCCACCGGTTGTAACAGTTTCTGTACCTTTTGCATCGTGCCCTACTCCCGCGGCCGCGAAAAATCTCGCTCGATGACTGAAATCCTCAAAGAAGTCAAAGACCTCGCCCTCCAAGGCTATAAAGAAATAACGCTCTTGGGCATGAACGTCAATTCGTGGGGTCTGGAAAAAGTTGGCATCGGTTTCCGCAAGCTCCTCATGGATAAAGACAAAAAATTCGCCAGAAGCGATTTGCCCACCAATCAGAGTCAATATTTAAAACCCGATGGTACTCCCCCCTTTGTCATGCTTTTACAGAAAATCTCCCGCATCAAAGGCATTACCAAAATCCGCTTTCTCACTAGTAACCCGTGGGATTTTTACGATGAACTGATTGATGAAATTGCCTCAAACCCCAAAATTGATCGCTTCATTCACTTACCCATCCAATCAGGCAGCAACAAAATGTTAAAGAAAATGAATCGGGGATACACCCGGGAAAGTTACCTAGAGTTAGTCAAAAAAATCCGCGCCAAAATTCCCGAAGTGGTTTTAGGCACCGACATTATCGTCGGCTTTCCTGGCGAAACCAAAAAAGACTTTCTGGCTACCGTCTCGCTGGCCAAAAAAGTTGACTGGAAAGTCGGGTTTGTCGCTCGCTACTCGCCTCGTCCCGGCACTGCTTCGTGGCGCATTTACCCTGACGACATTACCCCTGCTGAAAAAAAACGCCGTTGGCTTGTGCTTGACCACTTAATCAACCGACAAAACTTCGCCAATCGCCCCTATATCGTCTAAGCGAGCATGCGTCAAGTTCTCATCATTTGCGGCCCCACCGCCACCGGCAAAACCTCCCTCGCCCTCAAACTCGCTCATAAGTTTTCCGGTGAAATTATCTCTGCTGACTCACGGCAGGTGTATAAAGGTATGAATGTCGGCACGGGCAAAGACATCCCTCGGAATATCAAATATCAAATATCAAATATCAAATATAGCTACGCCTCCCCCGCCTCAAGCGGCGGGATCGGCCGCTCTTTTTCGCCAGCTCAAAATAAAAATAAAAAAATTCCGTTTTATGGTAACGGCACGAAAATCTGGGGCTACGATCTTGCCAAGCCCAATCAGGAGTTTAGCGTTAGCCATTTTGTCCGCATTGCATCAGCGGTCATAAATGACATCCAAAGAAGAAATAAGCTGTCCATCATTGTTGGCGGCACCGGCCTATACATTAATAGTCTTCTCAAAAGTCCGCAGACTATTTTTATCCCCCAAAATAAAACCCTCCGCCAAACTCTAGGATCAAAAAGTGTCACTGAGTTGCAGCAGGAATTAAAAAAGGTGAATCGAAAGCACTTTAATCAATTAAACTCTTCAGATAAAAACAACCCTCGCCGTCTCGTGAGAAGCATAGAAGTTGCTCTCTATCTCCGCCACCACCCACCACCTAAGGTTACGAGCCCTACATATAACCCCTTGTGGATAGGCTTAGTTGCCCCCCAAAAAACCCTCGATGCTTTGATAGAAGAAAGGGTTAGAAAAAGAGCAGGAAAGAACATGGACCAAGAAGTGCGGACCCTAATCAGGCAATATAGCAATTGGCAACAACTCCCAGCCTTTTCTGCTACCGGCTACCAATTTTGGAGAGCATATCTAGAAGGAAAATTGAGTCAAAAGGCAGCGCTTAAACTCTGGGTCACCTCTGAAAAACAATATGCTCGCCGCCAACTCACCTGGTTTAGAAAAACCCAAAAAATTCACTGGTCTGACGTCAGTGAAGTTGGCTACCCAAACAAAGTTGTGGCCGAAATAAAAAACTGGTACCCTAAACTACATTGACACTTAAACCATTGAACCATGAATGACGCCCACAAAATAGAAATTTCCCATCGCACCGTCATTTTTACCGTCTCCCTCCTCATTGGTCTATGGTTACTGTATCAAATTCGTGGCGTCATCATCTTAGTTTTCATTTCCGTCATCCTCATGTCTGCCTTAAATCCTGGCGTCGACTTTTTTGAGCGTTTTAAAATCCCCCGCTTCATTTCCATCCTCGTGTTTTATGGGTTAGTCATCGCCATTTTCTCAAGTATTGTTGCCGCTCTCATCCCGCCCCTGGTTGAGCAAACCTCTCGGCTCATCGACAGCACTCCCAGGCTCTTAAACGATCTCGGCGTTTTGGGAGTCGACTCCAGAATCATCATTCAACAACTTGGGTCTTTACCTTCTAACGTCCTGCGCTTTGCTCTCAATGCCGTCGCCAATGTCATCGTCGTCTTTAGCGTACTGGTGTTCACTTTTTATCTATTGCTCGAACGCAGGAAACTCAAACAGCATTTAACCTTCGCTTTTGGCGATAGCGAGACGGTAGCTGAAGCTATCGTTGACAAAATCGAACACCAACTTGGTCGCTGGGTCAGAGGCAGAATTTTTTCTATGATCCTCGTCGGCCTCCTTTCTTATGCTGGCCTTACCCTCCTCAAGGTTGACTTCGCCCTGCCGCTGGCCATTTTAGCAGCTCTTCTTGAAATTATGCCCAACATTGGTCCGCTCGTTTCCGCCGTGCCCGCCGTCATCATTGCTTTGGCTACCGCCCCAACTCTCGCTCTTGGTGTAGCTGCACTCTACTTTATCGTTCAACAAGTAGAGGCTCAAATCATTACCCCCAATGTCATGCACCACGCCATTGGTTTTAATCCTCTTGTTACCATTATGGCGCTCCTTGCCGGCTTTACCCTAGGCGGCATTGGTGGTGCCGTCCTCTCCATTCCCACCATTCTCGTCGCCGAAATTCTCATCGGCCATTTTTACCAAGAAAAATTTACCTCCAAGAAACCGTAATTTACCCAAAACTATAGTATTCAGTAATGCATCCCCACGTTTGACGAAGTAACAGGTAGTGTACAATATATGTAGGTCTTTTGAACCGGTGCAGTCGCCCCGCCGCAGAGGCGGGGAGGAAAGTCCAGACAGCCGGAAGCAAGGTGTCCGGCGCAAGCCGGAGCGGGTGACCGCCAGTCAGAGCAACAGAGACGAGTCCCGCCTATTCGGCGGGAGTGAAACGCCGATGACGTCTGAGTAATCAGATCGAGGTCCCGCCTATTTTGGCGGGAGGCAATCCTCCCTGCTGCAACCTCCGACCAGTGTGAGCAGCTTCCCTCTACACACTAAGGCATGAGGGCACCAGATAAATGACTGCAATCCGGCAACTGCCGGAAACAGAATCTGGCTTACACGCTCAAAAGACCACCCGCACTTTAGATCAGAAACTCGAGCAAGCTTTGCGCGCAGAGTTTCTACAGCTTTCTTTTTGCCGTAGCTTTTTCTTTTCCAAAGAAAAAGTACGCATGTGATCAGCCCCAAGCTAACCCCTTGGGGCTTTTCAGTCTAAGAGTGAAGTCTCCCCCGCCAAATCGGCGGGGGCTTCATTCATATATGAGACTGAAACCACGTACCGAAAGCCCCAAAAAGACCCCCATTCATCCCCGCGTCTGACGCGGGGCTTTCTGGTACTGTGGTAAACAGTGTAAGATTGGCTAGAAAGGGGGTGAAAAGTAAATGGAAAGCACACAAAGTATTGTATTTAGCGCCGGAAGTTCCGTGTTACAGGAGCTAGCTAATTTTGTCCCCTCGTTATTGTGGGCCTTAGTAATTTTTCTCGTTGGTCTCATTTTATCCAACTGGGCAGCCAAGCTGACCGTGTCGTTTTTGCAAACAATCAGATTAGAAAAATTACTCCAAAACACCGGCGTCGAAAAATTTCTCAAGCAGGCAGAAATACCCCACACCATAGAAAAAATAATTGGCCAAATAGTTCGTTGGATCATTTTGCTCATCTTTGTCATCGCCACGTTAAACCAACTTGGCCTCACCGCTGTCTCAGAAGTTCTCAAAAATATCTTAAGTTACATCCCCAACGTTGTTTCGGCGGTGGTCATTATTGCCTTAGGCATTATCATCGCCGGAGTGCTTGAAGGCATGGTCAAAGGAGCAGTCAGTAACGTCAATCCCAAAGTGGCCCGATTGCTGGGTAAAGTCACTAGCTACACCATCATGGTGTTTGTCACCCTGGCGGCCATCGCCGAGCTAAACATTGCCAGCGAGTTTATTCAAGCCATCTTCTTTGGCGTCGTCGGCGCCTTAAGCCTTGGCTTTGGCCTGGCTCTTGGTTTGGGCAGCAAAGACATAGTCGCCAAAATGATGGACGAGTGGTACATGGGGAGGAAAAAGTAAAAACAGATACAAATCAGAAACTCGAGCAAGCTTTGCCTGCCTCGCCGGCGGGCGGGCGCGCAGAGTTTCTCCAGCTTTCTTTTTGCCGTAGCTTTTTCTTTTCCAAAGAAAAAGTACGCATGAGTTTATGACCCTCATACAGGCCTTTATCCTTGGCTTAATTCAGGGATTGACTGAGTTTCTACCCATCTCCAGTTCCGGCCACCTCGTCATCGCTCAACACCTCTTCGGCATGACCGAACCGCCCGTGTTATTTGATGTGGTGGTTCACTTTGGTACTCTCGCTGCCGTCATCTTCTTCTTCGCTCAAGATATTATTCATCTCAATATATCGTTAATCAAAAAACTAGTAGCCGCCACCATCCCCACTGGCATTATCGGCTTACTCTTAAATCCATATACCGAAACGTTGTTTCAGTCGCTCCCGATTACTATGGTTGGTTTTGTCCTTACCAGCATCTTGCTTCTCTACTTAAGAAACCAAAAAGCCTCCCCAAAGAAAAATGCCCTGAGTCTATCTACAGCCCTCATTATCGGCACCACTCAAGGCATTGCCATCATGCCTGGGCTTTCCCGTTCGGGGAGCACCATCGCTGTCGCCCTCCTTCGAGGCCTCAAACCTGAGACGGCCTTTAGCTTTTCATTTCTTTTATCAGTTCCCGCCATCACCGCCGCCACCCTGCTGAAATTCAGCGAGATTTCTACCCCCCCAGATCTAAGTTCTCTCGGGGTTGGTTTTATCACCGCTGCCATCACTGGATTTTTAACCCTTAAGCTTCTCAGAAACATCCTCCTCCACCATCACTTTTACCGCTTTGGTATCTATACCGCCCTCCTTACCCTTGTTCTCCTCTTTGGCCTCCTCCTCTAAACCTGGAGTCCTCGTTACCTGAGCCCGCAGGCTCTGATATAGTAGGGAATAGAATGACCACGAGCCCCGTTGCCCAGTCGCGTAACACCCTCGAAGCCCTGCAAAGACTCGAGAAAATAGTCCTCGATACTCTTGATTTTCGCCAGCTCGTGCAAAAAATTTGCGACAGCATCTTAAACGAACTCTATTTTTTGGACTTAAGCTACAGATTGGTCATGTTGGCACTGGTAAACGAAAAAGAAGGCAAAATTGAAATTGTGGCCAACTCTCAAACTCCGGAAGCCCAAAAAGCCATCGACCAAACCAAAATCCCTCTTTCGAGGCTCGAAGTATCGCTCGGTGATACCGAAAATTCCCCCCTTTCCCTTACCCGACTTCAATCTACGCAAAAGATTTCTGATTGGTCAAAAATCTTTACCTCGATTTCCCCCTCTTCCGCCACCGCCGCCCAACAAGCTTCGGGCATCCAAACCACCCTCCTCGTGCCTATTAGTGCCAAAGGCAAAACTTTAGGCGTATTAATGTTCGCTGTCGCCAAAGGTCAAGAGCTGATTACGGCAGAAGAAGAGGAGCTGATGGAAGGTTTCTCAGACATCGTCGCCATCGCCGTGGAAAATGCCAGGCTCTATTCTAGTCTCGACAGCGCGAGAGGGGAGCTAGCCGTAGCTAACGACAAACTCAAAGAGCTAGATCGCCTCAAAGACGAATTTGTCTCCACCGCTGCTCATGCTCTCCGCTCGCCGATGACCGCCATTAAAGGCTACCTTTCCATGGTTTTGGAAGGAAACGCGGGTCAAATCACTCCTCAAGCGATAGGGTTTCTCCAAGGCGCCTACGAGGGCAACGACAGGCTGATTCGCTTAGTCAATCACATGCTCGACATCTCCCGTATCGAATCTGGTCGGCTCATTTTCAATATCGTCCCGGTGAGCCTCGAAGACATCATCCAAAGCGAAGTCGACAGCTTAAAAATTCTAGCCTCGCAAAAACAACTCAAACTGGAATACCTCAAACCCCCTTCACCTCTGCCGCAACTCCAGATCGATCCCGACCGCCTGCGTGAAGTCATCAACAACCTCGTCGGCAACGCCATTAAATTTACCGACCAAGGCAGCATTGTCTTAAGCCACGAAGAAAAAGACGGCCTTATCCTCACCCACGTTACCGACACTGGGCCGGGTATTTCCTCATATGATCTTCCCAATTTATTTCAAAAATTCACTCAAGCGAGATTGAAACACGGCAAAAGTGGCGGTTCAGGTTTAGGCCTCTATCTTTCTAAAATCATTATTCACGAATTTGGCGGCGACATTATGGTCAAGTCCGAACTGGGGAAAGGCAGCACCTTTACTATTTCTTTGCCCCTGAGAAAAAGCTAAAATTAACCCCAATGACTAGCCATAACCCCCTTAATCCACCGCCACCAAACTCTTCCCCAGTCTCTCCAAAGCCTGTGAGCCCATCTGCCCCCCAAGTTACGCCGACTTCGCCCCCCCCTCCACCTCCCCCTCCACCTCCACCACCTCCTACCCCGGCAGTCCCCACCTCACCCCCCCTGCCTCCCGCCACACATGCCAATCCCTCAATCGCGGCAGGTGGCCGCACCTCGACCAAAGTGTTGCTGCTTGTCGAAGACGATCCTTTGCTCATCAATATGTACCAAACTAAATTCACTAACGAAGGCTTTCAAGTCTACACCGCCACCGACGGTGAAGCCGGCTTGACCTTGGCCAAAGCCGAAAAACCCGACGTCATCATTCTCGATATCATGATGCCCAAAATGGACGGCATCGATGTGCTTCGCCGCTTGCGAAATGACCCCAGCTTCAAAGACGTCCCCATCCTCATGCTTTCCAATCTTTCTGAAATAGCCAAGCAAAAAGAAGCTATGGAACTCGGAGCCAAAGAATTTTTAGTCAAAGCTAACCTCACCCCCACGCAAGTGGTTGAAAAAATCAAACAGCATTTAGGTGCCCAACCAGTCAAAAGTAATCCACAGTAAATTTCTTTTTTAAATCATGCTCCGAGCAAGCTTCGCGCGCAGGAGCATACCATTTAAGGAAAGGGGAGACCTGAAGGGGAAAACCTAGGGTTTTCCCCTTCAGAATGTATGAAGGTACCTGCTCAAACGCTTAAAGACATCGTCGTCCAAGGCGGCTTTGTCAGCGGGTCAGATTTCCAAGACGCGGCGACTACCGCCGCAGAACAAGGCAAGTCCATTGCTGACATTCTCATTTTCCGTGGCCTCATTAGCGAAGATGCCCTCGGTAAACTCGTTGCCGAGAAAATTGGCTTTCCGTTTGCCCCCGTTAAACCCGGTAGCCTCGCCCCCGAAACTCTCAAAAGTCTGCCCGAAAAACTAGCGCGACAATACCGAGTCGTCCCCCTGAAAATCGAAGATGCAAAACTCCACCTAGCCATGGAAGACCCCCAAGATTTAGAAGCTGTGGAAATGATCCATCGTCACACTAGCCTCGAAATAGTCCCTTACTTTACGACTGGTAAAGACATTGAAACTGGACTCGCTCAATACAAGCAAAGCATTAAAAAAGAATTTGCCCCCATCATCGAAGAGAACGTCCAAGAGGCCAAAGTCGACGCCGATTCCCCGGAAAACATCTCGCGTTCCGCCACCGAATTGCCGGTCATAAAAATTCTCAATACGCTTTTAGAATATGCTCACGCCGAACGCGCCTCAGATATTCACCTCGAAGCCCTTGAAGACAGCGTCCTCATTCGCTTTAGGGTCGACGGTATCTTGCGGGATATCATCAGCCTCCCCAAACGCATCCAGCCCGCCATCGTCGCCCGCATCAAAATTCTCGCCTCCTTAAAAATCGACGAACACCGCATTCCTCAAGATGGTCGCTTTAAATTTCAAATTGACGACTCTTTCGTGGCCCTGCGGGTTTCCATTATCCCCGGTTTCTACGGTGAAAACATTGTCTTAAGGCTCCTGACAGAAACTGCCCGCCCCCTTGGCCTTGAAGAATTAGGCTTAAGTCAAGCTAACCTCAAAATAGTCCAAGAAAACGTTAAAAAGCCCCACGGCATGATCTTGGTCACCGGCCCCACCGGCTCCGGCAAAACCACCACCCTTTACTCTCTCCTCAATATCTTAAATACTTCCAAAGTCAAAGTCTGCACCATCGAAGACCCCATTGAGTATGGCATTAGGCGTGTCAACCAAATCCAGGTCAATACCCAAACAGGCCTGACTTTCGCCAAAGGTCTTCGGGCCCTATTGCGGCACGACCCCAACATCATCATGGTGGGAGAAATTCGGGATAAAGAAACCGCGAAAATTGCCATTCACGCTGCCCTCACTGGCCACCTGGTGCTTTCCACCCTCCATACCAACGATGCCGTCAGCGCCATCCCCAGGTTATTAGATATGGGCATTGAGTCGTATCTCGTCGCTTCTACCGTGAACGTCATCATTGCCCAAAGATTAGTTCGTAAAATTGCCGCGGGAGCCCTCACCGAATACGCCCCAGATCCGGCGCTCTTGGAGCGGATTTCGAAAGAAATTGGCAGCGACATTACCAAACAAAAATATTACAAACCAAAAGACAACCTCCCCGCAGGCGAAAAAGGCTACGCCGGCAGAGTCGGGGTTTATGAAGTTCTAGAACTAAATGATGAAATCCGTCACCTGACTATCCAGCGTTCGTCTGCCGACCAGCTTCAACAAGCTGCTATCAAAGCTGGCATGACTACCATAATCCAAGATGGATTTCAGAAAATTGCTTCAGGCACCACTACCTTAGAGGAAGTCCTCCGCGTAGCCAGAGAATAGACATATGGCTCGTTTTGACTATACCGCTCGCGACACCCAAGGCACCATTATCTCCGAAACTCTTTCTGCCGGAAACCTCGACGATGCGGCCAATCTGCTTCGCTCTCAGCGCTACCAAATTCTTAAGCTCACCGAGCGCAAAAACCCAACTATCCTAAATTCCGTCGGGGGCTCAGTCTCAACCATCGACAAAGCCAACCTCTGTCGTTACCTAAGCACAATGATCAACGCCGGCTTACCCCTCTCCGAAGCCCTCGATACCATAGTCAAAGATACCCGCAACCCCACCTTAAAGAAACTGCTTCAGGATACCCAAAACCGCCTCAATCAAGGAGAATCACTTTCCGATGCTTTCGCCCGCTACCCCGGGATCTTCGGCAAGATCTTTATCACCATTGTTCGGGCTGGCGATCAAAGTGGCTCGCTGCAACAATCGTTTAAATATCTTGAAGACCAACTCCTGGCTAGTCATAACCTGTCTCAAAAAGTCAAGGGTGCCCTCATCTACCCCGCCGTCATCATCGCCACCATGTTTGCGGTAGGCACAGTCTTAATCGTCTTTGTCATTCCTCAAATAGCCAAAGTTTTTCTCAACTCTTCCTTGCCCGTTCCTGCTATGACTAAAACAGTGTTTGAATTTGTACTTAACTTTAATCGAAATTTACCGTTTATTGGCGCGGCCTTCGGTTTAGTAGTGGTAAGCGTTGTTATAGCTTCACGCACCAATAAAGGCAAAGAAGTATTGCTGAGCCTCGTCAAACAAGTGCCCGGAGTCAAAAATCTTTTTGAGAAACTTGACATCGCCCGCTTCGCCCGAACGCTGGCGACCCTGATGCAAAGTGGCGTGCCGATTACCGAATCCCTCACCGTGGCGACCAACACCTTAACCCAAAAAAAATTTAAGCCCCTCACCCTTGCCTTAACCGAGGATATTAAAAAAGGCGAATCAATGGCCAGCATCTTCCGCCGTCATTCTGAGCACATTCCCCAAATGCTCATCAGCATGATCTCGACCGGAGAAAAAACCGGTAGTCTCGATAAGATTCTTTTTGAGGTCGCCGACTTTTATGAACAAGAACTAGAGAGCGAAATTAAAAATTTTACGGCCATCTTAGAGCCCGTAATTATGCTCATCATTGGCATTGGTGTCGGCGGCATGGTGCTGTCAGTCATCGCGCCAGTCTACAGCCTCGTTTCGAGCCTCCAAGGTATACAGTAGGGTAAACGGTGCGCTACAATTAAATGTATCACCGAGTCAACCGGTGAAATTAAATGTAGCCACTTTCTGCCCATGGCACTTTTTGATGCACCAGAGAACATCGTTACTAGCGTCAGGGTCACTGGCAGTGACATCACCATTCTTAAGTTCGACAAAAAAAATAATCGGGTTTTAAATCTCTACCAACACCCCTTACCCGAGAAAGTTATCGAACCTGGGAACATCAAAGACCCCCAAAAGCTTGTCGCCACTCTTAAAGTTGCCGTTGCCCAAGCCAAAGCTCAAGGAGCGCCAGCTATCATTGGCTTTCCCGACGATAAAACCTTTACCACCACCTTCACAGCCACCGCGCTTGATAACGGTAATTTTGCTGAGTCTATCCGTTGGCAAGCTGAGGAAAAACTGCCAGCAGACCCAAAGGACTACGTCTTCGATTGGAAAAAACTCCGGCCTGCTTCAACTGATCTAGATACCTCTGAAATAGTCATCGTCGCCGCTCCCAAAACGTATCTTAATCCGATTATCTCCGCCGTCATCCAAAGCGGTTTAAGACCACTGGCTTGTGAGCCCACGTCAATCTCTCTGGCTAGGCTCGCCCCCCCCGGGAAGCTATGCTTTGTCGCCGAAATCCGCCAAACACAATCCACCATTATCTTGGTCAATGAAGTTGGCACTGTTTGCTTAAGTAGCCTAGTCGAAAACCCCGAAGAGGTAGTGAAAAAAATCATCGCCCTCAATTCGTTTTATACCCAAAAATACCAGCAACGAGCCGAGACAGTTTTTCTCTGCGGCGAAGGTGCCACACCCGAGTGGGTTAAGTTTGTCAGCCAAAACACCCAATTAACGGGAGCTCTCGTTTCCTTGCCCATAGCCCAAAACCTCCCCCCGAAAATTCACGCTTTTGCTGTCTCATTTTCTCTCGTTCAAGCTGAAACTACTCCTCCAAAAGATACCAAATCAATCAATCTCCTCCCAGAAGAAGTCCAAACTATGTACGAAAAACTATCCGAGAAAAAGAGCCTGTCTTTCGGCGTTAAATTTGCCCTCACTGCGCTGACTCTTACCGCCATTATCATGGCGACCACATTTATTCTCATCAAAATTAACCTCAGGGGACTTCAGTCACAAATTGAGGCCGAAGAACAATCAACCACCCAAGCTTCCTATACCAGTTTGGCCAAAACCGCCGAAGCCGCCAACGCTCAAGCGCGGACGGTGAGCCGCCTGCCCTCGCCCGATCTCCTCGTCGTAGTCATCAAAGAGCTTGAGGCCGCCATTCCCCAGGGGGTGAGCGTCGTCACTTACACCCTCGATCTACCCGAGCAGGTTTTGTTGGTCGGGGGCCTGGCCACAACTAGAGACGCATTACTCCTTTTTAAAGCCAATCTCGAAACGAAAGAAGTATTTGATGTGGTCACCATTCCCTTACCCACCTTAGAAAAACAACAAGATATCCCATATTCAATCGCCGTTGATCTCGCCAAACCGTCATGAGCCAAACGCCTCAACCCTCTCCCCCAACTCCCAAAATTCATTTTGGGGCCTTAGTCACCCCCATAGCCGCCGTAGCCCTAATCGGCATTAATTTAGTTACCGGCCTGCTTTTGACTAACACCGCTTCCCAAGGTCAAGTGGAGACTAGCCATCTTGAAGCCTTAAAGCGTAACCGCCAAAACAGCCAGAGTTTAGAGCAAAATCTACAAACATATTCCGGAAAGATCACCCAGCTCAATGAAGCGCTTCCCAAAGAAGCAGATATCCCCGATTTCATTGAGTCTGTCACCACTACTGCCGAAACTGAGGAAGTTACTGCCACTCTTAATTTCACCAGCAACGTCCCGAGCGCCAATAAAGATAAGTTGTGGTTTATTCCCCTCAGCCTTGCCATCACTGGCGCCAATGATAACCTGATGAATTTCTTGCAAAAAATCAAGCGAGGCAGCTTCCAAATCCGCTTCGAGCATCTCGAGGTAGAGGCCCCTGCCGGTCTTGAAAGTAGTTTGGTTACCGCCAGAATTTCCGGCGTCTTGTTTGTGGCCGCCGATTTTGCCAAAGGAGGAGAATGATAAATAGCCTCGTCAAAATCATTGCCCTCATCTTTTTAACCGCTCTCATCGCCGCCACCCTTTGGTTTTCATTGACTCAATATCAAAAAAGCCAAACAGTCGATGAAGCCTTAGTCTCAAATCTTACCACCAGATTAGACACTCGCACCCTCGACCAAGCCATAGAAAAAATCACCCCACAAGAACCATAACCAGAGTGCTGGAGTCATTGACAAGCACTAGAGGAGTTGCTTAACTTAATATATCACCGGTTTTTATACATCAGATTCATCCAAAGTTGAGAGGGGGTGAGAAGAGTGAAAAAACTGTACAAGAGCTTGCCTGCCGGTATTCGAGGGTTTACCCTCATTGAGCTTCTTGTCGTCATCGGCGTCATCACCATTTTGGCAGCCATCGTCTTGGTCGCTGTCAACCCTGGTCGTCAATTTTCTAGCGCCCGCGACACCCAACGACGAGCAGATCTCTACTCTCTCACCAACGCCATCTATCAGTTCGCCGCCGAAAACAACGGCAACTTGCCCGATGATGCCAACTTTCCGACCACAGCGACATGTGTAGGCACAGGGGCAGGTTGTTTTGATCTTTCCGCTGATCTCGTGCCTACCTACATTGCCGCTATGCCTGAAGATCCGAACACCGGCTCTCCGGCCGACACCCAATACTCTATCTACGAAGATGCCAATGGCCGGGTCGTCGCCTCTGCTAGTGGTGAGTTAACTGCCACCATTACGGTCACCCGCTAGGCATTTAAGTTAGTCGAAAAACATTCCGGGCCCATGTGGCCCGGTTTGTGGTGCTCAAGCTTTCAAACGACAATTACTCTAGCAAATCACAAATTGTTTCCGACAGTACCCGGATTCTGGTTGCTCCAGCAAACTCACACGCAAATATTTGCTGCGTCGGTAATCCTCCCCCTGAACCCGAAGTTGGTGTCGGAGTCGGCGACGGCACGGCAGAAGGTAAAACCGCAGGCACGGGTGTGGGTGTGAAGCTCGCTAGAGGCGAAGGCGAAGGAGAGGGTGAGGATAACAACGCTGCCGCCCCCCCTGCTGCCTCATCTTCATCAAATTGCTCGGTCAGCTCATCAACTGTCTCAATCAACTCTTGTATTACGTCAGGTAAATCTAAGGCATCTTGAGGTATAGCAATGGTGATTACCCCTTGACTTGTAGTCAAGGTTAAAACATATCCCACTTCCCCCGGCTTTAACTGAGAATCAAAACTACTCAAATCCAAAGTTTCTAGTCTGCTAAACAGCTCTTCTACTCTTTCCTCTTCCCAGAATTGATAAAAAACCCTATCGCCATGGGCTACTCTAACCACCCCATTCCGCTTCACGGTCAGGCGTGTCGAGCCGTTATCGATCGTTACTTCTGAAATTGTGCCTCTCGTCGGCGATGGAGACGGCTTCGGTGATCTGCCTGAAAGAAAGACTCCGCCGAATAAAAGTAAGAGCAAAACCGCTCCAGCCAGCATGTATAAAATATTCTTTGAGGCTCGAACTCGCTCAAATAATTCCATCCTACTCCTCGCGCCATGAAATCAGCTCATAATTACCCAAAGTCGGAAAGTAAGGTGGGGGTGTGTAAATCAATGATTGGTCATACAGTATCGTCCGTTTTACAAACCCTGAAGCAGGTTGGCCCGGACCACTACCGAAATTCCAGTAAGACTTTTCTCGACTGATAACCGTCCCATAAATAGTGATTTCATTCCTCTGGGATTGGTTATAGTGGCTGCACCCCTGCCGGTTATAGTGATGCCGAGAAATCCGTCCATTTTGAGCTACCATGGCTGCATCAATTTCAAAATAATCGGGTACATCCAAGGCAAAATATATGTCATTCTGGGCCATCAATCCTAGTTTGTGTTGACCGTCTTTAGCTAAATAGGTGATGTTGTCCGGAATCCAAATATTAGTTTCAAACGTCCCGATGGGAAAACGGACCGCCACCACGGTAATCTGACCATTAACGACTCCCTCAACCCACAAAATGTCCTCAGCAAAAAGCAGGGAAATATCTGCGAGTTCATAGGTGTCAAGCAGCGCTTCAGTCACAATAGTTTGATAAAGGTTCTGGCACCCATCTTCCAACGTGTAACCTCGCTTATAAGTAGTGGCAGTCACTTGGTATACGGCCACAGTTCCACCGCTGTTAAAAACTAAATGGTAGCCAGCCGCATCTGAAGGGCCAAGATATACCCCCGAAGTTTGCGCCGCAGTCCGCATTTGGGCAAAATCGACACTGATGCTATCAAAGTCGGTGGCCGGCACCGGAAAACTCCACAAAGCTTGAGGCCCGCCATTACCCCACACTCCTGGTTTAATTTGCGTCTTAGGCCAGCAACCAGTTTCAACCCCACAGGTATACGTTTCTTTACTGCTCGTCACCGTTGATTGGTTAGTGCCGTCCATCCGTATCCCGTTGTTGGAGTGCACCGGTCCCCCGACAACAATCCCATTCCCAAACCATAAGCTGGAGTCGCTTAAAAAAGAAAAACTCGCCAAAGAAGGTTGACCATATTGAGCCGTAATAGTTCTTAAGACCTCGGGAAAATCAGCCGCCCATCCTGTCGAGGTAATGGTGACGATAGTTGAGCCATCAATGGGAGGGGTGATATTAAGATCGAACGCACCCATCAGATCGCCCTGAGGATCTCGGTAATCATGAACCCCCGTATCAGTTACAAAATCAGAAGGAGCATGAGCTAAATGCCAGCGGTAGTAATTTACTCCCGCTTCGGCAATATTCAGCGCTTGATCCAAAGCCACCTGGCGAAAAGTAAACTCCAACTGCGAACCCACGGTTAAAAGCAGGGCATAGACCACGATTGAAAACGTCGCCACCATAAACACCAACCCCACCATCACCGACCCCGCGCTCCCAGGGTAATTTGTAATTTGTAATTTGTAATTTGGATTTTGTCTCATAGGTTCTCCTTAAGATTCCGTAGCTGCACATAAGGAGAGAGGTTGAAATTAGATTCTGGTCGCGTGGGATCAACATTCAAAGTCATGAAAAGTTGCACAAATCGAGTGTCACTCAATCGAGATTCGACATTAAGCGGGTTATTCACCGCGTCGGTCGGCCAGGCCCCATTGTAATAATAAAAGAGAGGTTGAGCCCCATTTTGCACATAATCACTCAACACTTTAACCGTCTCGTTTTCTGTGGGATAGCTAACCGGAAAATCAGTCGGTTCGATGATCCCCCGTTTAAGCTCTACTCCTTCCAAAAAAAATCGCACTCGTTCTGTTCGGCCATCCGCATCCACATCACTATAAAAAACGATTTGCTGATCATCGAGCACTTCTAAAGGATAAGCTCCGGTTTCTGAAGGCAGGGCCCCTCTTAAAGCCCTCACCATGTCGGCAGCCACACTATTAGCCTGATCAGTCGTTGCCGAAAGATTGAATGAAAAACGGTATGATTGTTGCAGCATCACTTGCATGCCTACTAGAAACGCGATGACGGTCAGGACAATTCCCAATCCCACCAAAAGCTCTAAATAGGTAAAGCCATATTGACCCCAAAACTGCCGTTTTCTGTGACCCTTCATAGCGGATTAAGAATCAGAGTATTAGTCACATTTCCTGATGCAGTCGCCTCAAACGACGTCGTCAAATAACCACTCTTCGTCGCTTCTCCGCTATACGTTCCCGCGGTGAGCGGACTAAAAAATGCCTGGCCAAAATCTGGCGCCGCAGCTGGACCAGAAAACAGTGCTTCATCATAATTACCTGGACCCAAAAGGTGAAGAGTAGCGTCGGGGATGGCACTGCCACTCGCCTCGGTGACTTTAAAAAGCAAGGTGTAATCTTGGTGGGGTACCGTCACGAATTGCCAGATTTGTGAACCTCCGGGTAAAAGAGCCAAGGGAGAAAACGGGTTGCTCCCGGCAAAATCCCAATCTGGTGACGGAATCGTCAAAGTGTAGATATCCCATTCCATGTTAGAGAGAGTCACCGAACCCCCATTGTCAGTTTTATTCAAAACGTCATACTTGAATACCGGATCTTCGAGTGTGTCGGTCCCAATCTGTTTCGTCCCCGTCAACTGAAAGAACTGATTGGACAAAAACGCATAGCCATCTTCCCGACCCCGAGTCGAATACACAGTCAGCGTTGCCACCCTGTCAATGGCAAAACTAATTTCAGTGATGGATTGATCGTTAACCGTCGCCGGCGGCTTCGCCGGATGAGCCACTTCCGCTGTGGTGTAAGTCCGGTCGAGACTAAAACCCTCCTTTGTCACCGTAATCTGATAGCATTCAAAACACACTGGCGATCCTGGCAGCATCACCCGCCCGTTACTGTCAGATAAAACGGTTAAGTCAATCGCCGGATTCACCTCCGCGTTTTGAATTCGTACCTCCGCCTGAGGCACAACTTGGGCCAAAGCATCGAAAACCAAAATCGACAAAGTCCCCCCTTCACCCACCGATTCAATGCCTTTGGGCGCAATGTCGGTGATCATCGTTATCGTCGCATCAGAGGCAAAAGTCCCCGTCCAACTCACATCCACCCGCGCCCGTTTGTAATCAATGGGTAGCATATCCGCGGGCGCTAACCCATCAAACGGATCGTCAATGTACACCACATTCGTCCTTATGGTATAGGGCAGCCCATTCCGCTCTATAGTTTCAAGTTGTGGCAAGCTCCCCGCTGGCACTCCCCCCAACACCGCCACTTCACTGTAAGGCAGGTTGCGGATTATCTCCATCTTCTCCGTCGCCAAATGCCGAGCCGTGATCCGCGTCCGCGAGTAACCCACTAAATCATAAGAAGCCACCACTAAACTCGCGATGGCTCCAATGAGTGCCGCCAAAATCCCGATGGCAATAATAATTTCCAAGAAAATACTTCCGTGTTGTGGAGAATATCCGGGCAGCCGCAACATAGAGATGCTCAATAGATACGTTTATGATAGTATATCCCTGTTGCCATCACGAACGAGAGTTAGTAACGTCGGGTCGCCTGAGGAGACCGTAGACCATTGCAGAGAGTGCACCTAATCTGCTAAACTGCCACCTACTTAAAGCTTCTGTCAGTCATGCCCGACAAGAAATCAAAATCAAAACATCCCGCTGCCAATAAAGAACCTGCCTCACTTGACCACAGTACTCCTGCCCCCGAAGACACATTAGAATCAGATGCCCTGGAGCCTGAAACGGCTCGACCACAGTTTCAGGTAGTAGAAGAAGCTGAAAACCTGAGTAGCGAATCAGAAAGGAATGAACCACTTGAGCCCCAAGAAGCACCAGCTGAAGAAACCCCAGCCAAAGGCTGGTCCCTGCCCGACCGGCAGGCGGGCGCCTCTGACGGAAACCCTCAACGACCATCTATGGCCAATCCGTACCAAACATCAGGTTTTACTCACGAGGGAGCGAGTATGACCGACTCAAATCCAAATCAATCAGCCCCACACGACTTTCGTTTCAACCGTGAACCGCAACGAAAATTCCCTTGGTGGATTGTCATTATTCTCCTCGCCCTCGCCCTCATTGGCGTCGGCGCGTGGAGGTTCTTTTTCGCTTCCTC
This sequence comes from Candidatus Chisholmbacteria bacterium, assembly GCA_016176555.1. Classification (GTDB taxonomy): domain Bacteria; phylum Patescibacteriota; class Microgenomatia; order UBA1400; family JACOWY01; genus JACOWY01. The sequence goes on along the minus strand of JACOWY010000002.1, from coordinate 18,547 downwards.
AAGGGAACCCCAAAATCAACCCTCAGTTACCGACATCCTGATCGAACCCCCCGCCACCTCCTCTGCTTCACCGTCACCTGAGCCTCAAGAAGAGCTCAAGCGGGAGGATATCAAAGTCCAAGTCCTCAACGGCTCAGGTATTGCTGGTGAAGCCGGCAAGTTAGCCGCCATCCTGGAGGCGGCCGGTTTCGAAGACATAGACACCGGGAATGCCCAAAACTACGACTACACCGGCATCACCATTCAAGTCAAAGAAGGTGAAGACGAGATTGCCGAGCTTGTCGAATCTGATCTTAGAGATGATTATGAAGATATAGACATCGACGATACCCTCGACGCGGATTCAGAATTTGCCGTCGTCGTCATCCGTGGTTCACAGCCGGGCGACGAAGACATTTTAGGGGCACAAGATGAAACCCCCGACACCGATCAAGATACCGAAGCAGCCACTAGTTCCGGCGAGAACAACTAACCCCCGGCGAAAGTTCAGCCCCTCACCCCGCAAAACCCCAAATCCCAAATCCCAAATCTCAAACTCCAAACAAATTCAAATATCAAAATTCCAAACTCAAAACGGTTTATATGTTTGTGATTTAGTGCTTGTTATTTAGTGCTTATTTAGTTTTTGGTGCTTGGTGCTTCGAAATTCCCCCGCTTTAAGCGGGTTTTGTTATACTTAAGATCCCATGCTCGCCAAAATCTTTTCCGGCAGCACCTTCGGTTTAGAATCTCTCCCCATCGAAGTTGAAGTCGACGTCGCCCCCACCGGTCTGCCCTCTATCACTATTGTTGGCCTCCCCGATAAAGCCGTTGAAGAAGCTAAAGAACGAGTTCGAGCGGCACTGAAAAACTCTGGCGCAGAATTCCCCGCCCGCCGGGTCACTATTAATCTGGCTCCCGCTGATTTACCCAAAGAAGGCCCGGCCTACGATCTGCCGATCGCTTTAGGTTTGCTCATTGCCTCTGGCCAACTGCCCCAAAATCTTAAGCTCAACCACACCCTAGTTATGGGCGAACTTTCGCTCGATGGCAGTCTCCGCCATACCAACGGCATTCTGCCCATTGCCCTGATGGCCAAAGAAAGGAAATTCCGTCAGCTTTTTATCCCGGAAATTGACAGAAAAGAAGCCGCCATTGTCGGTGGCCTAAAAATATTTCCGCTCTCTACCATTAAAGATCTCCACAGTCACCTCACCGGCCTCAAAAAAATCATTCCCCAAAAACACGTAGCTTTCTCAAGCTTAAAACAGGGTAGCCTGGTGAGTTTTGACCTGGCCGAAATCAAAGGCCAAGAACACGCCAAACGCGCTTTAGAAATCGCCGCCTCAGGCTCCCACAACATTTTTCTCAAAGGCATCCCCGGCGCCGGCAAAACCATGCTCGCCCGCGCCCTCCCCGGCATTTTGCCCATGCTTTCAGAAAGTGAGGCCCTTGAAGTCACCAAAGTCTACTCCGTCAGCGGTAATTTGCCCCTGGGTGTATCAATCGTTACCGAGCGCCCCTTCCGCAGCCCCCATCACACCACTTCCAGAATCGGCCTGATTGGCGGCGGCACCAAACCCAAGCCCGGCGAGATATCGCTTGCTCACCGTGGCGTCCTCTTTCTCGACGAATTTCCCGAATTTCCTCGCCACGTCCTCGAATCTTTAAGGCAACCCATAGAAGATGGCATCGTCCAAATTTCCCGCGCTTCTGGCACCATGCTCTTCCCCGCTCATTTTATGCTCGTCGCCGCTGCCAATCCCTGCCCCTGCGGTTACTATGGCTCTAAGAAAAAACCCTGCACCTGCCTGCCCTCGGCCATTGATCGCTATCAGAAAAAAATTTCCGGCCCCATCATTGACCGCATTGACATTCACGTCACCGTTCCCGAAGTGGAACTAGCTAAACTCACCAACCCCAAACTTTCCGGCGAACCTTCCGTCAAAATTCAAAAAAGAGTCCAGTCAGCTCGCGATCTCCAACGCCAACGATTCAAAAAAACCAATATTGTCAACAACAGCGAAATGTCCCCCAAAGACGTGCGCGACTTTTGCCCTCTAGAGCCCGCAGATCGCGCCTTTCTCACTCAAGCTACCGCCGCCTTAGGCCTCACCGCCCGAAGTTACTACAAAATGCTCAAAGTCGCCCGCACCATTGCTGATCTGGCTGGCAGTCAAAGTATCACCCGCACTCATCTGGCCGAAGCCATCCAATACCGCCCTCAAGATAGTCAAGCTTAGGTAAACCATGAAACGCGTTGTCATCCTCCACGGCTGGACCGGCCACTCCCAGAAAAACTGGTTCCCTTGGCTCAAGGCAAAACTAGAAAAAAATGGCTATGTCGCTTACGTCCCTGACCTGCCTAATAGCTATTTCCCCAAACTCAAACCATGGTTAAGAACCCTGAGAGAAACAATCGGCATTCCAGACAAAAATCTCATTCTCATTGGCCATAGCCTGGGAGCAGTCACCGTTTTACGCTATCTAGAAACGTTACCCCAGGATAAAAAAATTAAGGCCGCCATCTTAGTCGCCGGTTTTCTAAGCTCCGACGTTAAAATCGACTCCAAAGAACTCGTCGCCTTTCTCACCCCACCATGGAGTTGGCCCAAGATTCGCCGTAGCTCCAATCAATTCTTTGTCATCAATTCCGATAATGACCCCTACATCCCCGTTTCAGAGGCCAGATTACTCGCCCAAAACCTCCACCAAAAATTGATCCTCCAAAAAAACCAGGGCCACTTCAATGTCAAGTACAACCCGAAATATAAAAGATTCCCCTTCCTCCTCAAGCTCTTCGCCCAAATCGAAAATAAACATCAGTAATTTCCTTTTGTACCTATTGTACTTTTTGCCTGCCCCGTGGCGCTTGCGCTTTTCGGGGTACTTCTTGTACCTTTGATACCCTCCATACACTCAGTACTTTCCATACTTTCCATACTTCTCTAACTCCCTCTTGCCCCCCAACGATTTTTCATGATAAGGTGGGAAGTACGTCAATTTAAGCAAGTAATCTTTCGAAAGGGGGTGAGCGATAATGACCGATCAACCAATGAATCCAACAAGTGGTGGATCTGTTCCCGACCCAACAACACCTACTCCTCCGGTAGTTCCCTCGCCCGACCCCGCAGCGCCAACCCCCCCTATGCCGAGTCCTACTCCTGAGCCAAGTAGTCCACCACCAGCCCCAGACCCCGCTCCAGAAGCACCGGCTGGTGACGAACCGGTTCCAAGCGGTGAACCAGGAGGGGCACCACCTGCACCCGCCACTCCAGGTATGTAGCCCAATCAAAGAAAGTAGAGAGAAAGACATGAACTTCATGTCCTTCTCTTTGCCGGAAAATCACCCGAATTTCGCAATTCACTTTCGTTTTGAAGTCACTATGTGAAGGCAAGATGACTATGATAGGCTTCAAGACCGGGTCTTGCCAGAAGACCCGGTCTTTTACAGCCAATGATGTTAAAGTGAAATTCGTAAATCATGCAAAAACTTCTCGTCGCCACCAGAAACAGTGGCAAACTCCAAGAAATTTTTGCCGCCTTGGGTAAAATCGATTTTAATCTGCTTTCTCTTCAAGATGCCCGCGTCCCTCCCGGTTTTGACATCGCCGAAACAGGTAAGACGTTGAGAGAAAACGTCACACTTAAAGCTAAAGGGTTCAGTCAAAAAACCGGGCTGTTGACCCTCGCCGACGACACCGGTTTATTCGTCAAAGCTCTTCACGGCCGACCGGGAGTTCTCTCCCGCCGTTACGCCCCCACACCAGAAGATAGAAATAAAAAATTAATTGGAGAACTGAAAAAACACACAGATAAATCCGCCTACTTTAAGGCCATCATCGCTCTTTACCATCCCCACACCAAACTCTTAAAAACATTCACTGGTATCTCTCGCGGTCTCATCATCGACCAACCCCAAGGCACACATGGTTTTGGCTACGATCCCATTTTTTTCTCCACTGATCTTCAAAAAACCTTTGCCCAAGCTACGTTGGCAGAAAAACTCACCTCCAGCGCCAGAGGTCTGGCCCTTGCCAAAGTCCGCATCTTCCTGAGACAATTGGTAGCCGAAGATGACTAACAGACAGAAACGGATTGTTCTTTTTTTGAGCCTCATCATCGGCTTATCTCTCCCGCTTGAAGCCCAAAGTTTCTCCGAGAATGACTTACAGGATCTAGTCATTCCTCAACCGGAAGCCGTCATCATCGCCAATATGCAGCCGCCACCAACCCCGGTTGTCTCCACCACTCCTCAACCCCAAAATCTATTTGCCGAGCTACTCAAAAAAGCTGTCGCCACCCCCTTGCCCGCCGAAAGAGGCGGGACCCCCACGCCTCCATTGGCGATTCCATGGTCGACACTATGGGCACCGGCCTGCCCTATCTTGAAAAAGCTCTAAAAAATAACTACCCTGCCACTAATTTCTTCTTGCTGAATTTCGGCGTCGGCAGTACCAATATAGATGATGGGCTGGCTCGTTTAAGTCAGCCTTTTAACTACCAAAATCGCTCTTATCCGCCACTTCTCCAAGCTGAAGTCGACGCGGTCATCATCGAGTCATTTGCCTATAACCCCTTACCGCTCTCTGAGGCTAATCTAGCTCATCATCGCTTCCAACTTGAAAAAATGGTGCGCCAAGTCCAATCCCAAACCTCCGCTCCCGTGCTCCTCATGGCTACCATCGCTCCTCATCACGAACTCTTTGGCACCGGCCCCGGTGGCGTCAATTGGGAAGGGGGAGCCGTGGCCGAGCACACCCAAGCCATCCACGCTTATTTAGAAAATACTATTAATACTGGGAACGCTTTGGGCATTCCGGTCATCGACGTCTTCCACCCCAGTCAAGATAGTGAAGGCAACGGCCAATTGCGCCTCATTAGCCCCCATGATCACATCCACCCCTCCGCAGCCGGTCAAAATTTTATCGCCCAAACAATCGCCCAAACTCTCGTTTCCCTCAAGCTCTTAGAATAGAAGAGAGCGTTGAACCATACGTTCTCCTAAGTCATCCTGGTAAGCGAGTCAGACGAGCGCATCCAGGATCTGATTCTGGTCAAGCCAGAATGACGATTTATTCAACTATCTCGTTTGTCACAATATTGACAAATATAGTCATGTTTGTTAACATTTAGTTATGTTAAACACAAATATGGAGCCTATAAAAGCCTACACTCCCAGTCAAGTAGCTCAAATGCTGCAACTTTCCAAAAACACGGTCTATGAACTCATCAATCGTGGAGAAATCGTGGCTAAAAAAATCGGTAGAGTCTACCGAATTCCTGCAGTCTCTCTCTCTTTTTTGTTTACCGGCATGGATGAGGATATCTATAGAGCTCAAATGGAAGATGAAAAAAATATTAAAAAAGTGGCAAAAGTTATCAGAGACGTCCGCAAAGAGCTATGGGCCAAGTCAAAGTCTTTCTAGATAGCGACGTTTTAGTCTCGGCCTTACTTTCAAAAACAGGCGCCTCGTTTAAAATACTTCAAAACTCCAAAATTACTAAAATCATCTCCAAGACAATTAAAAAAGAAATTATTGATGTAGCCACGCGCTCAAACATCAATCTCCCTTCTAAAGACATATTCCAAAGCCTAAAAATTATTACTCTCAAACTGGAGAAACCAAGACTTTCCCAAAGGTATTTCCCCTATGTTTTAGACCAGGAAGATTCACATGTGCTAGCCGGCGCCCACAAAACGAAAGTTAAATTCTTATTGACACACAATTTGAAGCATTATCAGGTGGCCAAAATTAGAAATGACTTTGGAGTCAGCGTCATGAAGCCCGGATTATTTCTCCAATATCTTCGTAGCCTAGGGATTTGATCAGATTGCCCGGGACTGGGAATTAGAGCATCGGATGAATGAGACAATTCAAATGGTAAACTTCCCGTTGGCGTAAATGACTTTCTTTTGACCACCTTGAAGGACGGCTGTCACCGTCCGATCTTCAGTCGAAATAATATCGCAGTGCTCACCCGAATCATTGAAACCAAGTCTCGCCCATTGTTTTTTCGTCACTTGACTGGGATCCCCATCATAGGTATCTTTATACGACATTCCCAAAGCCAAATGGGTATTGCCAAATCTCCCCCCAATATTTTCGTCAAACAAAGTATTGGCCATGAATTTGCTAATCCGCGACAGCCGTGCATCAGTCAAGCTATATTCACCCACTTTATCGGCATTTGGTCGCTTAATCATTTCTCGCAGCAGTTTCTCGCCCTTTGCGGCCGTCGCTCGTACCACTACCCCGCCTCTAAACTCCAGGCGCACGTTCTGCAGCAAATTACCATAGCGATACAGGGGTTGATTAAATTCGATAAACCCTTCCGTCCCTCTCCAGTCGGGCGACACGAAAAGCTCAAAACTCGGAATATTTCTGCCACTCCCCCCAGCCCACTGCCGCTTTTTGCCTAAAAGTATTGAGAGATCAGTCTTTTTACCCTTAATATGCAGTCGCTCAATTGGTAAAGTGTTCAAACGTTTTTTGACTCGCTCCTGTTCCGCAAACACCTTTTTCCATTCCCTAATCGGCTCCTTCTCGTCCAAAAAACAACCACTGATGATTTGCTGCCAATATTCCTCAACGGTTAAATTTGCTTCTTTAGCCATTGCCGGTGTCCCGTATAAAGCCAAAGTCCACGTAAATTTACCCTTGTACTCTTTCTGGTTAAGCCATTCCCGCAATGGCTTTCTCGCTTCTTGAGACTTAATTATTTTCGCTGGGTTTATTTTTTCCAATTCGTGTAAATCATGCTCAGCAATAATCCCTATCGAGTGGTCTATGAGATCCACTCGTGCCCGGTGGTATGATTTCGGGAAAAAAGTTAGTTGGTTATCAGAAGCCAAGCTATAGAAAGTCTTATCCAGCCCCGTCGGCATTAGCCGTACCAGCGGATGGGCTCCTGCTCGCAAAATCGCTTCGTGCAACGAAGCGAGTAGCGGTTTAGCCACATCTGGCACAATGCACTGTACCACTTCACCCCTTTTTACCCCTTTACCTGAATTAAGCGCAAAGTTAACTAAAACATCGGCGTACCGGGTCAGGATGATTTTACTGGGCTGATACATCAAAAAGCTCCGCTATTATTCCTCAAACATGAGGTAGTATAACACTAGTTTCACCCCTTATGTCGCAGGATCTTTGAGAATACGGAGTATAATTTATATTGTTTAACCATAAGCCAATTTTGCAAAGATAATGACCAGAAAATCTAAGAATTCAAACAATAACAATAAAATTATTGTACTGCTGTTATTGGTCGGATTTGCAATCTTGATTTACCCACGATTGGGGATGTGGGTAAGAGATAAAAAAGCAACTTCAAATTCACCCACAATTCCAGTTGCTGAAGTAAACCCCGATATACAGGTGTTAGAAAGTGACAGGAAAGGGTGGAAAACTTATGTAGGGGAGGTTTATTCAATTTCTGCTCCATCAGATTGGACAGTAAGTTTACCCCAACGGGTCTCTAGTCAAACAGGATTTCCCCAGGTAATAAGATTGTATTCTCCCAAGAAATCGGCCTCTCTGTTTATAGGAGCAAAATGGGATAATCCCCATGGATACGGTGAGACATACAAACCTACTCCTGAGAAAAAAGTAACTGTCACTGTTGGTGGCAAGCAATATAATGGGTCTGAAACAAGCATAGATATTCAGCCAGAGACAAGGGTAGTTACACTTGAGTTAGTGGATAAAACTTGGTACAGCCCTAAGTTAGACGAAGATCTTCCCTTAATGATAATGTACGGCAATGATTATCCGGTGGATTCAAACGGAGTCGATGATCCTGACTACTATCTGTATTCGCTAGATTTACCAACAATCTATTCAATTCTTCAAACATTTAGGATGATAGACGTTCCATCGCCAAACGAGTGAATAAGTATCCGAGCAGGGTTTGGGGTCGCGATTGTTTCTGGAATACAGGCCTTCGATTTTTAAGCGCTTAGGTGTGCAAACAAAGTATCTCCGTTAGGCTTCAAGACCGGGTCTTGCCAAAAGACCCGGTCTTTTACTGCCAGTGATGTAACATGACACCAAAAACCCGACCTCGCGATCGGGTTTTTATTCGAGCCTGGCAGAATACCATGGGCGTCAGCCCTCGGAAGTTTATTTCTAAAAGTAACTAACCACTAGTCGCTAGTGGCTAGTCTAGCCTAGGCCTTCCCCATTATCCTATACATGCCCGTACCACACACGGGGCACTTAGCCTTAGCTGCTTTGCGATTGTTCCTCGTCGTCACTTCTTGAAAATCGTCAGTTTGTCGCTTGGTGCGACACTTTACACAATAGAATTCCATTCGCTCTCACCCCCAATCAAGATAAATATCAAATATCAAATATCATATATCATATATATAAGATATATGATTTATGATTTCTTATTTTGAGCTTCGCGAAAAAGAGCGGCTGAGCCTCAGCGAAGCATAGCTATATATGATTTAATTTGTCACCTCGTTCTTCGGGACCCTCCTTTATCTACCCATTAAAAAAAGCGAAACTATCGCTCCTATAGCCAGTATGGAAAGAATCAGCGTCTTTGTCAAGTCAGCTTTAACGAGTTTAGGGTCGTAGTGAAACAAATCCTTGCTCTGGCTGGAAGGTGGTTTTTTAGTTGAGGCGAGCGGTGCACTAATACTCTTTCCTCCCACCTTAAAGATAAATTCGTGTCGAGCCTGCTGTTTTTGCGTTCTGGTTCGCCGCCGCTTTGTCACAGTGCCAATATAGCAAGAGATCCGTAAAAATTCTAATAAAGCGCTACCTCGGCGTTGCGAAGCAACACGTAGAGATAGCAAGAGATCCGTAAAAATTCTAATAAAGCGCTACCTCGGCCGAGCCCGCCGAATCGGCGGGAGAGGCGTAGAGTTAACAGAAAAATCCTGTCTCTTGCACATAAAACGACTCCATAGATACAATCGACCCACATGTCCGCTGGTTTGTTATCAACACCTACCTTTATAGCTATACTAGTCATCTTCACTTTATGGCTGAGTTTAGTCACCTTTTGGCTGGTTCGGAGTGAGGCTCGTTTCCGCACCCTGTTTGATGGGAAGGATAAAAGAGACCTTCGCTCCGTTTTAGAAACCCTCAGAAAAGACCATCAAACTACCGCCAGCGAAATAGACGAGCTTAAGAAAGCTATGAAAGAGTTGCATATCCGTCTTCTGCCTCACATTCAAAAAATAGGTTTCATCCGTTACAATCCCTTTAGCGATACTGGGGGGGATCAGAGTTTTTGTCTCGCTCTACTTGATGGACAGGATAACGGGGTTGTGATAAGCTCTTTACACAGTCGCGACCAAACCAGAATCTACGCCAAAAAAATCAGTCGCGGCAAAAGCCCGGGATACACGCTCTCCAAAGAAGAGCGTGCTGTGATTACCAGGGCTACCGGATAACGAGCTTTAGCGAGTTACGTCGGCCGAGCGTCAGCGAGGCTCAGACATAACGACGGGTCGCCTTAGGCGACCGTAGTCCATTACGAACGAAGTGAGTAACATCGGCTGATCCGGCCGCTGCCGGAGAGGCGTAGATATTAAGAAAGCTACTGCCTAATGGATATAGTCAAATCAAAAGCCTTACCCCTCATCGCGGGCCTCGGTCTCTACCTCTTTGCTACAGGGGTTTCCTACGCTATTTTTAACTCTCTTGGAGTCGGTTTAAGTGGCGGGGCAGTTACGCCAATTCCTCGGGCCGAAGGCAGATTGCAAATTGACCCTGGTGAGCCGAAGACGGAAGAGTGCCCCTTAAACGGCAAAAAGTTTACCAAAACCGAGAAAAAATCCTGGGAGCAACGCCGCCCCTTGGCGGTGATGATTGAAAATCACACCGAAGCTCGGCCTCAATCGGGTCTTTCCAGAGCCGACGTGGTCTACGAAGCCGTGGCCGAAGGCGCCATCACCCGTTTCCTGACTCTGTTTTATTGCCAAGTCCAAGCTGAAGAAACCCAATTAGGCCCCATTCGTTCTGCCCGCACCTACTACCTAGACTGGGCATCTGAATATGTCTTTCCCCTCTATGTCCACGTCGGTGGTGCCCACGCCTCTGATGGAGTGACGGATGTTCGCGCTCGAGCCAAAGAACAAATCATCCAATACGGCTGGTCTGCCGCCAACGACCTCGACCAAGCTGGTATCGGTTTTCCCACCTTCTGGCGTGATTACGAGCGCCTTGGCAGGACTGTGGCTACCGAGCACACCATGTATTCCACTTCAGAAAAACTCTGGGCATTTGCCAAAGACAAGCGCGACTTTACCAACGAAGACCCTGATGGCGAAGATTGGCTGGACGACTTCACCCCCTGGAAGTTCGCAGATGAATCCGATACTGGGGATCGTGGCAGTGTCGCTGAGATTTCTTTTGACTTTTGGTCTGACTATGAAGACTATGAGGTCGTCTGGAATTACGATAAGGAAGCCAACGTCTACCGCCGCACCAATGGCGGTGAGCCACAGCGCGATCGCAATGACGAGAGCCTTATCGAAGCGAAAGTAGTCGTCGTCCAATTTACCCAGGAAGAAGGCCCGGTCGATGATCTCAAGCACATGATATACGGCACCACCAAAGGCGGTAAATTGCTCATCTTTCAAAATGGGGCAGTAGTAGAAGGTACTTGGAGTAAAAAAAGCCGCACCGATCGCACCCTGTTTGTCGATGCCAAAAAGAAAGAAGTCGAATTTGTCCGCGGTCAAATTTGGGTCGAGATTGTTCCTGCCGGGCAGGACGTTGAATACTAACCCCCGTAGTTTGTTGCTCACCTCAGGTACAAAATTGTAGCTCGCTGTCATCCTGAGCGCAGCCGAAGGAGAAGGATCTCTTGAGATGCTTCGGGCTTTGCCCTCAGCATGACAACCTTAATGAGAAGATAGCCAAAAAGAGTCGGTTTTAACTCTATTGTGTTCTGCAGGCGACCTTGAATCTTTGTTTTCCAGAGTTAATTTTACGTATTGAAAACATTTTCTACTCGTAGTAAGGTATGAGTACAATTTAAGCTCGTTTTGTACAAACTTAGTGCCCGAAAGTAATCAAAATGGCAGCATTGCAGGACTTCATGGTCTCACGGGTGAGAAGCAAACTCCTCAAAGTATTTCTCGATAAACCAGAAGAAATGTACTACGTGCGTGAGTTGACGAGGCTCGTCGGTGAAGAGATTAACGCCGTCCGCCGGGAACTCCAGCGGTTGAGTATAAAAGGCATGCTCAAATCTGAAAACCGAGGCAACCGCGTCTACTATTTCTTCCGTAAAGACTACCTCTTTTATCCCGAGCTTCTCGCCCTGGTAGCCAAAACCACCGGCCTTGGGGGGGCCATCGTCAAAAATAAAGCTAGACTGGGCAAAATCAATTTTGCTTGTCTCTCGGGCAAATTCGTGCGCCATCGCCCCCGCGAAGGCGACGAAGTTGATTTACTCGTCGTCGGCACCGTCGTCATGCCCGAGCTCGCGGCGCTGGTTCGCGCCGAAGAATCTCGGAGGGAGAAAGAAGTCAATTATACCGTCATGTCTAAAGACGAATTTGACTTCCGTAAACGCCGCCGCGATCCCTTTGTGGTCGGCATTTTGCAAAATAGCAAAGTCATGCTCTTGGGCGACGAAGACACCCTCGTCTCGTGAAAGATGAAACAAAAAGTGATCAGGGCAGGCAACTCCACTGCCGTCACGGTGCCGGCAGAATTTGTCCGCATGGTCGGCGTCAAAGTCGGGGATACCACTACGGTCAGCACCTATCCGGAGAAAGGGAAGATCACCTACACTTTCGCGGGCGTCAGACAGCTTCGCCTTTTAAAACCACCCCCAAAAACGTGAGGTCTTTCCCGAAACCACGTACAGTCCCGCCAAGCGGGACTGGTATCGTGGTAAAGTAAACTGATGAAGTTGAGACCGATCGCCCTAGTAGCGTTCTTGTTGTTGTTGGTCAGTGTTGTTCTCCTCAATCTGCCTGAAAATCTTCCAGTCAATATCCACCAAGGGCCAATTAATCTCTCTACCACCATTCGCCGCCCCCCCCTCAAATTTGATCTCGGCCCTTGGCACCTCAGCCGCGACACCACCATCAGACAAGGTCTAGATCTCCAGGGAGGGACTGAAGTTGTCTTAAAGTTGGATATGACCAACATACCAGATTCTGATCGAGACAGCGCCTGGAAAAGCGCCGAAGAAGTCATTCGCCGCCGGGTTGATCTCTTCGGCGTCGCCGAGCCAGTCATCCAAAGAATCAAAGAAAAAGATGACTATCGCCTCAGTGTCCAGCTCCCCGGGATCAAAAATATAGACAGTGCTCTCTCCCTCATCGGCCAAACTGCTCAGCTTGACTTCCGTGAACTTAACCCCGATTTGCCCGAAGCGAGCTCCGCGGCCGAATTATTAACTAACCTCATCCCCACTGGTCTCACCGGTCAAGACTTGCGTCGGGCCCAAGTGCAATTTGATCAAAGGGGCACCGGTGAAGCCTTGGTCGGACTAGAATTTAGCGAGGATGGGGCCAAAAAATTTGCTGACATTACCCAAAGAAATATCGGCAAACCAGTCGCCATTTTTCTTGACGACATCCCCCTCTCGGCCCCCATCGTCCAACAAGAAATAACTGATGGCAACGCCGTCATCACCGGTGGCTTTACCACTGAACAAGCGCGCGAGCTTGCCGTTCAACTCAACGCCGGAGCTCTCCCCACTCCTATAGAAATTGTGAGCGAGCGTAGTGTCGGCCCCACCCTCGGGGCCGAATCAGTGCAAAAAAGTATCAGCGCCGGTTTAATTGGTCTCACGGTCGTCGTGATCTTTATGGTCGCCTATTACGGCAAATTAGGTTTAGTGGCCGCTTCAAGCCTCCTTATCTACGGCCTCATTACCTTAAGTCTCTACCGCCTCATCCCCATTACCCTTACTTTGCCGGGTCTCGCGGGCTTTATTCTCTCCGTTGGCATGGCAGTTGACAGTAACATTTTGATTTTTGAACGCCTCAAAGAAGAGCTCCGCTTAGGTAAACCCTGGGCGCTGGCTGTCGAGCTCGGCTTTGGCCGCGCTTGGGATAGCATTAAAGACGCCAACCTCGCCACTCTCATCACCGCCTTCATTTTGTTTAATCCCCTGAATTGGAGCTTTCTCCCCTTAAGCGGACTGGTTCGGGGCTTTGCCATCACTTTAGGCCTCGGTATCATCGTCAGTTTATTCACCGGTGTCGTCATCTCCCGTTCTCTCATCCGTTTTGCCGTCAGAGGTAAAAAATAACTATGTCTACGCTTCTTCGGCAGCTGCCGAATCAGCCGACGTTCTTCGTTTCACTCAGAATGTTAACCCATCCCATGAAATACCGCCTCATCTACTTTGCCCTGTCGCTATTGGTCATCATTCCCGGCGTCATCTCCCTGCTCAAATTTGGCCTCAAACCCTCGATCGATTTTACGGGTGGTACAGTCTGGGAAATAAAAATAAATACTGAAAAACCACAGCCTTCACTAGAAGAGTCTTTATCTGACGATAGAATTGTGACGATCGAGGGGCGGGCAAGTTCATTTATTATCCACGCCAAACCCCTGAGTCAAGAAGAGCACCTTGAACTAAAACAAACACTCGAAGAAAAAGTCGGCGAGATTGAAGAAATTCGTTTCGAGACTGTTGGCCCGACCTTGGGCAAAGAACTTTTGCAAAAAACTCTCATCGCCGTTGCCATTGCCGCCACTTTTATTTTGCTCTTTATTGCCTGGCGCTTCCGGGAACTGACCTTCGGGCTAGCGGCCCTCATCGCTATGTTTCATGATACCTTCATTCTCGCGGGCGTCTTCAGTATTTTAGGTGTAGTCAAAGGTATAGAAGTTGACACCCTGTTTGTCACCGCCGTTCTCACCGTTCTTTCTTTCTCAGTCCACGACACCATCGTCGTCTTTGATCGCATCCGGGAAAGCAGGCGTTTATATCCCCAAGCCTCATTCGAAGCCTTAGTCAACAAATCAGTCGTCGAAACCCTCGCCCGCTCGATCAATAACTCCATGACTATCATCTTCATGCTCCTTTCTCTCTATCTTTTAGGCGGCGACACCACTAAAAATTTTGCCTTGGCTCTTCTCATCGGCACCATCACCGGTACCTACAGCAGCACGTTCACGGCAGCGCCTCTCTTAGTCATCTTCGAAAAAAGAAAACATGCCCATTGAAACAACGGTCTATCTTGTTCGCCACTGCGAGTACGAAGATACGGAAGGCATCATTCCCGGCCGCCTGCCAGGTTTCCCACTTTCATCTAACGGTAGGAAATGTGCCAAAGATTTAGGTCACTATTTTAAAGACAAAAACATTAACCATTTGTATACCAGCCCCATCACCCGCACCAAAGAAACAGCCGCCATCATTGCCAAGACCTTAAAGTTACAGCCAAGAGTTTCGCCGCTGGCTATCGAAATTAAAAGCACCTTAGAGGGTCAAAGTAGAGAGAAAATCAACGCTTTGGCTCAAGTAATCTACCTCCATCCTGATTATTTTGGCGGGGGCGGCGAAACCATGACTGCCATATTCAAAAGAATGCATCGTCTCATCACTCATCTTAGATCTCAATTCACTGGCAAAAATATCGTCGTCGTCTCTCACGGTGACCCCATCATGCTCCTCCTCTACGGCCTCGTCGACGGCGATCTCGAAAAATATGTTCAAAGGCGCTACCCCTACGTTCCCATGGGCGGCATCATCAAACTCGTCTTCGCCAAAGAAAAACTAACAGACTGGCAACAACTTAATTATTAGAGTTTTTGTGCAACTCTTCCGTTCGTTTAAGCAAATATTCCCGTTCATTCTTCCGCGTATCTTCAATCACTTCCTCAAAAAGTTTATTCAGAATCTTCCCCACTTCGGGACCGGGCTTAATACCAACTAGCTTCATCACGTCGTGCCCATCGATCTTCAGGTCCTTCACCGTCAAAGGCTCATACAATTGTTCCCCGATTCTCTGCTGCAATTCCCGAAGCCTCCAACTAGTTGATTTACTCCCTCCACCCACCCGATCACCAACCCGCAGCATCATCATATCGTTAATATTATCTACCCCCACCCGGCGAATAAACCGCCGAATCGCCGCATCGGTCATCTGCGTATCATAAGCAAACATGTGCCAGCGCACCAAAGTCGTCAGTCGCTCAATTTCCTTCCTTGAAAATCGCAACCGTTCGGCCATATCCTTAACCATCCGCGCTCCCACCACTTCGTGGCCATAAAACGTTACTTCTTTGCCATCACGGGGTTGGGCCGTTTTGGGTTTCCCAATATCGTGTAGCAGCGTCGCCAGTCTGATGATCGGATCTTTGCTCGGGCAGCCTCTCAAAGACTCAATCGCATGTGTCCATACGTCATAAATATGATGGCCAATTTGTTTTACCCCTTGCATGGCGAGCATCTCGGGCACGATGTACTGCAAAAGTCCCGAAGCCCGAAGTAACAGCACCCCATCCGCCGGCTGATCCGAAGCCAAAATTTTTAAAAGTTCCCCTCGCACTCGTTCTCTACTCACGTGCTCTAAAAGCTGAGCATTTGTTTGAATTGCCGCCAGCGTCTTTTCTTCGATAGTAAACTTCAGTTGGGTCCCGATTCTAATCGCCCGCATCATCCTGAGCGCATCCTCTTGGAAGCGTTCGCTCGCCTCACCCACCGCCCGGACTAATTTCTTCTCCAAATCTCCCCGACCGTTGAAAGGGTCAACCAATAATAATTTTTGCTTTTTTATTTTTGATTTTTGATTTTTATCTAAACCAATGACCATGGCATTAATGGTAAAGTCGCGCCGCGACAAATCCTCCTCCAAAGTTTTCCCCCATACCACCTTGTCTGGCCGGCGTTTGTCACTGTACCCATGTTCAGTCCGATAGGTCGTCACCTCAAACACTTCTTCACGTTCGTCGCCGCCCCGCACGATTTTCTGAGGTATTCCCACCGTGCCAAAAGTATTGTCATAAAAACTATCTGGAAATAACTTTTGCATCTCCTGAGGTGTCGCATTAGTGGTGAAATCGGGATTGACCATTAGCTGGTCCATCAAAAGCGCCCGCACCCCCGCCCCCACGAGCCAAATGTCAAACCCCTGGGTCGCAAACCGACGAAAAAACTCATGTATCTCTTCGGGAATATTTCCTGCCATTTGTTGTGGTAACGATTCTCGGATAAATGTAGCTTTCATATCTGCGTAAATCTGTGTTAGGCCGCAGTGTTTAAAACTCTCAAAGTCTTAACTGGATCACGCGGGGACAGTCTGGTGCCTATGAAGTTGGTGATAAGATGATCCTACCATGAAGGTATGGAAAATACACCAAAAAATTTCCTCGGCATCTGCGGAAAAACGCCGCCAGCTTATCATTAATTGGCTTCTCAAAGAGCGAGGCTTGACGACGCTCGAAAAACAAAAACAATTTCTTCAGCCCCCGCTTCCCACTAAGTTAGCAGCCAAAGAACTTGAGTTTGACGCCAAAAATCTCCGCCGTGCCATAGACCGAGTCGTCCTAGCGATAAAGTCCCAAGAACCTATCATCGTCTACGGTGATTACGACGCCGATGGTATTTGCGCCACTGCCATACTGTGGGAAACGCTCCACCAACTTGGTGCCAAGGCACTACCATTTTTACCGCATCGCCTCAAACACGGCTATGGATTATCAGTCGCTGGCCTCAAGGACGCCCTCAAAGAAATTTCAGCCAAACCGCTAGTTATTACCGTCGATAACGGCATCGTCGCTCACGAAGCTGTCGACTATGCCAACCAAGAAGGTATAGACGTAGTCATCACTGATCACCACGTCGCCGCTAAATCTCTACCCAAAGCCCACAGTTTCGTCCACACCACTAAACTAGCGGGCTCCGGCGTCGCTTGGTTTTTTGCCCAAGCTATCGCCAAAAGACTAAAGAAGCCTATCCCCGACACCCTCGAATTAGCCGCCATCGGCTCCGTGGCCGACATGGTGCCGTTACTTGGTGCCAATCGTAATCTCGTCAAGCACGGTTTGGAGAGCCTGAAGCACACTACCCGCATCGGCCTCAAGCACTTGTTCCAAGAGGCCCAAGTAGATCCAAAAATTATTGATACATACCAAATTAACTACATCGTCGCCCCTCGCCTCAATGCCATGGGGCGCTTGGGCCACGCCCTCGATTCTTTAAGACTTTTGTGCACTACGAATTTCACTCGGGCTCGTGAGCTAGCCACGACCTTGGGAGTGACCAACCGCGACCGCCAGCTTCTCACCGAAGAGCAACTCCTTCACGCCCAAAATTTAGCTAAAAAACAACTCGCTACCCATAAAGTCCTCGTCGTGGCTCATGAGAGTTACCACGAGGGCGTCATCGGCCTCATCGCCGGTAAGTTGACCGAAATCTATTGGCGCCCCGCCATTGTGCTAAGCCTCAATGGCCTGACGGCCAAAGCCTCGGCTCGCTCTATCCCCGGCTACGACATCATCGCTGCTCTCCGCCAATTTAACGACCTCTTTGTCAACGTCGGCGGTCACCCCATGGCAGCGGGCTTCACCATCGAAGCTCGGAAAATCGCTACTTTAACCAAAAAACTTCAAGGCCACGCCAGAAAAATCTTAACCTGGGACATGCTCCAACGTACTCTCAATATCGATTGCGAAATCAATCTGGCCGACATTACTCAAACTCTCCATCACGAACTTACCCAATTTGAGCCTTTTGGCATGGACAACCAGCGGCCGGTTTTTGCCACCAAAAACGTCACCGTTTTGGACTCCCGCGCCGTCGGCAGCGACAAGAGTCATCTCAAACTCACCATCAGTCAGGGTAAAGATATTTTCCCCGCCATCGGCTTTAGGCTAGGGGAGTACGCCGCCAAACTCTCCGCCACAGGCGGATCCGCCGTGAGAGGCGGAAAGCCCCATGCTTCAGTCGACCTCGCCTACACTCTCGATCTCAACCAATGGAATGGCAAAAAGGAACTGCAATTAAAAATAAAAGATATTCAGGCCTGAAATCTAAACTTTCTCTACGGAAATCCATTTATCGAAGGGAATAGATGGTCCTAATGCTCTGACTTGATCTACATTTAAAGTCTCACCAAAAGAGAACGCGACGTGAGTGAAGACAGGACTGTTATCCTTCATCATTATTCCTCCGACCATCGTGTAAGGAACGCCTCGGTTAGTACCATGCTCGTAAACACCGTAATCATCAAATCTCGGAATTTCTTGACCGAGCAACTCGTCAAGTTGGACTAGAGGAGTTACTGTATTCCTACATTCTTGAAGCCATCGTTGGCACGTTCGCCCGTCGGGTGGAGGTTCCATGCCCCGTACGTCCAAACCATATCGTCTTAATGCTGTTTCGACATTAGCCATAACAAGAAATCCAAAACATCTAATTAGCGTTACGGCAACCCCAGGTTGCCATAAAAAATCCCTCCGCTGGGGAGGGTCTCATTTCAAGTCTCTTATGCCCTCCCTACGGCTGCCTCCAAACACTAAGAATTTGGCGGAAATGCGCCTTTATAAAAGCGACTGGAAAATAATATTTAAGGCTTCTCATGTATGTATCGATTACGCAGTAAATTGTATCGTTGTCTCTCGTTCTG
>JACOWY010000036.1 GCA_016176555.1 Candidatus Chisholmbacteria bacterium | reverse complement strand
GAAGAGCGGAGACTAGGGACGCTGATGGAGTTTGCCGATTCGGTAGAAGGACTGGTAATCGATCCGGATATGATGCGGGGCGATGTGATGGTGATAGGTCCGGGACCTGGTTTTCCGGAGCAGTTGTTTGTGTGTACGCCTGAGTCCGATTTTGGCGTACCGCGGCCGAAGATACGCACTGTGTGCTCTTGTGATCCAAATTTTCTGGCTCATCCGGAGCCTAGATTTGACCAGACGGTGCGAACACTGACATTTGATGAGCCGTTTGATGCTAGCCTGGGAGGAATTAGTTTTTACCCAGAGGAGCTGCAGGCGATTGCAACTCAGCTTCCTAGGGATTCGTTTGACGTGGTGATGTGGTGGCGATCGGGGGATTTGCGTCACCATTTTTCAGTGGTGCTGCCTCTAGTATCTAGGATACTTAAGGGTGGTGGCCTGTTTATGGGTTCGGGAAGCTTTGATGGGGAAGAGGAAGTAGTTGCAGCAGCCAGTGGCTCGTTTGAGGTGCCGGATATCGCTTATTTGCCTAATCCTGATGCTTCGGGGTTTCGATACGAGCCACATCACGTGGGGTTTGTGTTGGCTAAACGAGGCGGGTTTTTTAGGCCGCTTCGGTAGATGAGGCCCTTGGCGCTTGGGGAAGAGCTAAGTTTTGTTTGGGAGTTGGGCTGCAAAAAGGAGATCAAAAGGCTACGGTAGAGTGTCTAGAGGTGTCTAGAGGTCGGACCTCTTCGTACTCTTCGTATTACTTAGGATAGTGGGATGGGCACAAAACTTAAGAGAGTACCAAGCTTAGGCCATTTGCCAGTTGAGAGCTTTGGCGACGTCGGCAGGAGAATCGTAGGTGCCCTCCGGGAGTTTTTCCATAAACTCTTTTTTGTCTGCCTCAGAAAAATCCGAAAGCCCGTCGCACTCGGCGACTAAATCGGCTTTGGAGGCGGGAAATTTTTGATGGGTGTTGAGGTGGGCCATGGCGCCTTTAACATTTTGCATGAGTTGATTCACCTCCTTCTTGATTGGATCTAAACATTAAGCGAGCTAGTTATCTTTTATCGTAGTTGGGGTGTTTTGGCAAGGGGGGAATGGGGCGCTTCTTTGGTTTGAGCTGTATTGGGATCGCTTTTCTTTTCGTCTTCATCCTGACCATCCGGCCGTTGGTAGACGACGACCCACTTTTCTTCTTCCATTTCTTTGCGAGTGGCACGTCTTTCCTCTACTTGCTCTCTGGCGTAGGCAGCAGAAGCGCGGTTGTAGATTTGCCAATCAGGACCGCTCATGTCGCTAAAGCCTGGGGCTGCCGCGATTTCGGCCATGGCCTTATCACTTCTTTCGCCCAAGGGTCGGTAAAAAGCAGCCACCGCGAGCTCTATTTCAACAGTGCGGACGACTAATTCCAGAGTTTCAACGTTTTGTTCTAAGAATGAAATTGTGGCGGAAGCGAGAACGACGCCGAAGATGCCTGAGCCTTCGGTATCGGCAGCGCCGTGGCTGGCTTCGTGCCAGGCAATACGGGCGGCCTCGCCGAAGGAAACGAAATGGGCGAGAAGTTCACTTTGGACAGCTGCTGGTCCACCGACAAGGACTTCGTGGGCCACGATACCATTATCTCATACAGAAGCAACGAGACTATCTTTTGGGGGAAGTGCGGCGCTGGGCGATTTTATCCAGAGAGTAGATGACCCGGTCGTGGAGGTTGATGTTTTTGATCCTGGCGAACCGTAAGATGGAGACTAAGATGTCGCCGAGCTCTTGCTGGTAGGTTTCGTCCATTTGGGCGGCGAGGTTGGATTTTTTGCGGCCGTGGCTGGCCAGGTACGCCCGGGCCATTTCGCCGATTTCCTCGACTAAAGAGAGAATAAGGATGGAGCCAAATTCTTTTTGGCCTTTATAGTTTTTGTCGATTTGGTCGAGCTTTCTGAAATAGCCGCCAAAAGGGGTGGCGTGGGAAGTTTTGACTTTTTGAGGCATATTTTTGATAAGTATACATTGTTTCTTTGCTTAGCTTAAAAAATTTATAAACTTTCTTTCTTACAAGTTGTCAATTTCTTTGCTCACCCAATGAAGTTTGCCACTCTTTTGCGTGCCGCAAAGACTTTTTGTTCATTCTTTTGCTCACCCAAAAGAACGAACCAAGAAAAAGGTGCCCCTTGAAAGCCTGCCGGAAAGTTTTGCCTCGGTTGGCGGAAGCCCCGTCGTTTGCCGCAAACGGCGGGGCGCTGCCGCTCCTTCCGGAATTCCCTGCGCCAGGTACAGTACTGTACCTGGCTGCGGTCAGTTCCGGCTTTCCGCTCAACCTCGGCTGCACCTTTCAGCGGCGCGGTTTTCAAAAGGGTTTTTGAAGAACACTGAGCGCAGATGTCGATTTATTTTCATCTTGGCCATTCGTTCAAAAGCGTTTTTATTCAGACATTTTGTACATCTTGTACCTTTTGTACCTCTTGTACCTCTGGGATTGGTTTCCTCATGTTATACTAAGGTTTGCATCGAGTAGCCTGGTTAGTTCCCCGTAAAGTCAGCCGTCGGCTGACAACGGGGCAAGCAACGGCAGAGACAATGCCGAGGTAGCTCCCCGTAAAACCATGGTTGGCTTTACGGGGTAAACAGTTGGCACCTGCCGGCAGGCAGGGAGCACACCGTACTTTTATACATATGCCGAGGTAGCTCAGTTGGCAGAGCATTCCCATGGTAAGGGAAAGGTCGCGGGTTCGATTCCCGCCCTCGGCTCAGAAGAGTTACTAAGTTATTAAGTTAGCAAGATAACAAGTTGTCATTCTGAGGCTGAAAGCCGAAGAATTTTATGAGATCCTTCGCTGGCGCTCAGGATGACAAGAGAGAGTTAGCAAGAGAGCGAGAGAAGGGTAAGGCCCTTTGTTTTGGTTTTTTGGGGGGATTACCCTAAAACTATTATGGCTGAAAATGGATTAAGACCAGGGGAAGCGGATTTGTTGGCGGCGATTGAGGAAGCACTTCGTTCTCCGCTTTTTGAGTCGCCGGACATGAGAGTCCTCTTGAATAATGTCCAAGTGGCAGCGGAGGAGGCAGAGCGGTGTGGCAGAAGGAGCCTGGTGCCTCTGTCGGACGCATTGGCGGTAACTTTGGGCAAAGCTTTAGCTCATCGAGGGACGTTTGAAGGGATTACCTACTTGCGAGAACTTGTGGAAATGGTTCAACCGGACGGGAATGAAGCTAGGGGTTAAAGGCGAGGGGTAGATATAATTTTTGGATTTACTCCCGAAACATCATGTACACATATTTTGCTATGGCTTCTGCAGCATCTACTTGTTTTACTACTTTACCATTGACGATGATTTCATAAGTGCCATTGCCGGCTACGGGTCTAGCCCAGGCTTGGTGGCCCTCGTGAATTACGGGTGCACCAGGAAATTGATTGCCATCTTGCCAGATAGCCTGTGCTTCAAGAAAGCTTTGGAGCGCTACCTCGTATTCTTCCGGGTGGCCTTGTAAAAATTCGGCAGTTGCCCCCTGAGGGTTGCTAGGTTGACGCGCGATGGCTAAGGTGACTTCGTGTAGGGCCATGGCCTATATTATACTATAGGCTGTCATATTTGGCTGTGGTTGTCAAGAGGGTTCAGAAACGTGATAGACTGGAGACGATGGCCGAGCGGTGGAGTCATGATCGGATTTTCTTTTACCTCCTTTTGGTTGGGGTAGTAGGGGTGGCGTTTTTTATGGTGCGGCCGTTTATCTCCCTCACAATTTTGGCGTTTCTAGGGGCGACGGCGTTTCAGCCAGCATACCGCTGGTGGCATACGGTTTTTCGCCACCACGTGGGTTTGGCCACGGCCTTTTCGGTATTGACGTTTTTCTTTGTGCTGTTTATTCCGGTGTATTTATTTATCAATCTCACGTTTGGGCAGATCGTCACCTTTAGTGGGGAGATGGTGAAAATCGTGGAGCTTTCCCACGCCCGCTCGGGGTTTGATGCGGATGAGGTGGGGATAAGTTTCGCGGTCAGAAAGGCCAATGAGTGGCTGGCGCTTCTCCCAGGGGGGACGTATCAGTTGAGTTACGCAGAAGTACGCGATTTAGTGGTGGCGCTGGTTCGGCCTTTAGGAGGGTGGCTGCTCTCCGCGGCCATTGCCGTGGGCAGAGGCGCGCCGTTTTTTGTGACCAAAATCATCATCTTTTTTATTCTGTTGTCCTCATTTTTTCCGATACAACCGAAGTTTTTGATGCTCGTGAAACGCTTGAGTCCGTTAGACGACACGACTGATATGGTGTATCTCAATCGGGTGATGGCCATGATGGAAGCCATGCTCAAGGGCACGTTTGTGGTGGCGCTGGTGCAGGGGCTCGGGGCAGGGTTACTTTTGTGGATCGCGGGGGTGCCGTACGGCGCGTTTTGGACTCTCTTGGCCATCTTTGCCGGGATTATTCCTTTGGGGGCAGCGGCAGTGTCGATACCCATTGGGATAATTTTGCTTTTATTGGGGCAGACGTGGCAGGGCTTGTTGGTGCTTTTGGGCAGCATCTTGGTGGTGGCGAATTTGGATAATTTGCTGCGGCCGAGGCTCGTGCCCAAAGAAGCCAGCTTGCATCCGGCGCTGACGCTTCTTGGGGTATTTGGGGGGCTCACGTTGTTTGGGTTTTGGGGAGTGATGTATGGGCCGGCGGTGATGATTCTTTTGACGACAACTTTGGAGGTCTACCTGAAGCGGAAGACGCTGATTGAGTAGCCCGTGGCACGTAGCCTGTAGGTCGTGGATACCTAGCTAACGAGATTGGAGGGCTGACGGATTCTGACGGATGTTTCTGTAACAACTACGAAATTACCCGGGAGTTTCTGCTGGTATTTTTGGATCAGTCTTTTAAGGACGGCTATCTTGTTGTTGTTTCGTTCGTCCTCAAGCCGCAACAGGATAATGCCAGCATGAGCTAGGCGGGCATGGTAGACGAGGGTGCCAAAATCTGTATCAGAAGTAATGAGAATTCGCTTGGCTGCGGCGGCGCGAGTCAGAATAGCTGCGTCGCTAGCTCCCGGACAGTCTTCAATGACTGAGCGAACATCGTGGTGCCTGCGGCGCAGAAATGTGACTACCTCAAGGCCGATATTCTCATCGGCTAAAAATTTCATCCCAAAGGATAGACTCGTTCATGTCCGAGAACGTCTTTAGCGTAAGCTACAGCAGCGTAGACGTCGGCCTTTTTCAGATGGGGGTAATATTTACGCCCAGTAATTTCTGCTGCGGTCAGGCCTTGAGCCAGAAGCGTGAGTACCTGTTCGACAGTAATGCGTGTGCCGGCAATGACCGGTTTCCCGACCATGATTTTTGGATCGACGATGATCCTTTTTGACTGTTTCGTACGTGCCATAGTGGATATAAGTTTAGCAAATTGGAGTGTTTTAGTAAACCAATTACACTATTAGGTAGAAGGTAGAAATTCTGCTCTCATCTTTTGCCTGCCCGCCGAAGCATCCAGAATGTCTACGGTCGCCTCAGGCGACCCGACGTTACTCGCGTGGCTCATAATGGAGTCTCGACTTAATGATCGAGGCGAAATATCTGGTGCGAATGGTGGGGGCGGGCGAAAAGCCTTGGTTACACGTCCGGGT
>JACOWY010000001.1 GCA_016176555.1 Candidatus Chisholmbacteria bacterium | reverse complement strand
TTTATCAGAATTTTTTATATGATAAATCCCTTCAACTCCTCTAATTTGAAAATTGAAATTTGGAGCTTCATTGGAATTTGAAAATTGAAAATTACGAGCAGCTTTTGCCGCCGTCCCCCCTCTCCCCCCCACCAGCATCACTTTCCAACTCTCTTTCGCCCCCCGCTCGACCAGTGCCTCAAAAAGCTCAATCCCACTGACCCTCTCCGTAATTCGTAATTCGTAATTCGTAATTCGTAACAGTCGCGCAGCGACTACTATCCCCCACCCATCCGCAATCGCCAAATCCGCGCTATTCAAAGCGTTTTTAAACTCAGCGTTGCCCTGGGCTAATACTATCTGCTCGGGATTCGGCGTCACGATAAAAAATGCCTGCCCGCCTAAATGCGAGCCAGCGAGCTTTTGGCGGGGCCGCTCGACCGCCTCCACCACCCGCTCTAAAGCTTCCTTGAAACTAACTCCATCAACCCGTACCCCAAAAAGCTCCATTGCAAGATCATCCATAAATCATCTAATAAGCGCAACGCGACCTAAGGTCGCATAGTTATAGTGTACCCTTTTGACTCGTTGACACGCCACCATGGGGAAAGTAAAGGATTATAAGGGAATTTAAAGGAAAACTAGATCGGGCTTACCTCTTCGTCACGCTCCGTTTGTAGAGGTCCAAATTCTCCAACGCCACCCCTGTACCCCGCGCCACGCACAAAATGGCGTCCTCCGCCACATGGCAGGGTACACCCGTTTTTTCCGTCAAATATCGGTCGAAGTTGCGAAGTGTACTCGTCCCTCCCGTCATCACAATCCCCTTATCAATGATGTCCGACGATAGCTCCGGCGGCACTTCCTCCAGCACTGCCTTCACTGCCGCCAGAATCGCCTCCAAGGGCTTCTGAATCGCCTCCGTAATTTCAGTCGAAGTCAATTTCACTGATCTCGGTAACCCCTCCACAAAATCTCGCCCTTTAACCTCAAGCGTCTCTTCTTTTTCACCCAGTTTACCCTGAGCTTGTCGAAGGGCCGACCCGATCTTAATTTTGATCATCTCTGCCGTCTGATCTCCAATCACCAAATTGTGCGCCCGCCGGACATAGGCCGCAATCGCTTCATCTATCTTGTTGCCTCCTACTCTGGCACTATGGTGCACCACCACCCCGCCCAAACTTATCACCGCCGCCTCCGCCGCCCCGCCCCCGATATCCACCACCATGTTGCCCGACGCCTCGGCAATCGGGATATTGGCCCCGATCGCCGCCGCCAACGGCTCATCAATAAGGTACGCCGTCCGCGCCCCCGCCGACAGCGTCGCATCTAAGACCGCCCGCCGCTCCACCTGGGTACACCCCGCCGGCACACAAATCATCACCTCGGGTTTAAAGAAAAAAGCCCGCCCGCCCACGCGCTGGATAAAGTACCTGAGCATCGCCTCCGTCACCACATAGTCCGCGATCACCCCGTCACGCATCGGCCGCAAGGCGGTGATATTGCCCGGGGTCCGCCCCAACATCTCCTTGGCTTCGTTGCCCACCGCCACCACCCGCTGATCGTCCACTGAGATCGCCACCACCGTCGGTTCATTGAGCACAATCCCCTTGCCCTCCACCCACACCAGGGAGTTGGCTGTCCCGAGATCGATACCGATACGCTGGGAGAAAAGAGACATGACGATAGTATAGAGTACAACGCAAATATCTACGCTTCTCCGGCAGCTGCCGGATCAGCCGATGTTTTTCTCCGGCCCAGCCGGATCAAAATAGCTTATGGCAGATGACAAAAATTGGCCTAATTAATCTAATTAACCTAATGACTCAACGGAAATGCGATGTGAGACATGAGAAGCTAGAATCTGAGGTGCGAATTTTTGAGTCTTTTGATCTCTATGCATCCCACTTCTCACTTCTACCTCGAGCTTCCCACTTCAAGCTTCGCACCTCAAAATACAAATTAGGAATTAGAAATTAGACATTTACCAAAGCTCTTACTCTTCAGCCTCAGGCTCAGGCTCAGGAGAGGCCTCTTCTTCGGTAGCCGCTCCCGCTGTCTGGCCACTCTCGGCCGCTTCTTGAATCGTCACCGACCCCACCGCCACTATTTTATCGGTACCGGGGCGGTACATCACCACGAGTCGCGAGTCACCAGTGTAAATTAAAAGCCTATCTCCCACTTGACCGCGGCTCAAAAACGGGTGCTCCGCCAAGTTTTCGGTGCTGCGGATCGTCGCTACCGTCGGCGTTTCCCCTTGGGGTAATTCCATCAGCTCTCCCACCTGCCCCACCAAAGATTCCACCTCCGCAGCTTGGGCTTCTTGGCTATTAGCTTGCGCCTCCGTCAACGCCCGCTGCGTTTGTTGGTACTGGTTATAAAAGTAATACGTTCCCCCACCCCCCAAAAGCAGCAGCGCCAACGCCACCCCCACCAGCGTCCCACTCATCGAACCACTTTCTTTCTGCTCTTCGTCTGCCATAAAGCTCCTTTACTTGAGGCTAAACTAAAATAACTGTCTCAATATCACACAAACCCAAACAAAATGCAAGTCTGCTCTTTCTCCGTTACCATAAGCTGTTCGCTATACGCTATTGGCTATTTTCAACCCTGGTCCCGCCCCACCACCACCAAAAAATCTGCTTCAGGTTTCACCTCACCTTCTGGCAAATCCCCCAAATTTACCCCCAAAAGCTCAGCCACCCGCTTGGCTTCCACTTCGTCACCAATAAAACTCACAAGCCGGCTCGCCTCATAGTCAGTCCTGACCGCATTGCTCGTCTCCACCACCGTCGCTCCCTCTACTTTCTCCTCTATCATCTCGGCAAACTGCCCCGCGATGCCCGCCACCCCTGCCCCGTTACGCACCGCAAATGTGTAAGCCCTCTCCCTCGCTTCCCCACTCTCACTCGCTTCTGTCCCTAAAGTCAGCGAGGCAATCTCCAATACCCGATCAGAGTCCGAGTCATATAGGTAAGCTTTCTTAGCCCCCGTATAAATGAGCACCTTGTCGCCATTTTGAGCTTTGGCAAAAAACGGCTGCCCCGAGAGTTTCTCCCGCTCCGTCACCGTCGCCACCACCGGCTCTTCGCCTTCAGGTAAAGCCACGAGCCTGCCCACTTTCTCGACGAGCCCCACCACTTCATTGCTCACCTTAAGCTGGCGGTTCTGGTAAAAAAAGTAACCCCCTATAGCCAAACCCACCACCCCGACACCCACCCCCACCCATCCCCAAGGTCTGAAGCTAAACTGCATAGCTCTCTATCTCCTTTACACTCTACCCTTATACTATAAACTCTAGCTAATTGCCGTAAGTGTCGCCCACCCATGTCACGCCCCACCTATTCCTGGATTCTGCCCATCTTCGATGAAGCCCCCGCCTTATCGCGGCTCATTCCCCGTATCGTTGCCGCCAGTAGACCTCATCCTTTTGAAATCATCGCCATCAACGACGCCTCCACTGACTCAAGCCTCCGGATCCTCAAAACTCTCACCAAAAAATTTTCTTCTCTCAAAATCATCAACCTTCCTTCTCATCAAGGCAAGTGGCCCGCCCTCGCCACCGGCCTCCGCCGCGCCCGTGGCCGCATCATCATCACCCTTGACGCCGATCTCCAAGACGATCCTCGCGAGTTTCCCAAGCTCACCCCCTACCTCAAGCAAGGGTACGATTTCATTTCTGGTTGGCGCTTCAAGCGCCGTGATCCTGTCTACAAAATCCTTATCTCGCTCTTTGGCAACTGGCTGATTTCTCTGGTCACGGGTCATCAGTTTCACGACCTCAACGCCCCTTTTAAAGTGTTTCGCCATTCTCTTTTAAAGCACCTCCCACTCACTGGCTCGCTCTTCCGCTTTTCGCTCCTCTTTGCCTATAAGCTTGGCTTTCATACTCTCGAGGTCCCCATCCGCCATCACTCTCGCCGTTTCGGCCACTCTAAATTCGGTCTCATCAAATACGTCCGGATCCTCTATGATCTCATCGTCATCATCTTTCTCTTCACCGGCTCAAATCGCCTCAGCAAAATCAAGTCATGAGTCATCGTATTCCCGTCTCCCAGCCTCTGCTCAATCCTCAAAGCAAACGCTATCTAGCCGACTGTATCGACACCGGCTGGGTGTCTTCCCAAGGTCCGTATGTCGCCAAGTTTGAGACCGCCTTTGCCAAATTGATCGGCACCAAATACGCCGTCAGTTGTACCAGTGGCACCGCCGCCCTCCATCTCGCCCTGGCCGCCTTGGGTATCGGGCCAGGTGACGAAGTCATTCTCCCCGCCTTCACTATGATTGCTCCTGCCTTTGCCATTCTCTATACCGGCGCGACTCCAGTCCTCGCCGACGTTGACCCCACTACCTTCACCCTCAATCCCGATTTAGTCGCCCAAAAAATCACCCCCCGCACTCGCGCCCTCATTGCCGTCCACCTCTATGGCCACCCGGCCGAGATGAGTCCTCTTCAAGATCTCGCTCGCCGCCATCACCTTTCGCTCATTGAAGATGCCGCTGAAGGCCTTGGCTCGACCTACCAAGGCAAAAAAGTTGGCTCTCTTGGGGATCTCGCCTGCTTTAGCTTTTATGCCAATAAACTCATCACCACAGGCGAGGGTGGCATGGTCGTCACCAATAATGCCACCATTGCCAAAAAACTCCGCTCGCTCAAAGACATGGCCCACTCTCCCAAAAGGCGCTTTCTCCACTTAAGTTTGGGCTTTAACTATCGCTTCACTAACCTCCAGGCTGCCTTGGGATTGGCCCAACTTGCGTTTTTGCCTCGTATCGTTCGGGCCAAACGCCAACTTGCCGCCCGTTATACTCGCGAGCTTCGCCACCACCAAGACCTCATCCTCCCCCAAGAACAATCCTGGGCCAAAAGTAGCTTCTGGATGTACGCCTTAAGGGTCACTCGCCAGCGTCAAAAACTCATGAGCTTTCTCAAAAACCACGGCATCGACACCCGCTCATTTTTTATTCCCCTCCACCGTCAACCCGTGTTTAAAAAACTCCATCTATTCACCCATGAGAGATATCCGGTAGCCGAGATCATCTCTCAAGAAGGTCTCTACCTTCCCTCCGGCCCCCATCTCTCGCTCCAAGACCAAACGACCGTTTGTCGCACCATCGCTGCCTTCTATGCAAAAGTGTAGATTGTGTCATCACCCAGTCATCCCTTTCCTCTCTTTCGGCCGTCTGCCCTTACCCGAAGAGCTGCGCTTACCTTCTGAGCGCCACCTCCCCCTGCGCCGCTACCCTTTAGGCCTGGCTACCTGCTCTCAGTGTCACCACGTCCAACTCACCCAAAAAGTTCGCCCCGATACCATCTATAAACAGCACTACCACTACGACTGTTCTCTCACTGCTACCAATTATTGGCTCGCCTTAGCCAAAAGCTTTGCCCGTAGCTTCGAAAACTCCCGCCCCTTGGTCGTCGACATCGGCAGCAACACCGGCCTCCTGCTGCATCATTTCCGCCGCTTAGGTTGCCGAGTCTTAGGCATCGATCCTTCTCCCCTGGCTCGCGCCGCCTCTCGCCGCCGTCGCCTCCCCCTTATCAACAAATATTTCTCTCCTCAGCTCGCCCAGCGTATCCTCACTCGAGAAGGACCAGCCCAGCTCATTACTTGTACCAATACTTTTGACCACGTCTCCTCTCTGACTCAGTTCACTCGCGGCCTCACCTGTCTCCTCCATCCCCAAGGTACCTGCCTCATTGAAGTTCCCTATTTTCTTTCTTTTATTAAAGATCTCAACCACGTCGTCTATCACCAACAAATCGACTATTGTCTGCTCACTCCCCTCATCCCCTTTTTTGCCCGCCACGGGCTCCAGCTTCATTCGGCTGAAACTACCTCCATCCACGGCGGCTCGCTCCGCTTAACTCTTGGCCACCAACCTTCTCCACTCTCCCAGACCACTAAAAAACTTTTAGCCCAAGAGCGCCGCTTGTTCCATCGCTGGCCTCAAGTTTTACGCCGCTTCTCCCGCTTGCTTCTCGCCCGTCATCAGACTTTTCGCCACCGCCTTCTCTCGCTTATAAACCAAGGCAAATCAGTCGCCGCCATCGCCGCTTCAGCCAAAGGCATCACCATCCTCAATTACTGCCACCTCGATTATCGCCATATTCAATTCATCACCGAAGCCTCCCCCACCAAAATCGGCCGCTTCACCCCTTCGGGCATCCCCATCGTTTCCGATCGCTACCTTCTCAAGCACCCCCCAGACGTAGCCCTTCTCTTAGCCTTCAATTTCGCCGCTGAAATCCTCCCTCGCTTGAAATCCTTCACTGCTCGCGGCGGCCGCATCATCCTCCCATGACTAAACCCCCAGTCTTTATCATCACCCCCAAACCGCTCGCTACCCCCGGTGGCTTCCAAACTTACGTCAAAACGCTCCAGATAACGCTTCGCTACTTGGGCTATCCCACCAGAGTTTTCTCCCTCCCCCCGCTCCCCCGCCCCCTCGCCTTTTTACCTGTTCTGTCCCTCTTTTTGAGCCTAAAACTTATGCCTCATCTTAAATCTCACCCCATCATTATCGGCATCGGCCCCTGGTCTCTCGCCGGTGCCTTCCTCAAACTTTTCTATCCTCACCTCAAACTCATCGCTTTCGCCCCTACGACCATCAAACACGAGTTTGCTGCCGAAGCTGCTAACCTCCGCTCACCCGAGTATCCCCTCTGGCCCAAGCTCGCTGCTGCCCTCGCCCACATCAGCCTTATTCCTCTCTACTCCCTCCTCGAACGCTGGTCGCTCCGGCAGGCCGATGCCACTCTCGTCCACTATCAGTCAGCCAAAAAGCTACTCACTCGTGAGTACCGTCTCCCCGCAGCCAAAATTCTCCTCTTTCCCGACACCCTCCCTCCCCTACCTCGAAGCAAAGCGGAAACCCTGAGCTTGTCGA
Organism: Candidatus Chisholmbacteria bacterium; assembly: GCA_016176555.1. Lineage (GTDB taxonomy): Bacteria > Patescibacteriota > Microgenomatia > UBA1400 > JACOWY01 > JACOWY01. The sequence goes on along the minus strand of JACOWY010000001.1, from coordinate 21,963 downwards.
AGGGCCCTCCCTTAATCCTGTGCGTCACCCGCCACGACGCCCGCAAAGGCATCAACTATCTCCTCCGCGCCCTCTCACTGTTGCAAAACCGCCACCAACCATTCACCGCCATCATCGCCGGCACCGGCACTCACCTTGCCGCTCACCGTCAGCTCGCCCGTAGCCTTCAGTTGACCCACGTCTCTCTACCCGGCTACGTCAAAAACCCTTCATCTCTCTATACCAAAGCTTCTCTCTTCGTCCTCCCTTCCCTCGAAGAAGGCAGCTCTTCTTTAAGTCTCCTTGAAGCTATGCGCGCTGGCCTCCCCATCGTCACTACCCGCATCGACGGTATTCTTGAAGATATCACCCATCTCCACTCTGGCCTGCTGGTGCCACCCGCCAACGCCAAAGCCTTAGCACAGGCCATGTATCACCTCCTTACCCACCCCAAACTCGCCACTCACCTTGGCGCCCAGACCCAGAAAGCCTTCCTGAAGCGCCATAGCCCATACCGTTTTCGTATTGGCATCACAAAGCTCGTCAGTCAATTTTCCGGTATAAACTCACCACGCTCAGCCAATCACGCTTCTGCCATACCTTTTTAAATCCCGCCCTCTCCAATCTCGCCCAAAATTTCGGTTCGATCCGCAACCACGCTTCAAGTACTCCCTTTTCGGCCAAATACGCTCTTCGTCTATTGCCAAACCCCGGTAAACCCCACAGCGTCAATCGGTCCATCATCCACCGCCACAAAGACATCCTCGCCTCAATGATCGCCACCACCCCGTCCTTAGCCAGCACCCGCCGTATTTCTCGCCATACTACCGCCCTTTTTCCAATTCGGTACACCACTGAATCCAAAAGCACTACCCCAAAGCTCGCAGCCGCAACAGGCAACTTCTCTGCCCTCCCCACCACAGCTGCCACTCCCCATGCCCGAGCTCTCTCCACCAAAAACCCAGACATATCCACCCCCACTGCTTTATATCCCCATTGCTTAAGAATGGCCAAATTCAACCCATCCCCACACCCCACCTCCAAAATCGACTGATCTTTGCCAAAGCCAAACATCCCTAGCCTCCTCGCCCGCCACCACAGCTTCCGCCGAATGAGAGTATGTTCAACACCCATATGCCTCACCGAACTTTCTCACTCAAGTCATACAAGTACAACGCCGAGGTCCCATAAGGATAAAAGCTAAGCCTTTGGCCAATCGAATCAAAATAACTCACAATAAATGCCTGCTCGTCTATTAACCCCCAGTCATAATTATGAGTGAAAATTGCCCACACCCGACTCTTACCCCTGAGTATCTGAATATCTTGGGTATAATTCGAAAATGATACTGTAGTCCTATAACTCCCTTCAATGTACGGCAGCTCCTTGAGGACATACCTGGGAGCGTAGTATTTATAAGGAGCCACCGTACTGTTATACACATAAATCCAATCACCCTCTTGCATTTGTTCCCGTAAAAACACCAGCATCTGCTTTATATTCTCCTGTTCTTCCCCAAAACGAATTTGAAAATCAACATAATACGCCCCCACTCCCACTACCAACCAACCGGCCATTATCGCCACTGCTATCGTTTTATAGGTATGTCGCTGAGCCCATCTAAAACCTCTCCCTACCCCCGAAGCGACAAACAACATCACCGCTGGGGCAGTAAACAATAAATGCCTCCCAGTTACCGGGAATCTATCAAAGTAGGCTAAAAGCCAAACCAACATCAAGGGCGCCACCAAGCAAAAAAACACCCACCTGTTTCTCTGCCAAAATGAATACCCACCCACGAGCAAGAGTATCAGCGCCGGAAAATACGTCGTCCCAACTTGGTAATACAGCACTTCTGACAAAAACCTCTCACCAAACCATCTGCTACTGGACAAAAATTGGTGCGGCATTGGAGGAAAATCTACTGATAAGTCGACAAGAAACTGGGCGTCGGCCGCAGCCGGTTTAATCACCACAAAATAATTCACCACCGCACTCACCAGCCACAATAAAGCCACGCCCCCAAATTGAACTAACAGCGCCTTTTTCCGAGTCGAAAGCAAATAAACCGGAGCCGTGATCCCGACGAACAATAGCGTAAACAAAGCTGGGTTGGAAACCCAGATGAAGATGGCCCCACCTAATCCTAAAACCAACACTTCCTTAGCCGTTATTTTTTCTTTTGCCAGGTAGTGAGTCAGCAACAAAAAAATGAGTAGGTTTATCAATATATCCAAGGAGTATTCCCTTAAAACCGCGCTATAACCAACTACTCGAGGCGACACGGCAAATAGACCCAATGCCAGCAAAGCGACCTGATGGTGTAGTAACCTCACTGCCAACTTATAGAATAAAAATACCCCCGCTATTCCCGCCACTAGTGGCACCAATCGAAATGCTAGCTCGTGGTTCCCCAATACGGAAATAATGCTTTTCACCACGAGCAAAAATCCATAGGGCCGGTGCATGTGATAGTAGAGATTGCCCATATCAGACCATGACTTATCCATCAAGCTTATCGCTACCGCCGCCTCGTCAAACGAAAAAGTCCTCGCCAACAAATACTCTCGGATCCGTAACCCAATACCTATGACAATAACAATCACCGCCAATTTCTTGTACATTCATTTATGATATCAGAGCTGCCCTCACCGCTTCTCAACATGACTCAGCCTAAATTTGCCTGGAGCAAAAAAAGAGTTTTGGTCACCGGTGGAGCCGGGTTTATCGGCTCCCACTTGGTGGACAGGTTAATCACCTTGGGCAGCTTCGTCCGGGTGGTAGACAATCTCTCCTCTGGAAAACTAGCCAATCTCCAACCAAACTTAGAAAAAACACACCTAGAATTCATCAAAGCCGACTTACGAGAGCCCAACATTCCCCAGCAGACGACAAAAAATATTGATACGGTCATCCATCTCGCTGGAGATCATGGTGGTAGAGGCTATATCGACACTCACCAAGCTGGTCCTGCTTCTAACTTTTTTCTCGACGGCCTGGTTTTTTCAGCCGCATTAAAGGCAAGGGTTGAAAAGGTCGTCTACGCCTCCTCAGGTTGTGTCTACCCTAAGTACTTGCAACAAAACCACCACCAGAAATTATTTTTAACTGAAGCTCAGGTTGGACCCCCCTATGACGCTGACAACACCTATGGGTACGCCAAACTTATGGGAGAACTCGTACTCAAAACCTACCACCAGGAATATGGCCTCCCCGCCGTCTCCTGTAGGCTATTTACCGTCTATGGCCCCAGGGCTAAAGAAAACCACGCCATCTTGGGCCTAATTGCTAAAGCCTTTATCCGCCAAAACCCTTTTGAGGTTTGGGGCAATGGCGAGCAAATCAGAAATTGGACCTATGTTGATGATATCGTCACTGGGTTAATGTTGGCTGCGGAAAAAATTGATGATGGCACGGCCATAAATCTAGGCACCAGAGAAAGGATCAAAGTCCTAGACGCCGCCCTAGAAGTCTTAAGGTATACCGGTCACCAGGCAAAAATAAAACTTCTCCCCCACATGCCCACAGGTCCGGTCAACCGGGTAGCCAGTAACCTCCTGGCAAAAAAGTTGTTAGGCTGGCAACCTCAAGTCAAGTTTGTTCCAGGCCTCCACAAAACCATCGACTGGTATTTTTCGACCCACAACCTAACTCAAGTCAAAAAAAACCTCGCCCATCTACTTGTTTCTAGGTAACCACCAACTTCTCCACCAGTCGAGCCCATAACTGGACGATCTGAAGCTCTGCTTTAGGAAACACCCCCACCTTGATCAGCGCCCTATAAACGGTAACCAACGAAACAAAAGGATCCTTTGATAAAGACAGCGTGTCTAATACCTTGATCAATCTATTCGTCTGCAAAAACAAAGGCAATTCGTTTTCAAAATCCTCCATCAAATCGTGCATATTTCTCTCGGTAGTAAAAGCGGTGGGATGGGTAAACACCACCCGAGCGCCCATCTCCCACAAAATTCTCTGGGCGATATACCCCCGCCAAATATCCTCCACATGAGGATTAACGAAACTAGGAAGATACAGCAACACAAACGCCTCCCGATGAGTAAATGTATTTTGGCTATTCATCGGGCAGTAACACCCCTTTGCCAGGGCGTACTCCCCCCTCTTTTTAAAACTCACCCAAGCGTTAAATAGTAGGCGGTACACAGCATCAAAGTCACCGTCTCCGTCAACGAGTGAATTGAGCATCAAGCTTTTAACTTGACCCTTTTTGGCTCTAATCCTCTGGTGATTTTTTATATAGGTTAGCGGTAAGCCTCTAGGCCAACTCTGAGTCTTGGCATCGAAAAATCTAAAGATATTAATGAACTTGTCACCGGATAAAATAGGTACCATTCTTTCTTTTGCTAGGTCAGGGGGGTAATTGTCGTCGGGAAACACGTCATCGTCAGTCTCGGCGATGATCATGGCTCCGTTTTTCATCGCGTACAAAAACCCCAGGTTTTTCCGAGCGTATGTGTTAAGAGGCACCATGTGGCTAAATTCAGGAAAAAGTCTGCTCTGTCTTTTAACCGACAAGTAATCAACCTGAGGCAAAAACCAATCTCTAGGGGTATTCGCGTCGCCTACTCCCACAAGTTTCCAGTCGGGAATTTTTGCCAGGGCCTTAATCTCCTTCCGAGGAGAATGGATCGACGTCACCACTATCGCTTTATCCATGAAACCCAAATTATCATACAATCACCTCACAATGAAAATCACTCTAGTCATCTTCACCAAAAATGAACGCCGTAACTGTGAAAAGGTGTACCCCCGTCTTCCCTTTTCTGCCGTGGATAAAACCTTCGTTATCGACGGCAACTCTGATGATGGCACCCAAGAATTCTGGCAAGCCAAAAACATCCCTGTACTCACCCAAAAATACCCCGGAGTTGGCGGCGCCTACGAATCAGCTTTCCGTCACATCAAAGCTGACGGCTTAATTTTTTTTCACCCCGACGGCAATATGGACCCCAAAGATATTCCTAAATTTGTCGACTACCTTAAACAAGGAGAAAATTTTATCATTGCTAGTCGAAATCTACCTGGGGCAATCAATGAGGAAGACCAATTTTTCTTCAAACCCCGAAAATGGTTTTGCCAGTCGTTAGGGCTGATCGCTCGTCTCTTCTGGGGTAAGGGTATCCGCTGCACCGATGTCACCCAAGGATTCAGGGCTTTGACTAAATCTGCCTACCAAAAACTCAAAATTGCCACCCCTCATCCCCTCGCCCCAGACTACGAACAAGTTATCCGGGCCCTAAAATACGAAGTTAGCCTAGCCGAATTTCCCACTCATGAGGGAAAAAGGCTCTATGGCACTAGCTCGATGAAGTCATTTCCCACAGGACTAGCCAACCTAAAAGTCTTATGCCGTGAGCTTTTTACTCACTCCCCTATAACCTAAACCCATGCACTCCTCCCCGGTTATATGCTTCCTCCAAACCTAACTCCCTCAATTCGCGTACTACCTTCTCTCCTACCTGCTTCTCCCCATATTCTTCCTCGTGCACGCTAACAACGTCTACTCCCATCCGCCTCAACTCGTCTAATTTCTCCTGAGTAGGAAATTGAGCCGTCAACTTTCTACCCATGGCGTAAGCGTCTTCTGGTATAAAGCTATGGTGCCCATTGACCAAAGCCTTATCATGCCAAGTCGCATAAAGCAGGTACTGCCCGTCATCGTAAAAAGACCGTGCAAACCCTGGTGAGTTCTCCAAATCATTAGCTATCGGTAACTCCACTATCACCTGGCTCTCCTCATCCTGATCCAGCCACTGATAAAACGTCCTTAGTTCCTCACTGATGCTAAACGGCTCCACCCAGCCCACCGTTCGATATTCCACTCCTAGTAAAAGTAGGGCTAAAACTAATCCTCTTGGGGCAAAGCGAAATAATTTTTTACTCACATACTGCCACCCCAAAGCGCTCAACACCGCTAGCGACAAAAACCCCATCACTGCCCAGCGCGACACTGCCCTCACGCTGTCCGCTCCCGGCACAACCGTGTATATCAGCCGATACACCAAAAACCGTGGCCCTAACGAGAGCACCACACCTATCCCTAGCATCACCAACCATATCTGTAGCATTGGCCAGCTAGTACCTTTCTTCTTGATTATCATCCACACCGCCAACGCCAAAAACCCATAACCCACCAAACCAGGAAACAAACTGTGTTCTGTTGGGTGTTCTCTGGCAAACGAGTCTCTCAGAGGGCTTTCGGCCCACCACCCATACAGCCAATTGTTTGGGGCTGTAAACAAATAATCTTGGGGATTAGCCGAAAGGAGCTCCACCAGCGCTATTGACCGCTTCACTCCATATTCCTCTCGCACCGCTCGAAATGGCCCCAGGTACCCCCAACCCACCACCGCCACCACCAAACCAACCCCAAATAACGGCTTCCAAAAAATTTCTTTTCTGCCTTTCTGCCACCACCTCATCAGGGCGTACATCGGCACTATCACTAGAGCAAACAACGCATAGTAAAACGACGATATGAGCAGCATCAATGCCGTTCCCCCCAAAGCCACACTCCACCACCACGTCACCCTCTCAAGTAACAATTCCACAAGCAAAAACAAGAGCGGCAACCACTGCAGCACCAACTGTTCGTGGTGTAAATGCGCCATCACATACGGGTTATATGTATAGATCATTCCAGCGATTAGCCCTGAGCTTGTCGAATGGGTAAACCGGTAGGCCAATAGATACATCGCCCCAAACGCCAGCACCAAATCAATCAGGATCACGCTATTAGCCGCCGTCACCACATCGCCGGTCAGAAGATACGCAGGCAACCCTAACAAACTCTGCCCCAACAGACTATTCCCATATGCCAACGTCTTCTCCCGTGGGTAAAACATCCGCGCGTTAAATAGTTCCCCAAATTCCCCCTGCGTTAGCTTCCTAAAGTTGTTATCAAACAAAAAATACTGCCAGGTAATATCATCTCTTGGCCGGAGCGGCTTATCCAAATTCAGCCACACTTCACCCACCATCAACCCCGAGGTGAGTAACCCTACAATTATGCCCACAACTACTTGCCGCATCAGCTGGTATCAGTATACTGTAGTTAAATATGACCCAAACCAAACTCAAGTCCAAGATCTTTCTCCTCCTAACCAGCACCCTCCTTACCCTCAGCGTCGCTGAACTCTTCTTGCGCCAATTCGATCCCCAGATAACCTTCGCTGACATCGTGCCTTACTACGACTTTCGTTGTTTCCAAAAAGGCGACTACTATTGGATCGATCTTATGCCCAACCGCCGCTGTACCCTTACCCCAAGACTTCCCGCTTTCCCCCCCCACACCGTTGACCTCAACTCTTTGGGGCTTAGAAATCCCGAAATCACTCTTCCCAAACCCCAAAACACCAACCGCATTCTCTTTATCGGCGACTCCTTTGTCTTTGGCTTAGGCGTCGAGGAGGAGCAAACGTTTGTCCGCCAAACCGAGGTGCTCTTAAATCAGCAACTTGACCATCCGCTCGAGGCTATCAACGCCGGTCTCCCCGCTGCTGGCCCGAGCTACTATTATATGTATCTTGACCAAGAAGGCCAAAAACTCGAGCCCGACGTCGTCGTCGTCGGTTTCTATCTTCGCAACGACGTCGCCGAAAACGTTCTCAACTCCCAGTGGGTCGAAGTCAACGCCCAAGGCCTCCCCACCAAAACCACTTCCTCTATCTACTACGTCGATCCCACCGGCAATCTCTTCCCTGCCCCTCTCCCTTTTAAATACCGCGTACCTATTCTTCGCTCCTCTCATTTGTTCGTTCTCGTCGCCGACCGTCTCCCACCCCCTCCGGGCCACGACCCCAAAAAGTTTATCTCCAACCAAATCTGTTTCTATAAAAAATCCTGCTCCAGCCTCAATGAGGCCAAAGCCAAAACCAAAATTCTCTTTCAAGGCATCAAGCACCTGACCGACGCTCAAGGTCAAAAATTACTCGTCGTTTTTATTCCCTCTGAACTCCAGTTCACCAATAAAGTCAATTTCACCAAAACCGAAGTCCCCATTCCCCTCTCTCCTCAGGAAAAGGACTATCCCCACAATGAATTCGCCGCTTTCTTTACCCAGGAGGGCATCGACTATCTCGACTTGAGAGAGTATTTTGCCGCTAAAGATCCCCTCTCTGCCTACTTTGCCCAAGATCGCCACTGGAACGAGTCCGGCCATCAGCTCGCCGCCGAGGCCCTGAGCCAAAAACTTTTAGACTATCTCCGATGAAGCTCAAGCTTTTTCTCACCAGCTTTCTGATTCTCTTTCTGGAGCTGGCCTTAATTCGCTTTATCCCCGCCCACATCAAGCTCGTCGGTTATTTCACTAATTTGATCCTCTTGGGCACTTTTTTAGGCCTAGGCCTGGGCCTCCTCCTCGTCTCTAAACGCTCCACCTATCTGCCTTTATTCCCCCTTTTGCTGGCCCTGCTCTTTGGCTTTGTCACTTTCTCCCAAACCCAAGTCAATGTCATTAGCACCAACGTCATTTTCTTTACCACCATGTCCGGCGAAGCTGCTTTTAAACTCGAGCCCAAAATCATCTTACCCATCATCTACCTCTTAGTCGCCCTAGTCTTTATTCCCCTCTCCCAACACTTGGGCCGCCTGTTTAAAAAATTACCTCCTCTAACTGCCTACTCTGTCGATATCGTCGGCGCCCTATTTGGCATCATCCTCTTTTCTATCTTCTCCGCCCTATCTCTGCCACCATTTCTCTGGTTCACGGTCATCTCCGCCGCCTTCCTCTACCTTTGTGTTTCCCGCCGCTTCCTCTCCCTCATCGTCCTCGCCCTTGTCACCTTGACTGCCTTCTGGATCGATCGGGATAGCCTCTGGTCGCCCTACTACCGCTTGGAACTGATCCCCTTCACCTCTGGCTACGGCATCAATATCAACGGCATTCCCCATCAATACATTAGCGACTACAGAGAGCGTGAGGCTTTTTACTCTGCCCCTTTTGATCTAGTAAAAAACCCCAGCTATCGCACCGCTCTCATTATCGGCCCCGGTACCGGCGCCGACGTCGCCACCTTACTGGGCCGGCACCCCCAAATCGAATCCATCGACGCTGTCGACATTAACCCCACCATCGTTAGCTTGGGCAAAAAACTCCACCCCAACCGGCCTTACGCCGATCCCCGCGTCCGGATTCACATCACCGACGGCCGCAATTTCCTGCAAAACTCCCCCCAAAAATACGACCTCGTAGTTTTCGCCCTGCCTGACTCTCTGGTTTTAACCTCCGGCACCGGCCACATTCGCCTGGAGAGCTTTCTTTTTACTCAGGAAGCTTTTCAGCTCGTCAAGAACCACCTCAACGAAAATGGCTTATTCGTCATGTACAACTTCTATCGCCAAACTTGGCTTATCGACAAACTCAGCCTGACCTTAAAAACCGTTTTTGCCGAGTCTCCCTACGTCATCGCTTACGGCGATATCAACAAAGCCGCGACGTTGCTGGCTGGCCCCAAAACCGTCGACGTCACCCCTGATCTAAAGCCTAAAACCGCCATCGAGCCCTTATCCCTGCCCACCGACGACTGGCCTTTCCTCTATCTAAGGCAGCACTTCATTCCCCCTTTCTATTGGCGATTTTTAGGGGTAATTTTGCTCCTTTCAGTTATCGCCATTGCCTTTGTCGTTCGCGGCCAAAAATTTCACTTTGACTGGCAGTTTTTCTTCTTGGGTGCTGGTTTTATGTTACTCGAAACCAAGCACTTAGTTACTTTTGGCCTCCTGTTTGGCACCACCTGGCTAGTCAATTCCCTGGTATTTGCCGCAATTTTAACCAGCGTCCTCCTGGCTAATTTGACTGTATCCCGTTTCCGCCCCAAAACCATCAGGCCATTTTATTTAGCTCTTTTCGCCGTGTTGGGGCTTAATTACCTCATCCCTCCTTCCCTATTCTTTTCCTTCCCTCTCATCCCTCGCTATATTGCCGCCAGCATCTTCTACTTTTCCCCCATTTTCTTAGCTAACCTCATCTTCGCCCAACTCTTTAAGGGGGTTAAAGATTCTCCCTTAAGCTTTGGCTCTAACCTCCTCGGCGCCCTTTTTGGCGGCCTCACTGAATATCTAGCTCTCATCACCGGCTACAAATTCCTCTTGCTCTTAGTCATCGCCTTCTATGGCCTATCTTTACTCCCTCTGCCCAAAAAACTATGGCTCGGTCCATCAATTTAGCCATCTTCGCCTTTGTCTTTATCGTCAGCCTCCGTCCGCCGGTCGATCTAGATTTAGGCTGGCACCTCCGCTACGGAGAATATTTTTTCAAAACTGGGCACGTCCTCACAGACAACCCTCTCTCTGTCGTCTGGCCCCAATACCAGTGGGTCCAAGCCTCCTGGGGCTTTGACCTCATCGTCTATCAACTCTTTACCCGTTTTAGTTTCTTAGGCTTATCATTAACAGCCAGCCTCTTCACCCTCCTCATTTTTTATTTGCTGACTAAACCGCTTACCGCTCACTCTCCTGCCAAGCTTCTCTTCTTAGCTTTTATCTTCCTCACCCAAACCGCCCCCCTCTACGGCACCGGGCTCCGGGCCCAAACCCTCTCCGCCCTCATGTTCACTCTCGTGCTTTTATTAACTATTCGCCTCTTGTCTTCTACTAAATTACCTAATTACCTTTATATCTTGTTACCTGTTATCTTCTTAATTTGGGCCAACCTCCACGGCGGCTTCGCCCTAGGCTTGATCTTAATCACTCTTCTCCTTATCCCCAAAATCACCCAACTAAAAATATTTTTGACCCTAGCTCTCTCTTGGCTAGCCCCCCTCATCAACCCCTGGGGACCACGGCTTTACCAAGAAGCCTTTACCCACTCTCGCAACTTAAATCTCACCGTCATCAGCGAATGGATGCCCTTAAACCTCACCTCTCTTGAGGGTATCATCTCCCTCGGTGTCCTCCTCCTGGCTCTCCTGACATTCTTTAAACTCCGTCGCCGTCTTCCCGAGCTTCCCTCTCTTCTCTCTCTCTTGCTACTAGCCTACCTTGGCTTCTCCGCCCTCCGCTTTATGATGCTCTTTGGCGTCATGGTCACTTACTTCCTAGCCCTCAACTTACCCAAAACGCTGCCCGCCAAACTTTCTCTTCTCGTCTGGCTCGTTCTGCCCCTCCTGGTCATTCTCGACGCCCTCGGTCCTCGCCACTATTTTATTTTTCCCCCCCCCCGCCTGCTCACCTTTTCCTGGGGGGACTACTGCCAAGTGCTGCCTTTCTCAGACGACTTCCAAGCCAAAGATTGTTCTGAAGAAATCACCGAGCTCATGCTCACCGACCCTCCGGCAGCTGCCGGATTTCATCCCTATAACTACGGCGGCTACCTCTCCTGGCGCGTCCCCCAAGTAAAAACCTTTGTCGACGGCCGCATGGCTGCTTGGGAGGAAAATGGCCTCACCCCACCAGTCGTGGAAGGCGACGAAGTCTTTCTCGATCCTACTCCTCTCACCTGGCACAAGTTCGACGCCCTCTACCACTTCCGCTGGGCCATCGTCCCCACCCAAACTCCCATCGTCGCCTATCTCGATAATCTAGTCACCATCAATCTTTGGCAGCGCCGCTATCAAGATCAATTCTACTCCTACTATGTCAAACAGTAAATTTCACTATCTCCTCCTTACCGTCACCACTATAGGGATCTTTATCTACGCTTATCGCCCCGTCACCGCCAACGACACATTTTTCGGCCTCAAACTCGGTGAGCTCATCGTCAACTCTGGGCGCCTCCCTTTTACCGAACCCTTCTCCTGGTCGGCTCAGGGCCGAACCATCATCCCCTATGAATGGCTGGCCCAAGTCTGGCTTTACTTCATCTTCAAGGCTGGTGGTTTTGCCGCTATCCAAATCTACACCGCTGCCATGCCTGCCCTCACCTTTTTGGTGGCCTTTGCCCTTAACCGCCGATCTTTGAAACGGGACTTGGCCAGTTCTCTGCTGCTCTCTCTACTACTTGTCGCTTTTCTTTTTGAATTTTTCGTCTCTCGCCCTCATCTCATCGCTTTTGTCGGTTTCCTAGGTTGCCTCGCCCTCATCTACCATTCCCTTCTCAGACACCGCTCTACCTGGTTACTCCTCACCCTTCCCCTCACCTACATCTGGACCAACTCCCACGCCAGTTTTATCCTCTCCCCCTACCTTATTTTTTCTTTTGCCGCTCTGCGCCACTCCCGCCGCCTGTTTATCTTCGGCCTGCTCACTCTATTAACTACCCTCTTACCCCCACTGTGGCACCGCTCTTACCTCCTCCTCTGGCACTTCCTCACTCACCTCAACGTCATCACCCAGTTTATCGTCGAGTGGGGTAGCCTCAGCCTTGACCCTGTTGCCGCCGCCATCTATTTTTCCCTGGCCGCCGCCGCCGCCGTTGTCACCGTAACCACCCTCCGCTCTACCCCTCGATCCAAACGCCTCCTCATCCTCCCGTTGATCCCTATTATCCTGGCTTCTTTCCAGGCTATCCGCCAAATCGCCTTTGGCGCCATCGCCGCCATCACCGTCCTCGCCATCCTCTTACCCAAATTTTCTCTGTCTAAATCTCGCCTATTTACCTTAATTACCTCAATCATCTTAATTACCTCAACTGCCGCCCTGTTTATCTACAAACGTCCCGCCGCTTCTCCCCACCTGCCTAAATTTGAGGCAGACATGGCCTTCTTAAAAACTCATCCCCTTAAAGGCCGCATGTTCAATGAATTCGCCCTGGGCAGTTACTTACTCTATTACCTTTACCCGGAGTACCAAGTTTTTTTCGACGGCCGCGCCGACGTTTATCTTTGTTGTGAAATCCCGAATTTCCAAAAGCTCATCACCGCCAAAAACACTTCGGCCAATGACTTTAGCCAAACCGCAGGTCATTTTCTGGATCAATACCAATTCTCATATCTGATCATTCCCTATGCTCAACATAACCCCCTAGAGTTCACTGCCGCCACCAGAATGGCCGATATGCTCCTCGACGACCTCGACTGGCGCTTAATCTACGCCTCTGACAACCTGCAAATTATCCTCAAAAACGACGGCCTCAATCAAGCCATGTTTGATTCGGGCTTCACTGCTATCACTCCTTACCGCTCCAACGAATTTCGGCCTACCAAAGCCTCTGTAGCCGAAACTGAATACCGCCGCCTGATCGCCCTAGAGGATAGTGGCATCAGCCGTAACGGCTTAGGCTGGGCTCTTCTGGCCCAAAACCAAGTCATTGCCGCCAAGGCAGAGTTTAGTCAGGCCATCAGACTCAACCCCCAGCTCGGTAAACCCCACCTCGGCCTGGCCCGCATTGCCACCTCTGCCCTCGATACGCCTACCACCATCACCCACCTCAATACCACTATCTCCCTCTCTCCTCATCTGGGTGAAGCCTATCTCATGTTGGCTCAACTCTACCAAGACCAAGGCAGAGTAGCTCAAGCTAAATCCACCATCAACCAGGGTTTGGAGCAAAACATCGACTTACTCTCGCGGCAAAAACTCGTCCAGTTGTTGCAACAACTGAGGTAAGATTATTTCCCCTCCCCGCCGATTGCCCTCCACAGTTAAATGGCCATCATAAGGAAAAAAGCAATTGAGACAACCATCTTGTCGAAAAGCAGGCACCAAGGATACATAGCCAAACCCCTGGCCCTTAACCACCAAACCCAAGGGTGCGCTCACGTCCGAACTCACGAGTTTTTGATCCACCACATATCCCACTTGCCGCAAAGCGTCAAAATAGTCTTGGCTAATGATCGCCGCCGGCGGCAAAAACACTACCATTACCGGCCTATCTTGAGTGCATTCTTGCTTAAGCTTACCTAATTGTTCGCCTAATCTCCCGAGCGCCCCCCTGACATAATCCACCCGAGTCAAATCCATAAAAAGATCAGGATGGCTTTGGGCCGCAAACACCACATACGGGTGCAGTCTCCCCGCTACAAAGTCACTCCGAAGTTCAGAATCCAAATTTAGTAACAATCCTGGTTGTCTCTTAAGTGCTATCTTTACCCATTCTCGCCATATCCAATTCGCCTCTATCGGCTCCTCACTTTCCCCCACCGGCTCAAGCGGCTCAATCGTCCGCCTCGGCAGGCGCATCAGCGTCGGCCATAAAAACTCACTCATCGTCTTGACCGTTGATTTAGTGTCCCGCCGCGACAAGCTTTGTAAAAAATCATCACTCGATAATCCCAAGATAAACGCATCTACTTCCAATCGATGCGCATAAGCCTGACACACCAATCGATTCCGATACTGACCAATTCCTGGTACCCCAGCGTTGATTACCTCCACCTTCAATCCCCTCGCCCTCAAACCCCGCTCTACCAACCTCGGCCAGGATTGATCCTCCTCAACCCCCCAGCCAAACGTAAACGAGTCGCCCAGAGCTAAAATCCGATAAACACCTTCTGGCTTGGGGGTAAGCACCTCCCCATTCCTCAGGCCCTGCCCAGACAACCTTACCTCTATAGTAAATTCGCTCGTCTGGTATTTGATAAGTTGCTCTGGCTGCATGGGCATAAAGTATCCCCCTCGATTCAGCTCCATACCCAGCCATCGATCTAGGGCCACCAAAACTCCTAAAGTTATCACGCTACTGATGCACACCAACAAAACTCTTTGCGCCCACAGCTTCATCACTCCTCCACCACCCAGACCGCGGTTATTTCTCCCCTCGAAAAGCAAGACAGCTCGTTTTGGGGCCACACCCGCACCCGAGCCGCTGCCTCTCCCGCAAACCACCAGGCTCCCCCCGCCTTAGTCTGCCTTCGTTCTTGCAAACCATAGACCGATTTTTTTCCTCCTTCATGATCAAAACTCACCAACTCATCCGTAAAGGCACTCGTATTCTCTATCTGGCAGTCACCCTTTTGCCTCACTTCTACCCGCGTCACCCGAGCTTCCCTCTCCAAACCTATGTCGATAATTTCCTCACCCAAGCCAGGTACCCGCCTGACCGTAAAATCGACCTCTTCCTCCTTCTCCCAGCCGTAACGGCGATACTGCGCCTCATTTCTATAAATCTTCAAAAGTCCCACCCCGTCCACCGTCACCTCATGCACTGGCTCAAGGAATCGTTCCGGATACCGCTGGGCAAATACCGGCTGATCATTGGGCTTATGTAACACCATCAAGTATTCTCCTGCCCCATCTAAACCACTAAAGTAGTCTGGCGAAATGCTAATATCCGACCTTAGCCACGCTGGCGACGCCGCCAACATATACCCATCCAAAATCGTCAACCTCGCCTCAGGCTCCGCCTGCTGATTCAACCACTCCACTCCTTGCTTATACACGTTGCCATACGTCACCATCAGATCAATCAAGTTATTTTCTCGCGCCCCCCGTATTCCCCCCACCAACCGATTGAAATACACGTTCTCATTCGGATGCAGCCGGATAATCGGAATAAATAAAATAGCAAAAATTAAAAAGCAAAAAGCCAACGCCAGAATATCTAGTTTTTTGATTTTTAATCTGTATTTTTGATATTTGATATTTAATCTTTGATATAGATAATCTGCCCCTAAACCAGCCAGTACAGCCACAGCTGGTATGACTTCAAATATCTGCCGCATCCCGCTATACGACTTCACCCCCGGCAGCATCGCCCGCAGCATTGGCAAAGCAATCCACAGCAAAATCAGGCTCCCTCCCCACACTTTCTTCTTGGCTACCGCTCCTATCCCCACGACCGCCAAAAGCAACACCACTTCGGGCATCTGCGCCAAAACCAATAAGGGCGGATAAAAATTAAGCCCCCCTAACCCAAACCACCCTTCCGGTTGCAAATGATCAGCAGACAGGCCAAACCCCAGATAAAATCTCGCCACCTGACCGATCCAACCGATTGGATCGCTCCACGCCGTCGGCCAAATCACCACCATAAAACCCAAAGCTATAACCAGCGTTAACAGCCCCAAAACCACCAATCGCTGTGGCCGCCACCACTTTTTAAACTCTGCTGTCTTCCTCACCAGCACCAACCACACTCCTAAAGTTATCGGCAAGAAAACCACATTCCACTTGATTGACACGGCCAAAGCAACAAACACCGTCAACCCTCCCCACCACCGCCATCTCCCTTCCTTCACCCACTTCCAAAACAGCCACACCGCCCCCGCGTACATGGCTGCCTGGGCCGGATCCTTCATATTAAAATGCGCCTCTCCAAAATAAATCGGCCACAACCCCAAACTCAACCCCCCTATTGCGCTAGCCCACTTTGACCCGGTCAAGTCCAGCACCAACGCGGCTACCACAAAAACTCCCACCGCCGCCAGCACCACATCTACCACTTTGTAGCTCTCCAAGTCACCCATTATCCCTAGTTTTTGGTACAAAAATCGATTTGCCATCGCTCCCAGTATGTCAGGCAGCGGCGGATGGCCCGGCTCATCATTTGCCATAAAATACTCCCCATTCCACGCCTCATCTTGGTAAAAAGATATTCGCCTACCTAGTTTACCTTGCAATTGCTCAAACTCTCGCCTTAATAGAGGTTTACCCGCCTCAGCTGCGAAGCTGCTGGCGGGCCTATCTCCCTCACCCGCCAAAAAATCATACCGCGTCACGTACTCCCCCGGATCAAACAACACCGGCGCCACCCGCTCCGGCAAACCATAACTGCCTTTACCTGTCAACAATACCTGGGCCAACGCCTGCCCTCGCATCATCCGGTACGCCCCATCCCAATTAATCCCATAATCACCGATGGTCGCTATCCCCACCACCAAAAATAAACCAGAAACAACGAATCCCACTACGTATGTTCGCATTAGTTGTTAATCTCCACCCCCACTAGCTATTTGCTATAAGCCATGTGCTATTTGCTAATTCTCTCTACCTTCTTTATATAGTTAAGCGGCACCCCTTGCCTCCGAACCACATAGAGCGTATTCTCATCCGTCACCGCTTTATGCTCATCGTGCTTGGTAAAACAAATAAAATAATCAGCTTCAGTCAGGCTGGGTACCCAAACCATGTTGGCGTCAAAAAAGTACGTCGCCGAATGCTTCGTGGCACACGTCTTCACTCTATAACGCGCCTGTGGCTCAACCGCCACGTTGCTCCTAAACCACAACACCGCCTCCCGATTGGTCTTGCCCCAATAATCAGTCTCGTATTGACCGCTAGCCCCTTTAAGCCCTCCAACCAATTGGTTAAAGTAAACATATTCATAAGGATGCAACTCCACCATGGCTTTTACTGATAAAGAAATAGTAGCTACTAATAAACCCAAGGCTAAATATCTGTATACTAACTTTCCTCTTTGCCATAACCATTCCCACCCCCACGCCGCGATCATTGCTAAAGGAACGCTCAAAAATAAAAACACCCGCCAACCGTCATAGAGCACCGGCCGCAACAGCATCGCCCCAGCTATTGGCACCAAAATCGCTCCCCCCAAAACCACCCGCTGCCATTTTTTCATCACCCCTAGCCCCACCGCCCCCAGGATCAAGGTACCCAAAGGCGTAGTGATACCTACCCATTTGGGCAAGTAATACCAGGGAAGATTTTTGGCAAAAATATATTTTCCCTCAAATAGCTGCGCTCCCCGATACACAAAGTAATCAGCCGACATGCTTACCTTCCGATCAATCCCCACTAATCCATGGGTTCTAATATAAGGATCCACCAACCACAACCCTCCATAAAATACCAGCGCCATCACCCCTAGCTTCGGCCAGCCCTTTTTACCCCATTGTCGAGCCAGCACCACCGTTGCCAATAGAGGCACTATAACCAAAGCCACCCGGTGCGAAAATCCTATCGCGCCACTAACAGCCAGAGCTAACCACCACCTTCCGCCCTTACTCATCACCGCCTTCACCGCCAGCCAGATTTCCAGAGCGTAGATTAAAGCCGCCGACCCATCCATAAAATTATCAAATACATCTCCCCCCCATCTTGGGTAAGTAGCGAGTAACATCATCCCCACTACCGGTCCCCAACTTTTTTTACCCATCATCTCCCGTAAACTTAAATACACCATCACCAATGTCACCGATCCCACCAGCCCCTTAGTAAGATGCAAGTCTTCAAATCGATCCTCCTTCCCCCACCACTTTAAAGGTAAATAATAAAGTACATCTATCACCGCCCCATGACTCAGCGCGTGATACTCCGGAATTTTTTCCGCTATCATCCCCCACGGAGCCCAAAAATTGCTTAAGTAAAACTTGCCCGAATCTTTATAAAACTCCTCGTCCCAAGAAATCCCCCACCCCCTATACGTCACCAGTACAAAGATTAAAAACAAGCCATAAACTACCAAAAATCGCCTCATTCATCAACCATACTACACCCCAGAAGCTAGTCGCTAGTAGCTAATTTAACCCCAATTCCAAAGTTACACCTCTTATAAATTGTCATCCTGAGCGTCAGCGAAGGATCTCGTCGTAGATTTCTATTGTGGTGGAGATCCTTCAGTCGTCTACTCCTTCAGGATGACACCACTGACCACCAGGCTGGCAATTTTGTAACTCGCGTTAATTTGCCGTCACGTAAGTTCCGCTCACCCATCCCTCTATCCCTTGGTATGTCACCAGGTACCAATCGTTGACTACTTCAGTATATGCCACCGTTTCTCCCACAGGGATTTGCCCTATCTCCGCATAATTTGTCCCCGGACCATCACGAATCCGCACCATTCCTAACTCGTTGTCTACCACTGTTACCGTGTTGGCTAAAGTAGACTCCGGCTGCTCCGCAGCAGGCGTTGCCGTTGGGCTGGGGCTGGGGCTGGGCGGCCCCGGACTCGGCCCCGGTGAAGGCGAGTTCTCTAGTCCTAGTGGTTCACTAAACACTGTCTTGCCGTCCTTCACCGCCAGCGCCGTCCAGGAGAAAGTCAGACCTTCCGTCGCCGCTTGGCTGAGCTTAATCACAAATCCTCTCGTGGTTTTGCGCGTCACAATGTATCTAAGATCGCCGTTTAAGATCGCTTGCTCCAGTCGTTCTTGCTCCGCCACTTGCTCTGCCGAAGCTTTGGCTTGGTCAAACTCCAGCGTCACGCTCACATTCACCATTGGCACCTGTTCATACTCTTCGTCAAAGCTCACCACCACCTCATCTGCTCCTTTCCTAATCACCGCCACTCCCGCCGTGTCTTGGTTAAACGTCGGCCTGCCAGCAAACCACACCTTACTCTTAAACACCACCTCACCAAAGAAGTAAGCCAAATCATTGACTATGAGCCTAGCCGACGTCAGCGTATCGACCACATTCAATACCCCTTCCACCAACGCCGAACCCAAAACGCGCACGCTACGAGCCGTCAATTCACCCGACACCGTGGCTACCCCTACCCTCATTGCTTCAAGATCAAGTTCGCTCCCGCTGCCAAAACTCAATGCCCCTTCGCCACTCACCGCCGAACTCGAAGCTGCTAACGCTTCTTCGAGCTGTCCCACCCGGAAAGCCAATTCGTCTATGTCGTTGGTCAGCACCTCCAACCCCTCAATGGTATTGGCCCGAATGGTGTCAGCCGTCAGCGTCCCGGCAAACACCGCGTTGCCACTCTCATCAATCCTGGCTACTTCTATCCCATCACTTCCAGTCATGATAAATTCTCCCTCCCCTCCAATCGTCACTGATCTGGCTGTCAATTCCCCCACTGCCGCTTGGTTGGCTAGCATCGCCTGCGTGGCTACCTCGTCGGATACCACTATGCCAGACTTCAAATTAGCCACTATGGCCGTGGCAAACTTGCCCACCGTCTCAATCGTCCCTCCCACTAGCCGCTGGATTGAGTATTTGCCAAAATTATTCAGCTCATTCACCCGGCCCGATTGAGCGTAGGGAATCTGCGCCACATACGGCTCCACATTTTCTGCCTCCACCAGCAATTCATCCACATCCTCATCTGCCTCAATCGTCGGGTCAAAGTAAGATGGCGACACCAGCGTCCACACCTTACCCACTACCGTCGGATCAGCCTCGGTGTAAGCCTCAAGGGCCCGGCCCACAATTTGCCCCGCCTCGGTCGCCTTCATCGCTACTCCCGGGATAGACGATGTCGTCAACCGATCCCCCACCGCGATCGGCCCATTCTCCGTCGTCACCTTGACGTCAATTTGCCCCAGCATACCCACATTCGCCCAATCAGGATGACCATCCCTCTCACATTCTCCTAAAGCCTTACTCTCGTCCCCTTCACAGTCATCACTGTTATACCCCGTCCCCGTCTCACTCACCACTCCCAAGACATTCTCTTCATACGGTGCTTTTGATTTACGCACCGTCTCCCCTCGATCTTGGTCAATCACCATCACATCTCCCTGTTCCGAAGGCTCAGATTGAGCTATGTATTCGGAAAAGTCAGCTACGTTAGAGGCCGAGTTAAACCGTCGGTTCAGCCCATTCACCCTGACCCAAATCCGCGCCAGCAGAGTAGGCAAACGCAAAAATCCATCATTTTGAATCGCAATCCCCGACCCATTAGTCGCCGACCCAGCCGACAGCACAATCTCTCCCCCCACCGCCCTTACCGTAATGCTATCCCCGCCCAAAATATCAATATCCTGGGTTCCCGAGCCGGTGGAAATATCAATCCCCCCAGTCCCAGCGATCAGTTCAATCGCATTGGCTGCACTCTGCTGAGCCGTGATGCTCACATTACCGGCGTTACCGAATGTCGCCGTGGCCGTGCCCCCATCTTGGATGACAAAGTCTCCCGTCGTCGTCATGTTGAAAGTAAGACCATTGGTATTATCTATTTCCATAACAAAGTTACTGTTGGTGATGGTAGTGGCATAAGTGTCGTCAAAGTCGCCTCCACCGCCACCATCAGAGCCACACGCCAACACCCCTGAACTATCAGTTTCCAAAGCCGTACAGCTAGCAAAATTACCTAAGGTAATCCCGCCGCCTAAAGTTAAATCACCCGAACCATTCAGGAGTATCCCCGATTGGTCCGTGGTTGTCCCTGTCGACAGAGTAATCCCATTGGTCCCAGCCTTTAAGGTGATCGCGTCTCCTGAGAGGATATCAATGTCTTGCGTCCCAGAACCCGTGGAGATGTCAATCCCCCCTTGTCCCGCTACTATAGTAATGGCGTCAGCAATACCTTCACGGGCACTCAAATTAATCGAAGAAGCCGACAAAATGTCAATATCCTTCCCCGCCGCCGGTGATCCGGTAGAAATATCAATTCCCCCATTAATAGATACCACTGTAATCGAGTCGTTAGCGTTCTCGGTTGACTGCAGGTTGACTGAAGAACCCGTGGCAATAATGTCTATGTCCTCCCCCGCCGCTGCAATGTCATTGCCCGCTGCCCCTGAGCCAGTGGAAATGTTAATTCCTCCAGCTGAAGCCGTCAGCGTCACCGCGTTCTCAATCCCTTCACTCGAAGTCACGTTGACGCTACTCCCCGTCGCCGTAATATCAATATCCTCCCCGGCACTGGCTCCCGTGGCCAAAATGTCAATGCCTCCGGCACTACTAGTCAACACGATTGAATCGGCTGCACTCTCCGCTGCCGTCAGGTTGATGGAAGCCCCTGAGAGAATGTCGATGTTCTGGGTGGCACTCCCCGTCGAGATGTCAATCCCTCCTTGCGGCGCCACGATGGTGATGGCCGCGGCTGCCCCTTGGCCTCCCAAAATATCAATGCTCCCTCCTTGCCCCAGCTGCCCGCCCGTGGAAATGTCAATCCCGCCCGCCGCCCCCAAGGTCACGATCGTAATCGCATCAGCCGCCGACTCCGCTGCTCTGAGATTCACACTCGACCCAGAGAGAATATCAATGTCATTAGCCGCTGCCCCTGAGCCAGTGGAGATATCAATCCCTCCTGAGGTGGAAATGAGTTGCAAGGCCGAGGCCGTCCCCCGCTGGGCATTGAGGGTCACATCTCCGGCGTTACCGAATGTAGCCGTGGCCGTGCCTGAGTCTTGAATCACAAAGTCCCCCGTGGTGGTCATGTTGAAGATTAAACCTCCTGAGTCATCAATCTCCATGGTCAAGTTAGCCGCCGTCACCGAGTTAGCGTAGACGTCA
>JACOWY010000035.1 GCA_016176555.1 Candidatus Chisholmbacteria bacterium | reverse complement strand
GCGATAGCAACCGGAGCCAGCCCCGCACCGGCTGGTGCCGGGGCCGCTCCTGTAGAGGAAAAAACCGAGTTTGACGTCCACTTGACTGACTCTGGCGCTAACAAAATTGGCGTTATCAAGGCAGTCCGTGAACTCAAACCCGATCTTGGGCTCAAAGAAGCTAAGGATCTGGTCGACAAAGGCTCCGCTAAGCTCCTCGAAGGCGCTAAAAAAGCCGACGCCGAAGAAGCCAAAAAGAAACTCGAAGAAGCCGGCGCTCAAGTGGAACTAAAGTGAGACCTGAGCAGGCACGTTCTACGTGTAGCGCAGGTTGAATTAAAATAATTCAACCAAGCGAAGGGCCCTCATAATTTCCCGATTTTCGATACGGCTGAATAAGCAGTCAGCGAAAATTCGAGAAATTGCGTGGGCCAGGCGCTCAAGTAGAACTAAAATAGAGGTTTATACCTCAAGTATCTCTCTACTACTACCATACACTGTAGTATGGTAATAGTAAGTAGACAATCTGGAAAAACGCCAAAAAACCGCTCCCTGTTCGAGCGGTTTTTTGATCCTTCCAATCACTCCAGAAAATCTCCTTACCTAAACCCCAAAAAAAGTTTGTGGGGATACCGCTCTTCTACAAATTTCAACAAATCCCACACCTCTTGAGGAGTAAAGTAGGTACCCCTAAACCCATCCAAAGAGTACCCTCTGCCTCGCGTTCCTCCATACCACAGCCAGTCTCCCAGGTAGCGGCCGATTGTCTGCGACCGCGCCTCCTCACCACCAGAACGTACCAGATCAACTAGCCGACTACGAGACATTATCTTTCCAGCTTTTGGGTCTACAAAGTAAAGACTCTCATCTTCCCACCATTGTTTAAGATTAGGATAACGTCTAAGCTCATCTCTTCGCCGCATCGCGTCTTCATCAATCTCAAAATAGGTGAGCCGTGGTGGCTCGGTTGCCAGTTGCCCCCTAGCCGCTAACTCTGTCAACACCGTCACCGCATCCCCTCTCTCCAAAAACCGGGCATTGAGCGGTATCTGCCGTTGCTCCGCCATCACTCCCACGTCCACACTTTTTATCATCAACCTATGACAAGCCGACAACAGCATTGTCTGCTGCACTGTTGTCCGCCTCCCATAAGCCACACCAGAAGGTTCAATAGCCTCCCTCAAATGAACTCGAGCTGTATACCAGTCATACCAATACCGACCGTAGCCCAGAAAACACATCTGGGGATCATTGATAAGTCCACCACACCACTCTGGCAAAATTTCTGGCAACTCCAGAAGGGGAAACGTTATCTCTTTCTGCTCCCCAGCATGAAACACCGTCGTTTCTACCACCATACAATGAACTCAGTTCGAGGTAGCATCTTAAACTGTAGATTCCTCAGACGCAAGCTCCTCAAACCATCCCTCTGCTTCGGGAGTAAGTTTAATTTTGGCTATCTCAAAGAGGGCTCTTAAGCGTACGGGCATCTCGACCTCGGGTGCACGAACCAACTCCCACAGCTCTTCCACCCGCGCCAACTGTGCTTCAGCTAAAAGTTCCCGAGCTTTCTTTTCTTCCTCCTCTTCTCTAATTGCTTCACCTATCTGGTCTACCACAAAACGGGAAGCTAACGATAAAGCAGCACCCCCAATTCGCCCAATCACTCTTAAACCTTGAACCAAAGATAACCCCGGATCAAACCTCGGCCCAGAAAATTCACTTTTGACAACACCCACTTCCCCAGGAAATATTTGCCCGGCAGGGTGCTGGCTAGTACCCTGCCCAGCATCGGGCAATGACGGTAGTGTCTCACCTATAGTTTCGCCCATCTGAGTTAAACTACGGCTAACTACACTTCTGGCTGCATTGTATCACACTATGGGACCATAAATGGTCTTAAAGGAAATTGAACTAAGGCAACTGCGGCTGCTCCGGCTCCCCCGGCGGCAACGCCTCTTGCTCAAACCGGCACAGCCTTGCCCGCTCACCCAAATGAAGCCTTATGGCCAGCTGCCAAAGGAGGTAAAGAATGGGGTGATTTGGATCACCCAGCCTATCAATCACTTCGTCCTGATGAAGTCTTGTCTCCCGAGCAATATCCTCGATGAGGTTCATGCAGTCAAAATACAGCGGGCACAGCTCTCTATCACACCCCCGTGGTTGTTCTTTGGGGTAAAGCATGCAAGGCCTCGGCATTGATTCAATTCCTGCAAACATAGCTGCTCGTATTTATCTGAGTTTTGTATTGTGCACCAAAAAACTATAGGTTACCCCACAACCGCCAGAATAGTCCTACTCCCTCAAGTAATCCCTCAATTTCCGCCTGTGTGAGGGGTGCCTAAGCCGCCTCAAAGCTTGAGCCTCAATCTGGCGGATGCGCTCCCGCGTCACCCCCATTTTCTTCCCTATTTCCTCAAGTGTATATGATTTACCATCCCTCAACCCATATCGAAGCTCCAAAACTCTCACCTCGCGCGGCGGCAAACCTTCCAAGACCTCCGCAATTTGCTCCAGCAAGAGATTCCTCGTCGCCGCCTCAACCGGCGTCGGCGCATCCTCATCCTCAATAAAGTCACTCAACTCATCATCACGATCACCTACTGGTTCATGAATCGACACTGGCCGTCGGGCAATCTTAAGCATTGACTGAACTTTCTTTGGTGCCACACCCAAAGCATCGGCCAACTCTTCAGTAGTCGGGTCGCGCCTCAAACTCTGCGTTAACCTACGCTGAGCCCGCAATAGCCTATTAATCTGGTCTCCCATATGCACCGGCACCCGAATCGTCCGCCCCTGATCAGCAATCCCTCGCGTAATCGCTTGCCTGATCCACCACGTCGCATAGGTCGAAAATTTATGCCCCCTCCTATAATCAAACTTCTTCGCTGCCCGAATCAACCCAATATTCCCTTCTTGTATCAGATCCAAAAACGGCACCCCTGTCCCCATATATTTTTTCGCCACGCTCACCACCAGCCTACCGTTAGCTGTCACTAAATGATCCCGCGCCGCCTTTCCCTCCTCTACTCGCCTCTCTAGCCATGCTCGCTTCCTCACAGAGAGACCTGCCTTTGCCCTGCCTAGCATCTCCTGAGCAATTTTTCCCTGTTCCATCCTCATTGCTAACTCCACCTCCTGGGCTGCCGTCAAAAGTGGCGTCCGGGCCATTTCCTTAAGATACACCCCCAAAGTATCATCAGCATCTATGGCTCTTCGCACCCCCTCATCATCTAAACCCGCCTCAGCTGCATCCGCACCACTCTCCTCTTCAATCTCCTGGGCCTCTTCGGCCAATCGAGCGATAAGCCCATTGAGTTGTCGCGCCTCTAACCATGGGCTAATATCAATCCCAGCCAATTCAGCCAAAAGCGTCATCGCTTGATCTTCTGACTCAACCTGCGTCAATGAAACGCCTAGCTCAACCAAAGCTTCAACATCAGGATTATCTCCCTCAGGGTCGCTACTACTAGCCCGCTCAGCTAACTCCCGCACCACCCCCACCACCGCACCTGGATTATCCAACGCCATCAGCCGCAGATAATCACCCAAAGTTACCTCTATCTCCCCAAGCTCTGGTTGGCGTTCTACTTCACTCATAATATAAGACCTATAATTATAGCAAGAGATCAAAAAGAATCTAATCGGCGCTACCTCGGCCCCGCTTAGGGGGCGTAGAGATAACAAGAAATCCTTTAAACTTAAAATCGGCGTTACCTCGGCTGAGCGTCAGCGAAGCGTAGAGATAACAGGTCTACAAAGTCAACAATTCCCTATTGACAACCTTTAAGCTACTTTGTTACGGTGTGAGGAGTTGCGAAATAGAAGAGACGTACAAAGATCAAGAAGGATTGCTTCTCCTCTTATCAAAATAGATCAAAAGGTGAAGCTATACATCTCAATGAAGCATCAATTAACGACACCTTAAGCGGAATCCCTCGAAGTCCGCCTTAGGCGGACGAAGTGGGATAAAGCCATGCCTAAAAAAATCCTCAACCTCGACAGCCTCCCCGACCTCCTCACGGTGCGTGAAGTCGCCGATTTACTCCGAGTCTCTCCTCTCACCATCAAGCGCTGGGGCAAACGCGGCAAACTCCCGGCTATCAGGATCAACTCCCGCGGCGACCGCCGCTACAAAAAAGAATCCGTCCTCTGGCTTCTGGGAATTACTCCTACCCAAGAAAAAACCACCTAAATACCTAGTTCGAAGGGTGAAACCGATCCACTTTCGCTTTAAGCTCCCTAAATTCCTTCTGGGTCGGGGTGTCGTACTTAAGATCAGTCACCTGCCGTTTTACTTCCAACACGTTGCCCTCTACCTTCGTTAGTTTTTTTTCAACTTTGACTAGTCTCATCTCAATGTTCTTCTGTCCTCCCATGAGTTTCTCAAACCATTCCCCCATCGTGTCCACGACATGCTGAATAGCACTTTCTAAGTACTCATTGGTAACTAAACCCTTGGGATCTCGCTTGGTCATCATAAACTCATCATAACACCCACCATCACCAACAACAATATAACTAAACCAATCACTTAGTCTGCCACGTACCATTCTACACGTGGCGAGTCAGGTGCCGGCTGCCACTTGACTGCCAATACTCCTGAATCTCGCTAATCTTGCCTCGAGAAAAGCGCACGAAGCTCATGCCGTTGAAGGCCCTCCTTGATCCATCGGCCTTCTTAAACGCAAACCGCCACGTCGCCATGAGTCTCGTATCCTCAGCTAAAACCTCGTCAATCCGCCACTTTACGTCGCTGTTCTCCCTAAGCCACCGCCTCGCCCACCTTGCAGGGTGACACCTTTAAAGCTTACTTATTCATAATTCATAATTCTAGCCTTTGCCACCATCCACCCAAACCGTAAAAGTCTCAGTTGCCAAGTACCATTCGGTACCTGGCTAATCAGGTGCCGGCTGGCACTTGATTGCCTCTCCACCAAGCTCTCAAAACCATACCGACAAACCTAAGCAAACGTAACTGGCGTCTCGATCTCCACGGTTGCCGCACCAACCGATAAAGCCACCCCAAACCCATTCGGTCGATCACTTTCGGCGGCCGCAGAGATGGATGAGCGATCTGATCCAACGCTCCCCCAACCACCATCACCGCTTTCACTTGCAATTTTGAAAGATTTCGCGCCACAAATAGCTCCTGCCATGGCGCCCCAAAGCCCACAAACAATAAATCTGGTTCATACTCATTAATCTGTTCAATCAACCTCTTTTCCTCGTCTTTATCAGGGTTTTTCGCATCTCGCAAACCCTCAGTTCCCTTAATATATGATATATGATTTATGATATTTAATATTTTGGCGGCCTCAGCCGCAGTGTCCCCTCTCCCCCCCACCAGCATCACGCTCCATCTCTCCTCCGCTGCCCGTTTAACCAAAGATTCGAACAGTTCTATCCCACTCACCCTCTCCGTAATTCGTAATTCGTAATTCGTAATTCGTAACAGTCGCGCAGCGACTACTATCCCCCACCCATCGGCAATCGCTAAATCCGAGCTATTCAAAGCGTTCTTAAACTCTGTGTGACTCTGGGCCAAAACGATTTGCTCCGGATTCGGCGTCACGATAAAAAATGCCTGCCCGCCTAAATGCGAGCCAGCGAGCTTTTGGCGGGGCCGC
>JACOWY010000034.1 GCA_016176555.1 Candidatus Chisholmbacteria bacterium | reverse complement strand
TGAGGGAGCAAAATACCAGGATGTTGCTGAGGATTTTGTGAGCGGTGACGTGGGGAAACACTTTTTTTAAGATGGTGACGTGCTGATTAATGTCTTTTTCGTTGTGGGCATAGTTGAGGCGGTTGATGATGAGTGTACCTTTGGGCTTGAGTAAACGTTTGAGATGGCGGGAAAAGATAGGGGTAGTGGCCTCTCGAGGAAATGATTTGCCGTGGTAGAGATCGACCAAGATCAGCGAATAGCGTATAGGGTATAGCGTATAGATTCGTTTGAATGCATCGGCGGTGATGATTTTTAGGTGACTGATGTTGCCGAGACTAAAATATTTTTTGCCGAGTTTCACCATCTGGGGATCGATTTCAATACCGGTAATACGAGCGTTGGGCCAGATTTTATTAACTAGATCAGCGGATGTACCACCGCCTAAGCCTAGAATCAGGCAATTTGTAATTTGTAATTTGTAATTTGTAATTCGCTTCAGCGCCTTGTGCCAGATATTTTTGACTAGTCCCCCGCTTTGGGTGAGGTTGTCGACGGAAAGACTGTAGTGGCCGAAGAGTTTATAGACTTTAATCGTGCCGTTAAAGCGGGAGGTTTTCGTTTCGACAAGTTCAGGAAAGAAAAACATGGTTCGGAATACTCAGAAGACTCAGAGAGCCAGATGATCAGAGAATCAGAGGATTTGAAATGCTGATTTTCCGACAGTCAGATTTTCCGATATACCGACCTTCTGAGTTATCTGAGTTTTCTGAAAGAAAGCTATGTTTCAGCCTTTTGAGTTGTTATTACTTCTTTCCCCACGAACTCTTGTAAGACTTGGGGTATTTTTATCGAGCCATCTTGTTGCTGGTAGTTTTCCATGATGGCGGTAAGGAGCCTCGGGGTGGCGGCGACGGTGTTATTGAGAGTGTGGACGAATTTGGTTTCGCCGTTACCAGTTTTGTAACGGATGTTGAGGCGCCGAGCTTGGAATTCAAGAAAATAAGAATCGGAATGGGTTTCGCGATATTTATTTTGGCCCGGGAACCAGGTTTCAATGTCGTACTTTTTGACTTGGCCGGCGCCCATGTCGCCTGTGCACATGAGCATGACTTGGTAGGGCAACTTCAAGGCTTGGAGAATTTCCTCAGAATTTTTGAGGAGAGCTTCGTGCCATTTGATTGATTCCTTTTCGTCGTTGTGGCAAAGCACGACTTGCTCGACTTTAGTAAATTGGTGGACGCGGAAAATGCCTTTGGTGTCTTTGCCGTGGGAGCCGACTTCGCGGCGGAAGCAAGGCGAGATGCCGACGAGTTTCACGGGGAGATCTTTTTCGCTTAAAATTTCGCCGGCACGGTAGGCGGTGAGAGAAACCTCGGCGGTGCCAATGAGCTTTTGGCCGTCTTGGGTTTGGAAATGATCTTCAATCCCCCACGGGAAATAGCCAGTGCCCCACAGGGCGTCGTCATTGACGATCCAGGGAACGGTCATGGGAGTGAAACCTTTGGCTATGAGCGAATTGAGGGCAAAGTTGAGGACGGCTTGCTCGAGAAGGACGAGGTCATTTTTAGTAAAGTAGCTGCGGAACCCCCCGATTTTGACGCCGCGCTCCAGATCAATGAGGTCAAGATTTTCCCCTAAAGTGACGTGATCTTTGATGGGAAAATCAAATTGAGGTTTTTCGCCCCAGGTTTTGTGGACCTGGTTGCCAGTTTCGTCTTGGCCCACGGGGACGTCTGGGGCCGGGATGCTAGGAACTTGGAGCATGAGATCGTGGAAAGAGGCTTCGACTTTTTTGAGTTGAGGCTCAAGGTCTTGGAGTTCCCGCTTGAGAGCGACTGATTCCGTCTTCAAAGCTTCGGTTTGTTCTTTTTTAAGCCGGTCATTTAGGTCATTACGTTTGGCCTTGATCGATTCAACCTTTTGGATTAAGTCACGACGTTCTTTGTCTAGGCGCAAAACTTCATCGACGACTTTTTGATTGAGTTGTTTGTGTTCCGCGGCTTGACGGACTTTGTCGACATGTTCACGGATAAATTCTATATCGAGCATATGTTCTTATTCTACCTTAAACATTATTTAGAGAGCCTGGCGGCTTAATTTCGATTGCATGCCGTTTAAGTGAAAGTGTTGGTTGAGGCCGATGAGGCGGTAGGGATTGAAACTGACGGTGGTGATGCCGCAGTTTTCGAGGGTATATTTCCATAAAAACCTCATTTGATGGTGGATGGCGAGGGTGATAATGACCCTGATGACTAAATCGTGGGTGACGACGATGTATTCCCCAGGACTCAAGCTTTTGACAAAGGCTCGGCAGCGCCTAACCACGGCAGCGATATTTTCGCCACCTTGCATTTGGACGCCAACCGGGTTACGGCGCCACTCTCTCAACATGGCTTGTTCTTTCTTGTTGAATTCCTGGGTGGTTTTTCCTTCCCAAGTGCCGTGGTTGATCTCTAAAAGGCTCGGGTCGTGAATCAGTTGCCCTTTTGTCGCTTGGGCAATAATTTCAGCTGTCTCAACGCAGCGACGTAAGGGGCTGGTGTAAAGGGCTTTGAAGTGGATGACTTTTAGAGTCTCGGCGACGGATTGAGACTGACGTTTGCCTTTGGCAGTGAGACCCACGTCGTAACTTTGGCCTTGATAAATGCCATGGCGGTTGGCCTTGGACTCACCGTGACGAATGAGATGAAGGATGGTGGGTTTAGTTTGTTTAAAAGGCATTTTGAGATTGCATACCCCCATACGTTTTGCGACTTGCTCGCTCGGCGATTTAGCCGGCTTCGCATTCGGAAACTTCGGAGGGTTGTGGACTATTTATATTAAAGTTAATTTTAAAAATGACCACAAAAAATCCGCCTTTCTTGCAAGGGCGGATTTACCCGCGGTGCCACCTTGGTTTGTTTTCCCGGAAAACCCCGAGAAAACCTCAGTGAGTATCTCTTTCCAGAAATACTCGGCTCTATAACGGGAGCTCCCGGGTCGACTTAGTTGCACTTCGACTTTGCTTCGTACCTTTCGCCGACCAGCTCTGCCGAGGGAATGTTCGGCATACCAGCGCTTTTATGAAGTTTTTAATGCATATTAATGCTATCAGACCTTTGATCTAAACTCAACATTCCTATTGTTTCTTCTAAGTTTCTCTTTCAATAGAACATCATGTGCAGCATCAGCAAGTTGATACATAAAAAAAGACATATCTTGCAAGGCGATAGTTTTCGCACTGGTGAGTGCATGAGCGAAGTTAACTGCTCTGGTTATTCCTTTCAAGGCTTCTTCATCAGAAACTACACTTCTTACAAAGTCAGTAGGATAGAGGTTATGGTCGATACAAAAATCAGCGAGTGCGCGAGCTTCAAACTCTAGCTGGCTTGGTGTTGCAGTATATGTAGCAATTAGTCCTTCTCTAATGAGAGGATCTTTAACGTTTTCTGTGATTATTGATACACCATGCAAGATGACTGCTTCTAAATCTGGACTTGGCATGTGCCTATTATACTATAGGTTACTAAAGTCCCAGATCGGAAGCAATTTCTTGCATGGCTTTGAGAACGGTCGGGACGTGCTCTGCCCAGAGATCGACGCCGAGGTCGCGGGCGCCTGCCTCTACTTCCTCTCGCTTGACGCCGGCGGCGAAGGCGGGTTGCTTGAATTTCTTTTTTACTGATTCTACTTCGACGCTAGCAAGTTTTTTGTCGGGGCGGACGAGGGTGGTGGCGACGATGAGGCCGGTGATTTCGTCGCAGGCAAAGAGGGCTTGGTCAATCTTTTTCTCACGCGGAACTCCGGTGTGCTGAGCGTGAGAGAGAATGGTGCGGATGAGGTCATCATCGACACCTTTCTCTTTGAGGATCTTTGAACCATCTTGGGGGTGTTTCTCTAATGAGGGATGAATTTCCCAATCAAAGTCATGAAGGAGACCGGCGACGCGCCAGCGGTCTTCGTCTTCGCCATACTTCTTGGCATAGGCGGCCATGGCGGCTTCAACAGCCAGCATGTGCTTGACGAGGTTTTGGTTTTTGACGTGTTCTTTGACGATGGCTAAAGCTTCATTTCGCGTTATCATATTTTCACTTACTTACATACTGTGCCGTACTTAAGTAGATAGATCTTTCTGGGAAGCAAGGTAGGCTGAGGCTGATTTTCTTCTTTGTCTAATATTTTCTCTCAGTTGCGATAAAACTTGATCGAGGGCAAAATATTGGGGATATTTTTCCTTCAGGCCCGGTGGTCCATATTTTCTTTCGATGCTGGCCTCAAGTTTCTGTAAGTGGGAGATAGATCTTATTAGGCCTGCGCCATTTTCTTCTAATCGGTTATTAATTCTGGCTATAGTGGGGTCGGTGACTTTAACTGTTTCTTTTATTGACAGATAGTCATAGCCCTCTAGTAGCATCTTGGCTATTTGGATTCTTTTAGCGAGCATTTTTACTTCTGTGTGGGTAAGTAATCCTTTGAGTAGTTGCCTGATTTCCTCTTTATTTTTTGCTAGGGTAAAGGCGTTCCACAGGTTGTTTATAAACCAACCCATATAACGACTGTCAGGTTGGATTCTTGAAACTCTCGGCATTTCTTTTATACTGTGCCGTACTTAAGTTTTTGTCAAGCGATGGAAAAATGTTGAGCTACCATGGAGTCTTACTTTTGTCTTTTAAGGCGAATCGGATGGCGTTGAGAACATTTGGGAGCAGTTTGTAGTTACTTAATTTGCCTACATCTACCCACACGGGATAGGTTTCTTCGTTTGCCTGCCGGATTTCTCCTGTCTATGAAAGGCAATGATAAGTTTGCCAGTCGTAACTGAGGAGACCTTTTTTGGTGTTAAATGTAGCTTTAAATAAGTGCAAAGGTTTTAGATTTTTAGGAAAAGTAGTTAAACCACTTTCTTCCTTTAATTCCCTGACAGCAGTCTGAATATTTGTTTCTCCATGGAGAAGTTTGCCACTGGGAATGCCATATTTATCTTCGAAGTGGTCGGCTGATGGGCCGTGTTTTACAAGTAAAACTTTTTGCTTATCTACAACGACGATGCCAACAGACTTAATTGGTTTCATCAAAATACGTGTTAATAACTAGATTGGGTTGGGGATGTCGATGAATTCGACGTCGAGTTTGTTTTTAAAATTGGCTTTGAGCTTTTTGCCGAGCTCTTGGACGCCAAAGACTTCGGTGGCGTAGTGACCACCGGCAAAGTAGTTAATACCTGATTCTTTCATGCGATGTGGCACTGACTCTGAGGGCTCGCCAGTGATGAAGAGTTCAACGCCCTTGGCTGCCATTTCGGCGAGTTCGGCGTCGTAGGGTTTAGCGCTACCAGAAACGACGCCGATAGTAGAAACTTTTTCGGGGCCAGCGTAGACGGCGAAGATGTCGTGCTCAAATAACTTGGCACATTTTTTCGATAGCTCTTTGACATCCTGGAAGGTACGGAACCTGCCGATATAACCCCATTCGTCGAAGAGGGGCTCGCCGAGCTCGGCGCCGAGCTCGCGGATGATGACGCTGTTATTGCCAATTTGAGGGTGGGCGTCGAGGCTGTAGTGAAAACCTAGGATGGTGAGTTCGTGTTTAGCGATGAGGCGGAGGCGTTTTTGAGCCGAACGGGAAAAACGGGATTTGTAGGTGCGAGGGTCAAAACCGTGGTGAAAAATGCAGGCTTGGGCCTTGACTCTAACGGTTATTGAGGCTGACGCCAAGGGCGACCTTGTTCACTTGCATGCTGCCTTCAAACTGGACGCCGTTAGCCAGCTCGTCTTTGAGTTCGGCTTTGGCGAGAAGTTCTTCGCCGATTATGCCTCTCACCGCGCTAATTAATTCTTCGCGAGTGATCATTTGGTTAGTTCCTTAAATCTTTTAATGGCTTTGGGTTGATGTTCGAGGAGGAACCAGGCAGCGCGGGGGCCATGGTCTTTGCCGATAAGCGAAAGATAGAGCGCGGCAAAAGCTTTTTTAGGTGATAGATTCAGTTCTTTGGCTTTATCGTAGAGAGCTTGTTGGAGGTCCTCAGGCTCTTTCCAATCTTGATTTAACAATATAACCACCTTTTGGAGATATTGTTTTTGCTCTAAGGACAGATCGGCTGTTTCTTGGGGAATGCTTTTAGTTGGGGTAAAGACCGCTTCCGGGGGAGCATAGCCATCAAGCCAGATTTGGGCGTATTTGATGCGATCTTCAAGAACGTCTTTTTCGAATGTGGTTAGTTCGCTGTCTTTGATTTCGGCAAATTTAGTGTAGTTGTCGATTTCGGGGTGCTGGATAAATTGAGCCACGTCACGAAAGCGAGGCAAGAAGTGTTTTTGGGGTGGTTTGCCGCTTACTTGGCTAAATTCGTAAATGCGAGCCAGTTTTTTGTCCCCCTTACTCCAATAGGCAAGGGCCGCTTCATCGTAGGCGTCGAAAAGATCGGGAACGGTCATGCCGCCGGGGTCGAAGTTGATGGCTCGATTGAATTTCACCCGGGCGATCATGAAGCGGATGAGGAAAGGAGGCAGGATTTCTGAGACTTCTAAAGCAGAGGAACCCACACCCTTGGAAGAGCTCATTTTGTGACCGCCGACGAGGAAAAATTCGTGAGAAAAGGCAAAAGGCACTGGGTAATCAATGACTTTGGCGCAGACAAGTTTGGCGAAATCGTGGGAGCCGCCGGCGGTCATGTGATCTTTACCCGCGCCTTCGACGGTGATGCCAATGACTTTCCATTTGCAGGCCCATTCGACTTTCCAAGGTAGTTTGCCATTGCCGTTGAGAGGGCTGACTTTGCCTTGATGGCCGCAGCCTTTGGTCCATTCGAGATCCTTACAGGCGTAGGTGACTAATTCTCCATCCCAGTCAGTAACCGAAGTCGTGGAAAGCTTGCCACATTTTTCGCAGGCTACATTGAAGGGGTACCAATTGTTGGCTTTATCTTGCTTGTAGAGGGTTTTATAAATACCGCGGATGACATCTGCTTTATCGAGGCAGAGCTTGACCATGGCGTTCATTTTGCCTGAGAGATAAAGCTCAGAACCCCAAATGACTTGGGGGTGGGCGCCGATTTTCTCAAAAATTTGTTTGTATTCTTCGCCCCACATGTGGCCGTAGGATTTAAAGCCTGGTTTAGGGGCGGGGATTCTGAATAAGGGTTTACCCAGGTGCTCTTGATATTTTTCCTGATCAAGATAGGTGGGAATGGAATCCATGGGGTCGTGATCTTCCAAAACGTAGGTGAAAGTGGCGGCGACTCCCCTATCTTTGAGGGCGCGGTAGATGAGTTCGTGAGTGATGACGGCGCGAACCGAGCCAATGTGAACCCGACCCGATGGGGTCTTCATGTCGTCGACCCAGTAGGGTTTAAATTTACCTGATTTGATGATTTTTGAGGCTAAGCTATCGGCCCAGTACATCTGGTTTATTATTATACGCGAGCGGGCAACTGGCACGAAATTTGTGCACCGCTTAGCTTTGCAGTTAGGCGATGTGATCTAAGCTCGAGGTTGATGCCTATTGAGTTGAGCGGATTTGAACACATCTTGACCTGCGCCGAATGCTGGTTGACTAGCATAAATTTGCTGAGCGAGCGCTAAAACATCGTTGTATTGTTGAGCCCACGCCACTCCTTCTTCTACACTAGCAAAAGCTCTTGGCTCTGGTAATGGAAGCCCTAATGTTGTAGCCGCTTGGGTAAATGCCATGTCGTATTCGGCTGCCCGTAATGGCGGTACGTCGAATCCTCGTTCGTCTGCCATTTGGCTGCGGTGATAGGCGATGCCTGTATCTGGTGTTTTTGCCATGTTACTCACCTCCTT